>NZ_JAPZEI010000003.1:0-300000 GCF_027257905.1 Coraliomargarita parva
GCGAAGGCAGCTGCCCACCACCAATAACAACATCCAACAACCTTCCAGTCTGGACTTCCATCCGAAGCTCCACTGGACTACATCTAAACAATCACTGCAACCTGTCCAAGGTTCGGGTCCACTTCACTACGCGTGAGTAGGCGAGGCGGAGCTTGGGTGTTTCTAGTGGCTTCATAACGCCACCAGAATATCAGGGATGACTCATTGGGTCACTGGTCAGGTGTCGATGGATTGTCTATTGATTCTGCGCTTAGTTCTTTTGTATGAAGCACCTACGAAACCGATTCTGTTGCAGTTTCTTTTAAAGGTATCGAGCCCCTGGGGCATGTCGTTCTCCATGATCTGCTTCATGAAATCGTAAACAACTTCAACTGATGGTAGTTCTTTGATAAAATCCCCAAAGATCAGCATAAACAAATAAACATCTGTCTCGGTTGTTGGCTTGGTGGCTTTTGCGCTCCCGTCTTTGTCTATAGTACCTACCATAGTGAGGCCTGTGCCATAGCCCTTGAAGAGTTCACCTAAACCCTGTGGCTCTTCCCTTATGACAAGTTCTTTCATGCGCTCGAGGTCTAGCTTTTCTGTTAGGCCTTCGTATTGCGCTAGATCTGACTCGTAGTCGTATTCTGGTAAGTACTTGTTGATTTTATCCCATATTTCATGGTCATCGGACTCTAGGCTCTCGAGCATTTGGTTGTTTGTTGTCCTGATGCCCGACAGGACGCCTATAGTATTGATGTTCTGCTCGGGCGAAAATTCAGCAATTTCTCTGAAGGCAGTCTTAAGGAGTATCTTCCATATCTTGAGCCTCCACCCGGTGGGACGTTTGAAGTCTTTGTATAGTACGTGATCTGCCAGGCTGGCGGGTAAGCAGTTGTCTCTGACTAAATACCACTCTGCTTGGAGTCGCAGTATAGATTCGGCGTAGCACTTTATGAACTTCTCCTGATCTTCAGGTTTCTTCTTGTAGCGTCTCATGTCATTAGTTTCGCCATTTCAAAGGAGTGGCTGTCGCGTAAGTGACCATAGGTCTTGGCGACGAGAAGGCCGCCGTCTTTGTGTCCGACCCATGCGGCGATGGTTTTGAAGTCGATTCCTTTTTCGATGGCATTGCTAACGAAGTAATGTCTAAGGCAATGGTGGGTAAAATGGGGGAGGTTTTGTCCTTTGCAAGCGGATATGAGAGCCTTCTTCGCGCTTTCAATTCCGATGATACGGGGACGCTCTTCTTCTGCGTTGGCCGACTTTAGCTTGAGTAGGAATTCCTTTAGCCTGGGGAAGAGTGGGACAATGCGCGTTTCGTGATTCTTTGTTCCGACTTCGCCGCCGGAAACAGTGAAGCGGTCTTTGTCGAAATCGACCTCGTCCCAAGTGATATTGATGGCTTCCCCGAGTCGCATTCCGGAGAAGGCAAGTAATTGGACTAGGTGGGCTGCTTCTTTGGCACGCTCGTCGAGTTTGCTGATGCCAGAGACTAGCTTTTCAAATTCGTCATGCGTGGGAATTAGAATCGCCTTTGACTGGATCTTGCGCCGCTTGAGGATGCTGGCCGGATTCTCCAGAGTAATGCCACGCTCAATGGCGTAATCGAAGATGCCCCTTAGGACTTCCATTTCCTTGTTGAAAGTCGAGCTGTTGAGCTTCTTTCCCCGCTTGACTTCCCATGATTGGCAGTCGGTCCGCCGAATGTCGGAAATTCGGGAACCTTTGAAATAGGGGAGAAGTTGTTTGTAACAGCGTTCATTGCGGTCAGCAGACGAAGGCTTGAGGCTGGCGTTGTGAACTTGCAGCCATTGTGGGCCGAGCTCCTCGAAGCGGATTTGGCGGGATTCGCCGCTCGGATCAATGCGCCCAATACTGGCTAGGAATTCCTTTAAGCAGCGTTCTGCGAGTTTTCTGTCTTGAGTCTTAAGGCTTTTTCGAATTTGTCTCCCGTTTCGCTTCACCAAAGCGTAATAACGACCCGATGACGTATTCCGATACAGACACTCAGCAACCCGAACATACTCAGGCGTGTTCTTTTCTTCTGTGGCAGCAGTTGAATCAGACATGCTCTGAAATTCTGGGTTACAATGCTGGGTTACAAGCTCAAAATTTTGGGCGGGTCGAGTCTGGTTTAACTCCTTTATCCTTAACAATTTAGGGCCTGTAGCTCAGCGGTTAGAGCAGGGGACTCATAATCCCTTGGTCGTGGGTTCGAACCCCACCGGGCCCACCATTCCGGAGGAATGGCATGCCCCGAGCGCAGCGAGGCAGGGGTGAGAACCCGCGCAGTGGGTTTGACGTAGCGCAGCGGAGATGGGGCATTGCGAAGCAATGGTCTCGAAGAGATGCCGCAGGCACCAACCCCACCGGGCCCACCAGGCTTCGTCTGAAGCGCAGCGAAGCAACGAAGCCTGTCCCGGCGTATCGGAGAGGAGCCGGACTCCACGGCAGCTGAATGAACTACGCCCGGGCAAGCCAGCTGGAAGCTACTGGTTTGCTTCGTCTGAAGCGCAGCGAAGTGACGAAGCCTGTCCCGGCGTATCTAATACCTCTTCTCATAATTCTTGCGCATATGGCAGAGGGCGAACTCATTGCTGGCAAGGCGGGTGCCTCCAGTTGGGTCGAGACCCTGCTGGAGGCGACCAACGCCGCCAGCGAAGAGCTCGCCCCTGTCCCTGCGGGATGCGCTGATATGCTTCTCCCGCGGCGTTAGCCGGACAGTCAAGCACCTAGGTGCATTCCTGACCGGCCGCCTTGCGAGGTGAAGCAAATCAGCTGCACCATATACTCAATAATTATGAGAAGAGGTATAGGAGGAGCCGGACTCCACGGCTGCTGAACGAACTCGTTCGAAGTGGTCTCAGTCGGAAGCTTTCCGGGGCCGGACCGTTTGCCCGTCGACCCAGGTGCCGCTGATCAGGGTGGCGCGGGGGAAGTCCGGTACGCCTCTCTCATTGTTGTGAATCATGCTGATGACCATGTCGACGGCGGCTTCGCCGACGATGTCGTTATGCTGGTTCATGCCGGCCCATTCGGGTTGGTCTTTCCGCCATTCCAACTGTATGAGCCCGATATCCTCAGGGCATTCATAGCCGAGCTTCTCCAGGTCGCTGCGGACGCGGTTGTAGAGGGTGAGGATGACATCGGGCTTTTCCGCTTCCAGCCATTTGCTAAAGCCTGTGAGATCTCCTTGGGGCCGGACGATTTCCGAGTAGGTGGGGAGGTGGTTCTTGCGGGGTAAGTTCCGCTGGGCGATGGTGTAGCCGGAGCTGAAGCGGCCTTCGACCAATTCGTCGATCACGTGGTCCAGTACCAGAGCCGGTCTTTGGTAACCCAGGGCAATGGCTCTTTCCAGTGCGCGCATCGCCACGATATGGTGGTCGGTACTGGCAAAGGATAGGGCTGGCTGTCGTGTCCGGACGCCGGTTACGACCGCGGGGTATTGCTCCCAGGTCGCATTGAACTGCGAAGGGAGGCGGTTGCTGTTCATCATCCCTACAATCAGGATCCCGCGAATGCCTCTTGCCTTCAGGATCCGGTTCAAGCGTTCGCCGTTCAGTTCGGGGTCATGCAGCCAGAAGTAGTCCAGACCGTAGCCCCGCTTGTGTGCCCGGCGCTTGCAGCCCTCGACATAGGCGGGGATGGTCGGGTGTTTTTTGAAGGCTTCGGGATCTGTGTTGCCGTTTATCAGTGCGAGTGTCGCTTGCGGGGTGTCGGGAGAGTTGCTGGCCCGCAGTTGGGCCATCAACTGACCGATGACCGGATTCAGCTGGTAGCCCATCTCGTCGGCGAGCTTTTGGATGCGTTGCCGGGTGTGTTCCGGTAGCTGCGGATCATTGCGCAGGGCGAGTGAAACGGTGTTTTTCGACACGCCTGCCGCCTTGGCGATCTCGTTCATCGTGATCCGTTTCATGACTTTTTATGACATGCGCCAGCATTACTGTCAAGTAGCGGTGGAGTTTTCACAGGGCTTAAATTTTTCGATAAAAGGGACATGTCTTATACCCTTGGAATTGATTATGGAACCAATTCGGTTCGTGCCCTGATTGTCGATTGCTCAACCGGTGTCGAATTGGCTGCCGGTGTAGTCAACTACCCCAGTGGCCATCAAGGTATTCTCTTGGACTCCAAGGATGCCCACGTGGCCCGTCAGAGTCCTGCAGATTACCTTTACGGATTGAGAGAATCCGTCCGGATCGCTTTGAAAGAAGCGGCCCTTTGCGACGGTTTTACACCGGATGCGGTTGTCGGCATTGGAGTGGATACCACCGGGTCGAGTCCGATCCCGGTGGATGCGCAGAACCGTCCCCTGGGACTGGATGCGAAGTGGAAGGACAACCTGAATGCCCAGTGCTGGCTCTGGAAGGACCACACCAGTTGGGAAGAGGCTGCCCGTATCACGGAGCTGGCTGCGGAACACCGTCCCCAGTACGTTGCGAAATGCGGCAACACCTATTCCTCGGAGTGGTGGTGGAGCAAGATCTGGCACTGCCTGAATGTGGCTCCCGATGTCTTTGATGCCGCCTACAGTTGGGTGGAGCTGGCCGACTACATTCCTTCCGAACTGGCCGGGGTGCGGGATCCGAAGCAGGTGGTGCGTGGCGTTTGCGCTGCGGGGCACAAGGCCTTTTACGCGGAGGACTGGGACGGCTTGCCGGACAAGGAGTTCCTTAGCATGATGGATCCCAAGGTGGCCGATTTGAGGGACCGTCTCTATGACGAGGCCGTGGATGCGTCCCACACCGCCGGTACGCTGTGTGAGGAATGGGCGACGACGCTTGGCCTCAAAGCCGGCATCCCGATTGCCGTGGGCGAGTTTGACGTGCATTACGGAGCCATCGGTTGCGGCGTGGACGAAGGGACCCTGGTCAAGGTGATCGGCACTTCCACCTGTGATTGTGGGGTTGTGTCGCTGGACAAGGAGATCGCCGATATTCCAGGCATCTGCGGCATCGTGAAAGGAGCCATCCTTCCGGGCTACTACGGCATCGAAGCCGGGCAGAGCGCGGTCGGGGACCTGTTCAAGTGGTGGGTCGAGACCGTTTGCAAGGGGGAAGACCAATTGCACCGCGAACTGACCGAAGAAGTGGCCGTCCAGAAACCGGGCGCCAGCGGCCTGCTGGCCCTCGACTGGAACAACGGGAACCGTACGGTGCTGGTGGACCAGCGCCTGACCGGGCTGATCCTGGGCCAGACCCTGCATACCACACAGGCTGAAATCTACCGCGCGCTAATCGAGGCTTCGGCTTTCGGGGCACGCATGATTATCGAGCGTATCGTCGAGTATGGTGTTCCGATCGAACGGGTGGTCTGCGCCGGCGGCATTGCCGAAAAGAACGCCATGCTCATGCAGATCTATGCCGATGTGACCGGTCGTGAAATGCGCGTTTCAGGTTCCTCCCAGGCTTGTGCGCTGGGTTCGGCGGTCGGTGCCGCTGTGATTGCGGGCATCTATCCGGATTTTGCCACCGCCCAGGCGGCCATGACTTCGCTCAAGGATGTCGTCTATACCCCGGATCCCGCAGCGCATGCCGTCTATAACGAGATCTTTGCCTTGTACCGTCAAGTGCATGACGCCTTTGGCGGGGTGACCGGGAGTGCCGATCTCGGATCGGTCATGAAGGAACTGCTCCGCATCAAGTCTTACGCCCATTCGGGCAAATAAAACCCCAGTAACAGTTAAACTTAATCATTGAGTATCAGAGATATGAATACGAAGAAAATTTGGTTCGTCACCGGAAGCCAGCACCTCTACGGCCCGGAAACATTGAAACAAGTGTCCGCCAACGCGGAAGTGATCGCCAAGGCGCTTGATGCGGATGTCTCGATTCCGGTCGAAGTCGTCTTCAAGCCGATCGTCACCACGCCGGACGAGATCCGTTCGACCTGCGTGGCCGCCAGTGCGGATGACGACTGCATCGGTGTGATCACTTGGATGCACACCTTCTCGCCGGCCAAGATGTGGATCAGCGGCCTTCGCGCGCTGAGCAAGCCGATCTGCCACCTGCACACGCAGTTCAACCGGGACATTCCCTGGGATAGCATCGACATGGACTTCATGAACTTGAACCAGTCGGCGCACGGTGGACGTGAATACGGCCACATCCTGACCCGTATGCGTATCCAGCGCAAGGTCGTGGTCGGCCACTGGGAGGCGCCCGAGGTCCGGGCCGCGCTGGCCAGCTGGGCCGCGGTTGCCTTGGGCTGGGACGAAATGCGTAACCTGAAGGTGGTGCGTTTCGGTGACAACATGCGCTATGTTTCCGTGACCTGTGGCGACAAGGTCGAAGCCGAGCAGGTCTTCGGCTTCCAGGTGAACACCCACGGCATCGGCGACTTGGTGGCGGTCATCAACGAGAGCAGCGACGCAGAGATCGACTCGCTCTGTCAAGAGTATGCCGACAGCTATGAGTTGGCGCCCGAGCTGGCCAAGGGCGCGGCACGTCATGATTCCCTGCGCGAGACCGCACGCATCGAGATCGGGATGCGCCGCTTCCTCGAGGCGGGTGGCTATGGTGCGTTTTCCGACACCTTTGAAGATCTCTACGGCATGGCACAACTGCCGGGCCTCCCGGTGCAGCGCCTGATGGCCGACGGCTACGGTTTTGCCGGGGAAGGGGACTGGAAGCATGCGGTCCTGGTCCGCGTCTTGAAGGCTATGAGCAAAGGTAAAGGGAAGGGGACTTCCTTCATGGAAGACTACACCTACCACTTTGATCCGGCCGGTGCCCGCTGCCTCGGTTCGCACATGCTGGAAATTTGCCCGACGATCGCCGCGTCCAAGCCGCGATGCGAAATTCATGCGCTCGGTATAGGCGGCAAAGCGGACCCCGTGCGTCTCGTCTTCAATGCAGCCACCGGTCCGGCAATCAATGTGTCGCTGGTCGACCTCGGCAACCGCTTCCGCTTCCTCGTCAACGAGGTCGAGAGCGTGACGATCCCGCAGGACATGCCGAAACTTCCGGTGGCCCGCGTGCTCTGGGACGCCAAGCCGAACCTCGCCACGGCGGCGGAGGCCTGGATTCAGGCCGGCGGCGCCCACCACACCGCATTCAGCTTCGATGTCACGGCCGAGCAGATCGAACTGCTGGCCGAAATGAGCGGTGTCGAATGCGTCTTCATCGACGGTACGACCGAGATGCGGCGCTTCAAGCAGGACCTGCGTACCGGCGAGGTCTACTACGGCATCCGCGGTATCTAGCAAAGCAATCAAACCCCGGACACTGGAATTAAAATGAACTACAAGGACATACGCGAGGAGTGCTGCGAGGCGAATATCGCCCTGCCCAAGACCGGTCTGGTCGACCTGACCTTCGGAAATGTCAGTGTGTACGATCCGCAGGCCGGCGTCTTCGCCATCAAGCCGAGCGGGGTGGATTATGCCGCGCTGCGTCCCGCAGACATGGTGGTCGTCGACCTGGACGGCAATATTGTCGACGGCAGCTTGAAACCCTCATCCGACACCCCGACCCACCGCAGGCTCTTTCTCGCCTTCGGTGAGGCGGGGGTGCGCTCGGTCGTGCATACGCATTCGCGCTGCGCGGTGGCCTTTGCCCAGGCCGGACGCGAGATCCCCTGTCTCGGCACGACCCACGCGGACCACTTCTACGGGACCGTTCCGGTCACCCGTGAAATGTTTCCCGAGGAGATCCAGGGCGAATACGAGTGGGAGACCGGCAATGTGATCGTCGAGCGCTTCGAGGGACTCAACCCGATGGACTTCCCTGCCGTGTTGGTCAACGGGCATGGCCCCTTCGCCTGGAACGTATCCGGTGCCAAGGCCGTGGAGTACGCGCATGCCTTGGAGATCGTGGCCGACATGGCGATCAAGACCTTCGCGATTGCGCCGAATTGCCACGGCATTTCCCGCTCCCTGCTCGACAAGCATTTCCTTCGTAAGCACGGCAAGGACGCCTACTACGGACAGTAAGTGATATTGAGGTGATGGAGGCCTGGTGTATCTGGGCTTACGCTCGTGGATTAGCGTAAGCCAGTACGCCAGGCCGCCTCATACTGTTCGTCGCTGACCAGTTCCATCCATTCGGTGGCGTGGCCATCCGGATCTTCAAGAATCGCGACGTGTGTCATCTTGCTGTCCGCCGTCGCTCCGTGCCAGTGCTTTGTGTGTGGCGGAATCCAGACGGTCGTGCCGGACTTCATTACCTGCGCGGCTTCGCCCCATTGTTGCACCAGGCCGGTGCCCTCGGTCACGACGAGGGTCTGCCCCATCGTGTGCGCATGCCAGGCGGTGCGGGCACCGGCATCGAAGTGAACGGTGGCTCCGGCAACGAGGGACGGCGGATTCTTACCGAATGGATCGTCGACCTTCACCTTGCCGGTGAAATACTCGGCCGGTCCGTCGACCGCGGCTTTGGCATCGCCCGGGATGACGCGGATTCCCTTGGCGGAATATTTCTGCGCCAGCACGTCGGCCAGGGCCTCACGTGCAGTATCGGCAGCCTCGCTGCTGACTTCTGTCTCCAGCACGGCAATCAAGTGAATGAAGTCAGCTTCAGTCAGCCCGACATTCATCGCGATATTGAAGTGCGCCTTCAGTTGCGGGACCACACCTTCCATTGCGGCCAGTGCGGCCACGGTCGCGACTTCACGATCCTTGAAGTTCAGCGTCGCGCGGCTGAATATGTCGCCGAAGAGGTGGGCTTTCAAATAGTAATCGATTGCGGGCGAGAACTCGATGAAGGCCCCGGAGGAAGGTGCACCCAGCAACTGGGTCTGATTCGCGGTGCCCAGTTCCAGACTGGATTCTTCAAGAGGGAAGGGCTTGGGCTCTTCGCCCTGCGCGTCGGTGATACCATGGACCTTCCGGTCCTCCAGCACCTTCATCAAGGTTCCGATGCCGTTGAGGCTGCGAGGGAAGCCCGCGTAGGCATACATTTGCTCGAGGACTTCGCGGATTTCCACAACAGTCAGACCCGCGTCGAGACCTTTGCGCAGCGCGATATCCAGCCCGGCAAGGTTGCCGCTCGCTGTATGCGCCGCGATCGGGACGATTCGTTGCTGTCGTTCCGGCAAGGCCGCGCCATCGGCAGCAAAGCTTTCAACATGTGCCAGAACTCCGATCAGGCTGATCAGGATCGACTGCTTTAGATTTGAGATTGAATTGAGCATGGTCATTTTTCCTTTCTTGAGTTCTTTTGAGGGCTAAAATATCGAGCCATATCAACACGGGTAGATTTCGAATCCTTATCGAATCGCTCCACCGCACTTCGGCGCGTTAAGGATAACGCGCCCTACCTTTTGAGGGACGTTCAGGCTTCGAGTGTGGCCATATCGATCACGAAACGGTAACGGACGTCCGAACGCTCCATGCGCTCGAAGGCTTCGTTGATCTGGTCCATCCGGATCATTTCACAGTCCGGATAGACGTTCTTCTCCGCACAGAAATCGAGCAGCTCCTGTGTTTCGGCAATACCACCGATGAGGGAGCCGGCGATACGACGGCGGCCCATGACTAAGGGAGCCGTGTTGGGTTCCGCAAGCGGTCCGATTTGGCCGACCAGCACGAGTGAGCCGTCGATGTCCAAGAGCGGCATGTAAACATTGAGATCATGCTTTACCGGGACCGTATCAATGATGAGGTCGAAGGAATTGGTTGCCTGCTGCATTGCGTCTTCGTCGCTCGAAATCAGTAGCGCATCCGCGCCGAGGTCCTCGACGTCCTTCTTCTTGTCAGCCGTGCGGCTCATCACAGTCACATGCGCGCCCATGGCGGACGCCAGCTTGACTGCCATGTGGCCGAGTCCGCCCAGGCCAATCACACCCACGCGACTGCCTTCTTTGATACCCCAGGTGCGAAGCGGCGAGTAAGTCGTAATACCCGCACAAAGGATCGGCGCTGCCTTGGAAAGGTCGAGCCCGTCCGGTACACGCAAGACGAACTCTTCTCGGACCACGATGTGTTTTGAGTAACCACCTTGGGTAATCCGGCCGTTGATACGGTCCGGCGCGCCGTAGGTCGGCGTCATGCCCTCGCGGCAGAATTGCTCTTCACCGTGCTGGCATTGGTCACACTCCTGACAGCTGTCCACCATACAGCCGACAGCAACATGATCGCCCGCCTTGTATTTTTTAACGTCCGGACCGACCTCTAGCACGCGTCCGATAATCTCGTGTCCGGGGATCAGGGGATAGCTTTGCGGCCCCCAGTCACCTCGCACCGTGTGCAGGTCGGAGTGGCAGACGCCACAGTAGAGAATTTCAATCGCAACATCATTGGCTCTGAGGTCGCGGTGTTCGAAATGAAAGGGGGCCAGCGGCGCGCCTTCACTTTGTGCGGCATATCCGATCGTATTCATAGTTTTAATACTTGTTGAAATTAATTATTACAGTTTGAGCCTTAATCCATCGTGCGCATGTCGATGACGTAGCGGAACTTTACTTCGCCGTCTAAGACCTTGCGGTAGGCTTCGTCGATCTGATCGACCGGAATCACCTCCACTTCCGGGTAAATGTTTTGTGCGACCGAGTAATCGAGCATCTCCTGGGTTTCAGGAATGCCGCCGATCAGGGAGCCGGAAACCTTGCGTTGAGACATGAACACGAGCGAGCCGATGTCGATGGACGGACGTTCGTCATTGGCCGGAATGCCGACGATGACTAGCTCACCGCCCATTTGAAGCATGTTCACATACATCCCCGGATCATAGTTCGCGGGGATCGTGCTGATGATGACACGGAAGCTGTCCTTGAGGCCCTTGAGTTCCTCCGGGGTGCGCACATTGACGTATTTTACAGCGCCCATTTCCAGTGCGTCCTGACGCTTGACTTCGGTAATGTCGAAGACAGTGACTTCTGCCCCCATCTCGATCGCGTACTGCACGGCCATATGACCGAGACCACCGAACCCGGCGACCGCGACCTTGTCGCCCTTGGTGACTTTGGTTGCCTTCAGGGGCGAGTAGGTCGTGATGCCTGCGCAGAACAGAGGTGCGACCTTTTCAATGGGCGCATCGGCCGGCACCTTGATGGCGAAGTCCTCGGAGAGAACGATGTTATTGGAATAGCCCCCCTGGGTGATCACGTTGCCATGGTATTTGTCCGGGGAGCCATAGGTAAACACCGCGCCTTTCTCGCAGAATTGCTCCAGTCCCTTTTTGCAGTAGTCGCATTCACCGCAGGAATTCACCATGCAGCCAACACCGGCATAGTCGCCGACCTTGAACTTGGTCACGCCTTCGCCGACCTGGGTAATGCGTCCGACGATTTCATGCCCCGGGACCAGTGGGTAGTGAGACGGCCCCCAGTCTTCATGGACATGGTGGATATCACTGTGGCAGATACCCGCATAGAGCGTCTCGATCAGTACATCATGTTCGCCGACTGCATGGCGCTTGAATTCGTAGGGTTGGAAGGATCCGTCACTGGAAAACAGTGCATAGCCCTTGGCAGGTACCGGATTGCCGGCGGCCATGATTTGATGTGTGGCAGCGAGCGCCGCGAGGGCGAGTAGTAGTCTGGCGATTGATTTCATAGATACTGTAGTGGGTGGACTTGTGGTTAACTGAGAGGGATGGATTAACGCCCGGTCAGCGCATCGAGTGCTTCCGGATAGCGGTTACCGACCAACTCGATCCGGGCGGCGGCTGTATCGATTTTGATCAGGTCGTGAGTGCTCAGTTCGAGGTCGACCGCCGCGATGTTTTCTTCGAGGCGGTGCAACTTCGTGGTCCCGGGAATCGGAACGATCCAGGGCTTTTGAGCGAGCAGCCAAGCGAGGGCGACCTGGGCCGGTGTGGCCCCTTTCTCGCTGGCAATGGTTTTGAGCAGGTTGACCATCGCCTGATTCGCTTCCATCGCTTCGGTCTGGAAGCGTGGCAACTTGCTGCGGAAGTCGTCGCTGGCAAAGGTTGTGGTTGTCTCCATCTTACCGGTGAGGAAGCCCTTGCCTAATGGACTGTAGGGCACGAGGCCGATGCCGAGCTCTTCCAGCGTTGGAATGATTTCCGCCTCCGGCTTCCGCCACCAGATCGAGTATTCGCTTTGCAGGGCGGCGACCGGCTGGACGGCATGCGCGCGGCGGATCGTCGCGGGACTGGCTTCGGAAAGGCCGAAGTGTTTGACCTTGCCCGCCTCGATGAGCTCCTTGACCGCACCGGCGACGTCCTCGATCGGCACCTCGGTATCCACCCGGTGCTGGTAGAAGAGGTCGATGACATCGATGTTCAGGCGTTTCAAGGAGGCATCCGCGACCTTTTTGATGTTGTCCGGGTGACTGTTCAGAAGGGGTTTTCCTGTATTATCTTCCCGAGGATCTAATGATGTGTTGAAACCGAACTTGGTCGCGATGACGACCTGTTCGCGGATGGGGGCGAGCGCCTTGCCGACCAGCTCTTCGTTGGTGAACGGGCCATAGACTTCGGCCGTGTCGAAAAAATTGACACCTCTCTCCACTGCAGCCCGCAGGAGCGAAATCATTTCAGCTTCGTCCTTGGGCGGGCCATAGGAGAAACTCATGCCCATGCAGCCGAGGCCGAGGGCGGACACTTCGAGAGAACTCTTTCCTAAGGTGCGTTTTTTCATGGTGGCTAGAGCATACACCAAGGTGTGGCATTGCCGGTAGACCGATACTCCGGCATTCTTGCCTAAAAGTCCGGACGACCGAAAATAGTCTGGAAATGTGGCCAAATCAGAGCTTTGAACGAATCATCCCAAGGACTTGCGGATGAACCCCAAACGCATTATTTATCGATATGAACGCACAGGATAACGAAACCGGCATCGAGGCGGGGACACAGGCCCTGATCGACTGCATTGCCCGATTGACCGAGCAGGGAGAGCGGCACAGCACCGCGATTCCGGGCTTGGGGCTCTTTAAACGGGAGTGCGAGTCCGAGCCGACGACCGGTCTCTACGAGCCGAGCATCTGCATGGTGGCGCAAGGGGCCAAGCACGTGCTCTTGGGGGATGACAAGCTCGTCTATGATCCCCGGAACTATCTGCTCACGTCATTGCACCTGCCGACGGTCGTGCAAGTCCGCGAGGCCAGCCCCGAGAAGCCCTATTACGGGCTGCGGCTGAAACTCGACCTCAAGGAAGTCGCACAAATGATGGTGGACAGCGAGCTGCCGGCACCCCGGGCACAACAACCCAACCTTGGGATGGAAACCGGCGAAGTCACCAAACCGCTGCTCGACGCGGTGGTGCGACTGGTGCAGCTACTTGAACACGAAGAAGACATTCCCATTCTCGCTCCGATTATTCAGAAGGAAATCGTCTATCGCCTCCTCATCGGCAATCAGGGCATGCGCCTGCGACAGATCGCCAGCTCCGGTTCGCAAAGCCATCAGGTCTCGAAAGCCATACTCTGGCTCAAGGACAATTACACCCAACCGCTCAAAGTGGATGATCTGGCCCAGGAAGTCGGCATGAGCACCTCGACCTTCCATCATCATTTCCGGACGATGACGGCTCTGAGCCCCCTGCAGTACCAGAAGCAGCTGCGCCTGCAGGAAGCCCGCCGTCTCATGCTGCTGGAGCGCAAAGACGCAGCCACTGCCGCCTTCGAGGTGGGCTATGAAAGCCCCTCCCAGTTCAGCCGTGAATACAGTCGTCAATTCGGCGCACCGCCGGTCCGGGATATCATGAATCTGCGCCAACTGGCGGCTTCGTGAGCGATCCTCAGAATGGATGCTAGGGCTGTATTTCGAACAAAGATGATTGAACGAAAAGTCGAGCATAGGAGTTTATTTGATAAACAGCTCAGGTGACACCTTGAAACGCTCTGCAAGTTTGCCAATATGCGCGATTGTCAAGTTGCGTTCTCCTGCAAGCAGCTTGACACCGAGTGCTCGGGAAACTCCAAGCATCTCAGCGAGTTTGCTGCCGCTGAGGTTATTTTCCTCGCACAGGTAGCGCAAAGCATCGACGCCGCTTACCTTTGCCATTTCGCCGCAATCTTTCTCGTAAGCTTCTACCAAGATGCTGAGTACCTCAAGGTATTCCGATTGCTCTTTATTTAGTTCCAGTCCGCTGAGGGCATCTAGTATCTCGCAGGCGTTCTCATAGCCCACTGAGTCATGTATCGGCTTTAAGGTGTGAATGCGAAACAGGCCCTCGTAAGTAGTTGGTAGCTTGTCTGGTTGTAGTGTTTGTGTGCTCATCTCAGTGCCTTTCTTTCCAGTCGTTCTTGTCGTATTCGGCGTGCGTTAGAAATTCACGAATATAGACGCGCCCCCGTCTGGGATTTTGGGGTGTAAAGTGAATGGCGGTTATTAATCGATACTCGTTGCCGGCTATATTGAAAACGACGATTGAGCGTCCATTCGGCAGTCGGACCATATCAGCGCTACCGAAGGTTGCCCGAACATCGTTGAAGCAGCTCCATGAGGCTGATTGGACGATGGCTTGCCAGATTTTTAGTGAACTTGATGCTCTGGCGTGTGCCTTCGCATAGTCGTCCAGCGTCAAAACCTTAACCATTCGCATGAATACAAATTGTATTCAATTCGGCTTTCGGTCAAGTTCGATTGGTGAACAAAGGTAAGTCGTGGCGTCTAAGCAAGTGCCTACCTTAACTCGTAGTGCTCTGGCATCGAAATGCGAAACGAGTGAAAACGCTGCACTTTAGCGGTACATGCTCTATTTCGTTTTGTGACTTTGTATCCCTAACTCGTTGATTATGAATGGAGCCGAAAATCGGATTCGAACCGACGACCTACTCATTACGAATGAGTTGCTCTACCAGCTGAGCTATTTCGGCTAAACCATTCAAATTGAATGCTTTATGAGGTGTGTGCAGTTGGGGCTGACTGCCGCTGACAATCCGGATGCATGAATGGCTCCGGGCTCACAAAGAACGAAAGGGCAGTACATTGTGATTGGCGGGTCATTCGTCAACTGAGAATTGCGCCCCTGATCTTCTTGAATTCGAGCTGGTTTTTGGTCGTCGGAACAAGGCGTCAGCCTATACGGGACGGGGACTTCAAGTATTCTGCCGGATACTTTCGGTCTTTCTGAATTCGAGCGGGCTCTGGTTGAGGATGCGCCGGAAGACGCGTCCCATACGGTCCTCACTGGAGAAGCCGCTGCGTTCGGCGATTTCGTGGGCCCGGAGCTGTGTGTCGAGCAAGAGCTGCTGGGCTTTCTCCAGCCGCTTGAGGGTAATTTCCTCGGCGATGGTGCGTCCCAGGGACTCCTGGAAGGCATCGTGCAGGCGGCGATAGGTAATCGGGACGGTGGCGGCGACCGTCTTCGCATTGATGGGCTTGGTAAAGTTCTGCCAGATGTGGTGGAGGGCGGTGGCGACGTGGGGATTGTCGACCGCGAGGATATCGGTACTGAGGCGTGTGGCCACGCCCAGCGGTGCAATGGAGGTTTTTCCTGCCACATTTTTTTTGCCTTGCAGGAACTGGTCGAGCAGGGCGGCGGCATGATAGCCTTCGGCTTCCTGGTTGTTGTCGATGCTGGATAAGGGGACCGGCGCGAAGTCACAGAAGAGGGGATCATTGTCCACGCCCAGGACAGCGACTTGTTCCGGCACGGGGATGCCCATCTTGTGGCAGGCGTACAAGACCTCGATAGCGACTTCGTCATATTCGGAGAAAACCGACAAAGGGCGGGGGAGCTGCATGAGGGTGTCGCCGAGCCGGCTCGTGAGCTCATGCTCATCGATCGAAGGGTCCAACTTTGACGACCTGAGCAAGCTAGCATCGATTTTGTGAAACGAAGCTCCTGAATGCGTCATGGCTTTCTCGAAGGCGCGCATGCGCTTGTTGGACGAGGCACTCTCCGAACCTAGAAAAAAGGCGGCATGCCGAAAGCCCCGGCTGATGAAATGCTTGGCCGCCATTTGCCCGATGGCTTCGTCATCGCAATGTACGGTATGGATACCCGGTACCTGCACGTCCCCGATATTGACGACGGGCTTCCTGCAGCTGCGGACAAATTCCAGGAGAGGGAGGTCATCGCTCAACAGTGAGATCACGCCGTCAAATTGTCGGGAGCTAGGAATACGCCCATTCCGTGCCATGCCGGCGTCGAGAATCCAGTTCGCCTTCCGTGCATAGCGCGCAATCCCACGATGGATGGCGCTAGAGTACCAGCCTAGCGCCAGCAAGATACAGGGGCGTTTATTGGGGAATGTCTCAGAGGCTTTGGCCATAGAAGCGCAGGGGCTGATGAATATACCTAAATTGCTCGTATTGGAGCTGGATATTCAGGAATCGGCGAAAAATGGTCAAATAATTAGGCTTTAAATGTAGTTTCGGTGGCGGCGTATCCGAAGCGAGGAGGCCTCGGCAATGCATACATGAGGCAAAAGTACTCTAATCCAGTTCATCTTAACCCCAATATCATGCATCGAAAGACAAAGGAAACTGCGATGAAAGCCACTCCACGAATGATCGATTCCATTCGGGCAATTGCTCTGATTGGTCGATGCCGCGCCTTCGGGGCATCGACCCTGTCTGCTGTTACCGTATCTATAACAATGTCTGCTTCGTCCAGCGTGTCTATGTTCGGAGTTGTTCCGGGCACCGGTCAGCCGTAAGCACGCCACTGCGTCCCAGTTCATGTCGTCAGCTGTGATGAGGAGGAGTCTGTTGGAGGGAGAGAGTTGCATTGTCGTCATTCTATTGGAGCTGCGCTCTGAACGTTGAATCTCCAGATCCATCACTCTACTTATCCAGAGGAAAGTCCACATCGATGACTGGTCTGAATGTAACGCATTACATTCATGCTTGCTTTGCTGCATGTCGCTTGCATACTGTAGAGATCGTTCTGTTTCTTACTCCTGTTGCCATGAACCTATCTTTTTCCATCCCGTGTGAGTCATTACCTGCCAAGCAGAAGGCATTTACGTTGATTGAGCTGCTAATGTGCATTGCCGTGATCGCAGTCTTATCGGCCTTGTTGATTGCACAGATGCCGAAGCTGCGATTGAAGAGCGAATCGGTCAAAACCATCTCGAATATGCGCCAGATTGTTGCAGCGATGGGTCTGTATGCAAACGACCACAATGGCGTCTTGCTACCGCAGTACAACTCTTCCGGTTCGGACAAGGAGACGTGGCGCCAGCGGGTGATTTTCCAGGAAGGCTACATACGGGATTACGAAATCTTCAATAACCCGACAAATCGCAGACTCCGGGACGGTGGCGGACTGGGAGGCGGGAACATGTTTGTTACAGGCTCGGGCAAGAACACGAGCTTCTCTTCAGGTTGGAAGATCTACACGGAATGGAAGATCGGGGCCGCTGTCGTGACGCCCGAGACGATGTACTCGGACTTGAATGTTCCGATCCTTTGGGACCACCGTGCGGATCGCTTGTGGACTGGAAATAAGATGACAACCTTTGATGGCAATTCCGGTGGCCATTTTGCCTATGCTGATGGAGAAGTCCGTTTGATCGGGCCACCCAGTCACGTGATTCGCGGCGAACCGGACTTTAACTAGCCACTGATTCGAGGATTGGTTGTGGGGCTTTGTCTGAGGCTCTAGTTCCGTGCCTGATTGGAATTTCGTATTTTATTAAAATAAATGCAATATGTTACATCGTAAAAGAACTCAAACATGTGTGCTGCTGTGCCTGCTAAGTCTTGGAGTGACGCAGGGAGCTGAGCGCAAGGTCTTCCAGGAAGATTTTAATTATTTCTATGGCGAGCAGATCGCAGCTGCGTGGGAAACCGTAGCGACTCAGGGAGGTAAGCCTGTGAATGTCGGCACGGATGCCGGCGTTGAGTCTGCGCCCTATGCGAAGCTGGGGAACGCAATTGTGTCGAATACGATTCCGGTTTCTATCCGAAGCGATTGGAAGCTGAGCTTTAAGATGTTGCACACGAATGCGGCCAGAGATGCCTGGCTCGGCCTGTTTGATCCGGAAGGTAAGAATGGTTATGTTGCCGTTTGGCGCTCCGGCCCTCCAGGGACGGAAGGTAAAAACAAGGGAGTGGTTGCGATTGAGAAATTCAAGAATGTCGATTGGTCCGCTAAAAATGCCTGGCGCACGCATGGTGAAAGACTCACCGAATACACCAATTCCGGGCATATCTCTACCCAACTGCCGATGGCGCAATTTGAATTAACATGGAGTCAGAAAACCGGCACATTGACACTGAGCGTAGATGGCCAAGTTGTTACGACGGCACAGGACAGTGATATTACCGAATTCTCAAAGATTCTGATTCGGGGCAATGGAACGGTCCTGTTCGATAGTCTGCAACTATCGGTTGAATGATTTGTTCTGCGAGTTCCGAACTCTACCAGCTATTGAACCTTTCTATGTCTCATCTGAAAAAAACTCTGCTCCTCGCTGCGTGCCTATACACGGGCGTCGCCTCCTTTGCATCGAACTTGTCGTCCACGGTGCTGAACGTTCGCGATTTTGGTGCCTTGGGGGATGGCGTGCATGATGATGCGGCTGCTTTTAACCAAGCCCTCTTCGAGCTTAAGAAAGTGGAAGGTCCCAAGACACTATTGGTGCCGGGTGGAAGCTACCTGTTAGACCCGCTTCCCGGCACGCCGGCGAATGGAGGGCATCTCAATGTCCTCAGCGAAAAGGATCTTACGATCCGGGGGGAAGCCGGGACGCTGTTGCTATTCGGTTCCGCCTATCACAATGGCATCGTCGTGAACGGTGGGGAAAATGTGACTCTCGAATCGATCGCTGTGGACTATAAGCCGCTGCCATTTACGCAGGGCCTAATCGAATCCGTTGACACACAAAAGCGTCAGATCGTCTTCAAGCTGGATGCCGGCTACCCGCGTGTCAGCGAACCGCATATGTCCGGTAAATCCACGAAGAACATCGCTTACATTTTTAGGCCTAAAACCGCTTTGAAGATGCCTGAGTTCTACGACCAATACGTCGAGACGGTGGAGGAGCTGGAGGGGGACCGTGTTCGTTTGACAACCCGCAATCCGGTAGAGGCAGCATTTGTCGGCAACAAGATTGCCATGGTGGCACGTCGTAAGGCGGACGCCATCGTCTTTTCCAGTTCACGCAATTGCTTTGCCACCAAGCTGACCGTCCACTCCTCGCCGGCGCTGGCTTACGGGATCCGGAATTGCGGCTTGGTGACACTCGATGGCTGCAAGATCATCCAGCCGGAGGGTTCCAATCGCCTGATGACTTCGAATGCCGATGGCATTCATGTGAAGTGGGGCGACCAGGGCCCGATTATCCAAAACTGCTGGCTGCAAGGGATGGGAGATGACTCGGTGAATATCGGCGGCACCTACGAGCGGATTGTCGATAAGCCGGATGCCCGGACTTTGATCATCGCCGTGCACGGTTCTTTCCGTGCGCATAATGACATTCAAATTGTCTGGGCGAAAAATGGGGAAATGGAATCCCTCGTCGAATGCACCAAGGTTGGTTTTGCCACTATCGATGGGAAGCGCTACATGAAACTGAGCTTTGTCGAAGACCTGCCGGAATCGATCCAGACTGTCAAAGCGGTCGGCATGAAGGATGCCGATCTGATCATCAACATGGATCAGGTTCCGGTGAATCCGGTCATCCGAAACAATTTCTTCGGGCGTCACCGTATGCGGGGTATCCTGATGCGGAGCCCCGGGGCCATCATCGAGGGTAATCGCTTCGAAGACCTGAGGGGGGAGGGGATACGACTCGGACATCATTTCGGAGGTCGAGTTGAAGGCCCCAATGGAGCCCACGCAATCATCCGAGATAACACCTTTGTGAACATTCGTGCGAGCAACATTGTTTTGGCGGATGGCGGGCCCACTCAGAAGACTGAAAGTCATGCACGTTCGATTAAGAATGTGGTGATTGCCAATAACCGGTTCAGCCTGTATGGCCAGAAGATCGGTTATGATCCGAGTGGAATGGCCGGCAACGTTTTGTCCGTCTCAACCTGCGATGGAGTGTTGATCGAAGACAATGTGATCGACTTTCCGCACCCGGATGCGGTGAAGAATACATTGGTGAAGATCAATCATGCCTCAAATGTGACGATTCATGATCTGATCGTAGAAGGTGAGCTGGCGCCCCCATCCGAATGGTTGGAACTGGGAGACGACGTGGATGCGGACACGATCCAGGTCGATCAGTCTCGATTCTAAGCGTGGAAGCGTTGTAAGGATTGATGCCGTCCGTTTGAGGAAAAGATGAGTCAACCGAATCTATTAATCATCTGCTGTGATCAGCTCTCGGCGCAGGCCTTGGGTCCGTGGGGGAATACCTATGCGAAGACACCGAATCTGGGTCGTCTGGCCGCCCGGAGCCTGAAGTTTCGTCAGGCATATACGAACTGTCCCTTATGTTTGCCCTCTCGGGCGTCCTTCTGGTCCGGGCGTTATCCGCATCAGACGGGTATCTTAGCCAATGGCGTTTGTTTTGAAAATGGAACCCTCGACCCGGCCCGGCCCACATTGGGGACTCTGTTTCATGATGCCGGCTATGAGACCGTTCATTTTGGTAAGCAACATGACGGTGGTGCCTTGCGTGGATTCGAGTTGTCGCCGATTCAACGGGCGGATCGGGAGAGTCTGTCCCTGGATTCCAGGTTCATGTATAATCACGATACTCTGGAGGATGCTCACACGACGGAGAAGGCGGTTGAATTTTTGAATCACCACTCGGGCTCAACACCCTATCTGGCTGCGGTCGACCTGAATAATCCGCATAACATCTGTCAATGGATCGGTGAGAACAGTTATGATCGGCCGTTGAGCGCTTCGTTTGAAGACCTTCCGGATCTTCCGGAGAACTTATACATCGATGATGAGGAGATGGCCAAGCGCCCGCGACCGATTCAGTATTTGCCCTATGTGCATAAGCGCCAAGCGCAGATGGGTGGATGGGATGAAGCGAAGATCCGCCACTATCTGCATGCCTACCACTATTACTTATCCTTGGCTGACGCGCAAATAGGCCGGATCCTTGCCGCGCTGGAAGCGCGTGAGGATGCCTCCAATACGATGGTCCTCTTCTTTGCCGATCATGGCGATTCCATGTGTGGCCGTTGGATGGGAACAAAGCACACCAGTTTCTATGAAGAAACGATGCATGTCCCCATGATGTTCAGTGGCCCCGGAATAAAGCAAGGGGACCATTGGGCGGAAGGCCTCTGCTCCCTGATCGATTTGCTGCCGACGCTCTGCGAGTATGCGAACCTTCCGGCTCCAGCGGGTCTGCCGGGGACCAGTTTGGTGCCGCAGCTGCGAGGCGAAGCAAGCGATACCAAGCGCGATGCGGTCTTTGCCCAGTGGCACACGGAGTTCGGTTACACGATTGAACCGGGGCGCATGGTGCGCACGGAGTGTTATAAGTATACCCGCTATATCGAAGGCGATGGGGAGGAGTTCTACGATTTGGTCGCGGATCCCGGTGAGACGCGGAATCTGGCCTTCGATCCGGACTACGCCGAGGAACTGGACGCGCATCGCCAGCGTTTGGGGGCCTATTGTCAGTCCGAGGGCGATCCTTTCTTCACGCTCGAATACAAGGTGGACCCGCAATTCCGGGAAGGAGAGCCGGACTATCGAAGCTTTTCCGGGACGATAGCGGCGGATCTTTATGAGCCGAAAGGCTGAATGCATCGTTAGAAGAATCGTATGAAGAAAAAGAAGGTATTTTTACTCGCGGGCCAATCTAATATGGATGGTCGTGGTGATGGGAGTCAGCTCACCGCAGAAGATTTGCAGCGTTTGGAGAGTGCGCAGCGGAAAGTGTTGCTGGCATACAATGGGAACTCGCCGGTTCCGCTGGGAATTACTCCGGCATCGGGATCGGTTCGTAATAAGTTTAAGCTGGATCAGGTCTTTGGTCCCGAATTGTTCTTCGGTATCGAGCTGCATCAAGTTTGGCCGGATGAGGATATCCTTTTGATTAAGCGCTCGCTCGGTGGCACTTCACTCTATGGTTGTTGGAATGCCAACTGGAGCCATGAGAAAGCGTCGCTGATGGGCGAAGAAGGCAAGCCGAGGCTCTATCAGGAGTTTATCGATGATACACACCGGATGCTCTCCGGTCTATCGCCGGATTCCTACGAGATCTGCGGGATGCTGTGGGTGCAGGGAGAACATGATGGAAATGTGAACATGTTTGGTCCGAAGCCTGCAGAAATGTATGGCGAGCATTTGCAGGATTTGATTCGTTCGGTCCGAAAAGAATTGGAGCTTCCGGAATTACCATTCCTCCTTTTGGAGGTGAGCCGGGGGAAAGTAGTGGAAGGCATGCAGGCGACTGCCGCGATCCTGCAGAACGTGACTTTTATTCCTCAGAGTCAAGACCCTCAGGCTGCCAACTATCTGCCTAAATACGGTCCACCCGTCGGGCATTACAACTACACCGGAATGAAACGTATCGGGCAGATGTTCGCCGAGGCTTGCCTGAAGTCTTACGCCTGAAGTTGACTGCGGCGATATTCCAACGGGGTGGTTCCGGTTCGTTGTTTGAATGATTGGCAAAAGGCGGTCGCGCTGCCAAAGCCGGAATTGACGGCGATTTCCTTGACCTGCTGATCCGTGCTGACCAGAAGCTCCTTGGCCGCATGCACCCGGTTTGTCAGGATGACTTCGTGGGGAGTCGTGCCGAGAGCTTCTTTGACTGCGTTGTGGAGATGCGCTAAGGAGCAACCGACTTCATCGGCGATTGCTTTGAGCGGTGTCTTCTCTTTGAAGCGGTTCTCGAGGGCGTGGATAATTTGCTGCGTTTTGAGTGGGTGGTTGGCATACGAAGTATTTCCCCATTTCCGGTTCGCCTGAATGAGTGCCGTGCCGCAGATGAAGTGGATGAGCCCTTCACGATGGATCGCTTCGTCGACATACCAGCGCAGAACTTGGGCAGAGAACTGGAAGGCGGACTCGATGCTCTCCCAGTGTGACAGCTGTGGGGCCGGCCTGCTGCTTGATTTCTTGGGAACATCGAACTGAATGGAGAGGCAGGCATAGGGGTTTTTCCAGTCGCTCCGTGAGATGGTTTCATCGCCTTCAATGTGCCAGAGGAGGTGTCCGGGCAGCATTTCGACAGTGTCATTTTCAATCTTCACCCAGCCACGCCCTTCCAGCATGAGCTCGATCCGTTGCTTCCCTGCCGGCAGGATATCATAGAGCGGTTCTTCATTGGCGGGCATCTTGAATATGCCCGCGCGTTGAATGCTATAGGGGAGGGAGAATGTCATAGATTATTTTGATGTCATTTAGAGGATTTATATATCCTTATGTATCGAATTGCAGATTAATTGGGTCAATATCATTAAAACTGTCTTACCCTTATAGATATTTTGAATATGAAAGTCCATCAATCCCTGAATGACGGCTGGCAGTTTTCCCAGTCCGACCGTAACGAATTTTACCCGGCCGAAGTCCCTGGCTGCGTCCATACTGATTTATTGCAGCACGGCTTGATTCCTGAACCTTTTTGGGGGCGAAACGAGCTGGAACTTCAGTATCTGGAAGATCTGGACTGGACGTATCGGTTGGAGTTTGAGGCGGATCCGGCTTTGTTCGGTGAGGACTTTCTCGAACTGGTGGCCGAAGGCTTGGATACCGTGGCAACGGTGACTCTGAACGGAGTGGTCCTCGGTCAAGAGGAGAACATGTATATTGAGCATCGCTATGCGGTAAAGGAGCACCTCCGGGAGGGCTCCAATCAATTGGAGATCACATTCCAGAGCCCGAATACTTATATCGATGCGCATTGGGATGGTGAACCTTTAATGGAAATGTGTCAGCTTAAGCCCGGACGTTCCCGCATTCGTAAGGCTGCGTATTCCTTTGGATGGGACTGGGGGCCGCGTTTTCCCACCAGCGGTATCTGGCGTCCGATTCGTCTGGAAGCCTGGAGCCGGGATCGCTTGGAGTCGGTGCGCATGGTGCAGCAGCATGCTGACGGGCAGGTGAAGCTGACTTTCGAGCCGAGGTTGGTTAATCAAAGTTCGGCGGAGTTGAAGGGCACAGTCAGTTTGGCTGGTGAAGTTGTGGCTGAAGTCATCGGCAATGAAGCCGTGATTGAAAACCCACAGCTCTGGTGGCCTAATGGCTATGGGGAGCAGCCGCTCTACGAGGTGTCCCTTGAATGTGTCGATACCGATGCGGTCGTGCTCGGAACTTGGGAGAAACGGATTGGTCTGCGGACCATTAAGTTGGACATGCACCCGGATGAATGGGGCGAGTGCTTCCAGTTTTTGGTCAACGGGAAGCCGATCTTTGCGAAAGGCGCCAACTGGATCCCAGCGGATGCCTTTCCGAACCGGGTCGAGCGGGAACGTTACGACAACATTCTGACGTCTGCGGTGGAGGCGAACATGAACATGATTCGCATCTGGGGCGGGGGGATCTACGAGTTCGAGGATTTCTACGACCTCTGTGATGAAAAGGGACTCCTCGTTTGGCAGGACTTCATGTTTGCCTGTTCCTTGTTCCGTGGCGACCAGCCCTTCCTTGATAGCGTGCGGGTCGAGGCCAGTCAGGCTGTCAAACGTCTGGCGCACCGTGCCTGTCTGGCGCTGTGGTGCGGTAACAATGAGTGTGAGCAGAAGCATGTCGAACTGATGGAAACCGAAGAGCGCATGCAGTCCTACGAAGCGCTCTTCTATAAGCTGTTGCCGGAGGTGGTCGAAGAACTGGATGGTGTGACGGACTACTGGCCAAGCTCGCCGCACAACCCGGACGGCTATCAGTATGGTAAAGACAATCCGCGGGCAGGGGACACCCACCACTGGGCGGTCTGGCATTCGCGCAAGCCGGTCAAAATTTACGAGGAAGAGGTTTATCGCTTTTATTCGGAGTTCGGTATGCAGTCCTTCAGCTCGCCTGAAGTGGCGGCGACTTTCTGCAATCCGGAAGATATGAATATCTTTGGACCGGTGATGGAGAATCACCAGAAGAACGGTTCCGGTGGCACTTCGGGTAATCTGGTGGTGTTCGATTACATGGCCCGCATGTATCGTTTTCCCAAGGACTATCGTGCGACCGCCTACATTTCCCAGTTGAATCAAGCTTATTGCATGAAGGTGGCGATCGAGCACATGCGGCGTAACCAGCCCCGTTGTATGGGCGCGCTCTACTGGCAGCTGAATGATTGCTGGCCGGTGTCTTCCTGGAGTAGTGTTGAGTTCGGGGGCCGCTGGCGGGCCTTGAACCATGAAGCACGTCGTTTCTATGCACCTGCCATGCTCAGCTTGAAAGTCATCGGCGAGGAAAAGATCGGTCAGAACAATTACTACCACAACAGCATGAGTGGGGTGGAGATCTTTACGGTGTTCGATGGCTTGGAAGAGGTCTCCGGAACCGTCAACTGGTTCCTGGAAACATTGGACGGACAACTTGTGAAGAAGGGTTCGCTCGATGTGACGCTTCGCTACGGGGAATCCATCATGCAGGAGAGCCTCGATTTCACCGAAGAGCTGGCCAGCCATGGGAAGACGAACCTGCTCTTGCGTGCCGAAATGAAGGCGGGCGATTATCCGGTTTCGTATAAGACGGCGTTGTTCTCGACGCCGCGCTTTATCAATCTGGAGCGGGCGCCGATCATCGCCAATGTGACTCCGGTTGAGTCCGGTGTTTACGAGTTGGAGCTTCTGACCAAGAGCTATCACCATATGGTGCAGATTGACCTGCCTGGTATCGAATTCAAATGTTCGGACAACTACTTCGATCTGCATGCCGGGACATCACGAGTGATTACGTTGGAGATTCCTTCCAAGCCGGAAGCATCGGTCGTCGAGTCGAGTTTGACCACTTACTCATTAGTTGATAGCTATTCTTGAGCGTTTCTTTAATCGAATCCAGCGGAGACAATTACCCATGAGCGAGCGACCTAATATTCTTCTCATCTACACCGATCAGCAACGTTGGGATGCCCTCGGGGCGAATGACAATCCCGAGATACATACGCCCAATCTCGATCGTCTGGCGAAGCAGAGTGTGAGCTTTGACAACTGCTTTGTGCAAAACCCCGTCTGTATGCCGAGCCGGATCAGTTTTTTGAGCGGGCAATATCCTTCGACCTTGGGGATCCCGCACATGGCGGTGCCAGTGCCGGAGGATACCGTGACCTTACCGGTGGTTTTGGGGCGTGCCGGATACCACTGCGCTAACATCGGGAAGCTGCATTTTCTTCCGCACTCGAATCGAGAGCATAGTGATCCACACCCGGCCTATGGCTTTGATCACATGCAGATCTCCGACGAGCCTGGTTGCTACGAAGATGCTTATCGCTCCTGGGTGCGCCAAAAGGCACCGGAAGAGCTAGACCACATCAGTCTCGGTTTGCCACCCGCGCGGGCAGATTGGAACCGAGTGATGAACTTGGAGGATTCGGTCAAGCATCCGGAAGATCGCATGCCGATGGAAGCAGTGACCTTCCCCGGTCGCGACGATGTGACGCATTCGGCCTTTGTGGGGGAGAATGTCTGTGAATATTTGGAGAATGCGCCTACGAATCCATTTTTCTGCATCGCAGGGTTCTACTCGCCGCATAGTCCGTGGGTGGTGCCGCAACGCTATCTCGATCTCTACGATCCGGAGCAGTTGAGTGTGGAGACTTATCCGGAAGGATGGAAGTCCGAGCATGACGCGTTTCGGTCCAAGTCGGTCATGCAATCAATCCAGCAGGGCTACTATGCGATGGTTTCTGAGGTGGATGATTACGTTGGTCGAATTCTGAATACTTTAGAAGCCAGTGGAAAGGCGGACAATACGATCATTGTCTTTACATCCGACCACGGAGAGTGGCTGGGCACCCGTTGTCGTTACGGTAAAAGCTATCCGGGGGATGATGCCGTGACCAAGGTGCCGTTGTTGATCCGCTTCCCGGAGGGGATGAACATCGAACCGGGACGCCGCACGGAGTTGGTCGAGGCTTTGGATGTGTTACCCACCTTGCTTGAGTCTGCCGGTGTGCCGATCCCGACCACAGCGCAAGGCCGATCCTTGCTTGGCCTAATCCGTAATGAGTCCGAAGGCCGGACATCCGCATTGACCGAAGGTGCGGGGTGGAAGTCCCTGCGCACGAAACAATACCGTTTCCTTGTGCATGATGATGGCCGTGAGATGCTCTACGACATGGAGCAGGATCCTGGTTGCTACTACGATATTTCTGCGAAGGTCGATTGCTCTGTGATCGCAGGCTTGCGCGCCGAGTTGTTGACACGAGTCATTCGCCAGGAGCAACCCATCCCCCGAACCTGGCCTTACTAAGGTAGGGAAGACTTCTATTTTATCCCTTACTACCATCATTCTATGAATCAGAAACGATTATTAATTGGCTCGGCACTGATGCTGAGTCTATCGTTTTCAGTGCTTGCGGATGCTGTTCAAGCGCAAGCTGAATACAAAACCGATTTAACGGCATGGGAGAATACCAAAGCTCGCGGAGCCAGCAATCTGCCCTACCGTCGTCTTGAAGCGGATGTAGGACAATTAGAGGGGGGGGCTCTGGCGCATGGTCCGTCGTTCGTGCAGGAGAAACTTGAATCAGAAGCTACGGGGCGTATTTATGTTTCGCTACCCACGAAAGGGGCCTCTGTTGAGTGGACGGTCGAAGAGGCCGCCGATGGAGTGAATCTTCGTTTTACGCTGCCTGATTCCAGTGACGGGACGGGATTGAACAGTCAACTCGCGGTCTACGTGAATGATGTGTTTGTTCAGAATGTCTCCCTGACTTCCTACTATGCTTGGCAGTATTTTAATACCGAGCACGGCAACCGTAAGCCATCGAATGATCCGGCCTTTGCCAAAGGCACAGGAAGCCAGCGCATGCGATTTGACGAAACGCGCTTTCAATTAGATAAAATGCTGGAGCCCGGTGATCGCTTGAGCTTGCGTAAAGAAACAGACGACGGTTTGGCAATCGGGGTCGACTTTGTCGAAATCGAAAAAATAGACCCTGTGATTCCTCAGCCGGAAGGATTTCTTTCGCTGGCCGATTTTGGGGCTCAGGCCAATACAGAGGAAGATTCGTATGGTGCGTTCCAAGCAGCCTTTGCTGCCTGTGCGGAACAAGGGAAGGGCCTCTATATTCCGGCTGGTCGCTATGTGATCTCAAATAAGTTAGAGTTGATAGATGATGGCTTGCAGATACAGGGAGCGGGGATTTGGCATACCGAGCTTTTCTTCAAATTTTCCGGACGGCATAACGCAGGGTTTGCTGGGCTGGCCTCGAATCTTTTGGTGGCCGATCTTTACATGGATTCGGATATCAATAACCGGGATATGGCCAACGGGTTTCGTCAGCATTGGGGCACCGGCTCCACGATTAAGAACGTTTGGCTGCAGCACTTTTCGGTCGGTTTTTGGATCGCTTACTATGGTGAGCTGGAACCGGCTCCGGTGGCTGATGGATTACTTGTCACGAATTGCCGGATACGCAATACCTATGCGGATGGGCTGAATTTTGCCAAAGGGAGCCGGAACTGTATCGTCGAAGAGTCCAATGTGCGCAACAACTTGGACGACTCTTTGGCTTCCTGGTCTTCAGATAAAGATGCTGTTGGCATGGCTGAGAATAATACCTTCCGCAATAATACGGTTGAGCTGACTTTAAGAGCTGCAGGGATTGGGATTTTCGGCGGAAAAGGGCATACGGTCGAAAACTGCTTGGTAGTTGACGGATTTGGCGGTTCCGGTGTCAGAGTGAGCAGCAGTTTTCCGGGCCATGGTTTTGATGATGTCTCAACGATCCGTATCCAGAATTGCACACTTGTTCGTTGTGGCACTCGGAATTCTCTTTTTCATAGTTCGACCGGCGGAATCAATATTGGTGTCAAGCGGGCTGATGTTCAGAATCTGGTCTTCAAAAATATCGATGTCATCGATTCATCGGTTGTGGGAATTAATATTTGGAACGGTAATCCTGAGGCGGTCCTAAACAATGTGGTCTTTGAGGATGTTCATGTTCTCGGCACCGGTAAAGACGGCTTGGGGCTTGGGGACGGGCTGTCTATCAGCGCCCAGCTCATGGGGTGGTTAGAACTGAAGAATGTATCATTCGAAGACATTAACGGGGAGCGCATGGTCAGCCGGAACCGTGATTTTGAAGTCAGAATACAGGACTGAGACTTCTGTGAGGTATTACACTGACTAAGCTAGTGTGGTGTCAGCGAAGTGCCTTACATTATAAGATTGGCGTCAACGGAGTCAGGGCATCCTGCCCTGATATAAGAGCGTTGCAGGGGACTAGGGCGGGACGCCCTAGCTCCGTTAGCTTTCACAACTTCTAAGAACCAGGTGTATTTCTGAAGCTTACTTCACTTACACCACACTAGGTGTAATCCGTTCGCCCTACGAGCGGTTTAATAATAGTTCTTAGTTGCAGTCATTAGGCATGATTTTTGGGAGCAGGTTGTGTTTGAACTGTTCAACCTGGAGGGGTCTCGTGTTCGTTTATTTGACCATAAGCATCGAACCTTACTAAGCTTAGCTGCACTATGATTTTTACCCCGTATTACCTCAAACTTCTATGAATCAGAAACTATTATTAATTGGCTCGGCGCTGATGCTGAGTCTACCGTTTTCAGTGCTTGCTGAAGCTGTTCAAGCGCAAGCTGAATACAAAACCGATTTAACGGCATGGGAAAATACCAAAGCGCGCGGGGCCAGCAATCTGCCCTACAATCGCCTTGAAGCGGATGCGGGACGATTGGAGGGGGGAGCTCTGGCGCATGGACCTTCGTTTGAGCAGGAGAAACTCGAATCGGAAGCTTCCGGACGCGTTTATGTTGCCCTGCCGGATGTGGGGGCATCCGTGGAGTGGATTATCCCAGAAGCTGCCGATGGAGTGAATCTACGTTTCACGCTGCCTGATTCCAGTGATGGGACTGGATTGAACAGTCAACTCGCGGTTTACGTGAATGATGTGTTTGTGCAGAATGTTTCCCTGACTTCCTACTATGCTTGGCAATATTTTAATACGGAGCACGGCAACCGTAAGCCATCGAATGATCCAGCCTTTGCTAAAGGCACAGGCAGTCAGCGCATGCGATTTGACGAAACGCGCTTTCAATTAGATAAAATGCTGGAGCCCGGTGATCGCTTGAGCTTGCGTAAAGAAACAGACGACGGTTTGGCAATCGGAGTCGATTTTATTGAAATCGAAAAAATCGATCCTGTAATTGCGCAGCCGGAAGGATTTCTTTCGCTGGCCGATTTTGGGGCACAGGCCAACACGGAGAAAGATGCCTTTGATGCGTTTCAAGCCGCTTTCGCGGCCTGTGCGGAACAAGGCAAGGGCCTCTATATCCCGGAAGGGCGCTATGTGATCGTGAATAAACTGGAGCTTAGGCATGATGGTTTGCAGATACAGGGAGCGGGGATTTGGCATACCGAGCTGTTCTTTAAATTCACAGGTCGCCATACTGTCGGATTTTCCGGATTGGCTTCAAATTTAATGGTTTCTGACCTTTACGTGGATTCGGATATCAACAACCGGGATACGGGGAATGCGTTTCGTCAGCACTGGGGCACGGGGTCCACGATTAAGAATATATGGCTGCAGCACTTTGAATGCGGTTTCTGGATCGGCAATTATGAAAAGGTCACACCCGCTCCGGTCGCGGATGGTTTACGCGTAGCGAATTGCCGGATACGCAATACCTATGCGGACGGACTGAATTTTGCCAAAGGAAGCCGGAATTGTATCGTCGAAGAGTGCCATGTGCGCAATAATTTGGATGATTCCCTGGCGACTTGGTCGTCGGATATCGCTACAGTTGGCATGACTGAAAATAATACCTTCCGTAATAATACGATAGAGCTGACTTTAAGGGCGGCTGGCATCGGTATTTTCGGCGGGCAAGGGCATACGGTCGATAATTGCCTGGTGGTCGATGGGTTTGGGGGTTCCGGTATCCGGGTGAGCTCCAGCTTTCCTGGCTATGGTTTTGGTGATGCAGCGCATACTCTCATCCAGAACTGCACAATTATTCGCTGTGGGACACGAAACACACTTTTTCATAGTGAGTCGGGCGGGATCAATATAGGTATTAAACGAACAGATGTTCAGAATATAGTTTTCAAAAATATAGAAGTGATCGATTCGGCTGTTTTGGGAATCAAGATTTGGCAGAGTAATCCCGATGTGAGCCTGCGGAATGTGATCTTTGAAAATGTGCAGGTTCGCGGCACTGGTAAAGACGGTTTAGGGCCTGGGCATGGGATGCCGATCAGCGCCGCAATTAAGGGATGGATTGAGCTGAAGAATGTATCTTTCGAAGACATCAACGGTGTGACTATGATCAACCGAAGCAGTGATTTTGAGATCAGGGAAATGGATTGATATCATTCTCAAGTTGCCAGATTGCCTTTGGCCTGAGTTTTCGCCTTTCATCTGGTATCCGTTCTCTCTGAGAACTGGTGGCTGAACCGGGACTAGCGGAATTCTTTGCGAAAAAAATGCCGGCAGTCTGAATGATTCAGACTGCCGGCACATGCCTTCCCTTTATGGCAGAGTCGTTATTTCGATATTGTCGATGTAAACGCCTGCATTTGGATTTCCTTGCCGATCTCCACTCATGTATACACGGGAATAGCTCTTGAACTCCGTGTCGGCTGCAGATGCCTTGAGCGAGCCATCGACGTAGAGTTTTAGGCTGCCAGTATCGGCTTCCCAATGTAATTCGATTTCGGCAAACGGAGTCGTTGTATTCTGGTGCCCACTATCTGAGTCGTCCAGCTGACTACCGGTTTCATACCAAGTATTCAGTTCCGAAGTCAGGTCGATTTTCCGTATGCTGACAGTTCCGTTGACGCCTATATTTGAGCCGGAATCCCAGTAGGCAATATAGCCGTATTGACCACTGGCATCCAGTAAGCCGACCCAACCGTGGCGCGAGACCTGGGTGTGAATCATATCAAAACTCAGGATCCAATCGGTTTGTAGGGGAATCTCCAGATCACGCTTTAAAACGGCATTACCCACTATAGCATACGGTTGTTCAGCCGATACATTACTGTCTGTTCCCAGTGTTAGAGTGTTTTCTTCGAGTGAGTGAACGACTGACCAGGCGCTGTCGAGGGCGCTCTCACTGCTATAGCTCATTGGCTCTTTGAAGGTATCAAGCGTGCTCACATGGAGATTGTCGATGTAAGTGGCATCTCCTGCGGCGCCGCTGCCGGCTCCGCTGATGACGATTTTAGAGAAGCTGTTAAAGGCCGTGTCGATTGCAGAGGCAACTTCGACGCCATCGACATAGGCGACGAGACTGCCAGTCGAAGCGTCCCAGGTGAGTTCCAGGTGGGCGAGGGGAACCGATGTCGCGGTATGCCCGCTATTGCCACTATCCAGTGTCGTGCCGGTTACATACCAGTCATCCAGCGAGGATGTGAGGTCGAATTTCTTAATGTAGACAGTGCCGTCGGAGCCGGATGCGCCGGATGACCACATGAGCATATAGCCATGCTGCAGGCTGCTGTCCATCAAGCCGACGATTCCTCTTCGGTTCGGATCGCTGTGATACATATCAAATGCGAGCAGCCAATCATTGCTGACCTCGAAATCCAGATCGCGCGAGGCTACGGCGGTGCCTATCATAATGTAAGGTTGGTCGTCAGAAATATTGGTATTCACGCCCAGTCGTAGCGGGTTGCCTCCGAGCGTATCGAGCAAGGGCCAGGCGTCGTCGATTTCAGTTTCAGTGGTGTATTCGATGTTGTCGCTGAAGACGGTTTCTGTGATATGGAGCTTTGTCACATCGACCTGTGTCGTGAGCCAGTCATCGAGCGAACTCGCGCCATAGAAATCGTTATCGAGTAGGGCGACGTTATCCGAACGGTTGATTTTGACTGGGTCTACGACGGCTCCGCTTGGATGGCGTGAGCCAATAATATTTCTGGAAAAAGTGATATCCTTCGACTTGCCTGAGTAGAACACTTCGCCGACATAGCCGCGTCCAGTGTAGCTCGGAAGGCCGTAGTTGGTGAACAGGTTGCCTTCGATCAGGATATCCTTTGTGGCATAATGGGTTTCGTTAATGCTGGTTCCGGACGTGCTGATCAGAATGTTGGATCGGGAGATGTTATCGAAAGTATTGTTCCGAATGATCGATCCACTACCCGAGGCTGATTCAGCCCAGGAATAATCTGGTCCAATGACGACTCCGGGGCCTCTGAGTTGTGCAAAAATATTTCCTTCAACCAATGTATTGTCGGAGTGAAGCATGATGCCTCGTCCCCGGTGGTTCCAGAAGTTGTTATTGAGTATCTGGGATCCCGGCGCACAGATCTCAATATCGGTGCACCAGTCCGGCTTGCTTCTGCCGGATACTGGAGATACGACTGTGCTCAGCGTTTGAATACTGGTATCCAATGTTAGTTTAGTCGCATTCTGCCCATTTGCAGTGGCGTTGCTGGCAGCGGTAATAGTCGGGCTGGCAATCACTTCTCCAGTTTCCGGATTATGGATTTCGATGCGATCACCGGCAGTGTAATATTCATTGCGAACCACATAGATGACTGTAGCCGATGTTTGCTCGATTATGTTTTGGTAAGTTCCTGAATAATTGATCCCGTCATCGCCCATGCCGCTGAAGTCGCAATTGATAGCATTGATGGGCTCCCGGCACCATTTTGCGTGAATTCCATCGGCATTGGTGGATAGAATTTGCCCACTTTTAGGAACTATCGTGCAGTTTTGAACGGTAACCATCCCTTTGTTTCCTTGCATCTGAAATCCTGTTGTCGGTGATGAGTGAATTGTGACATTGTCGATGGTTGCGCTGTTAATCTGTTCTCCCGGGCTGGAGGGGTCCTCGTAGTATTGGGCATTTTTAACGAAAACCGCGGTTGCAGATGTGGCGCCTCTTGGACTGAGAATGAGTGACTGGCCGACCAGATCGTTGGTGACTGTTTCCAAGCTTGTGAGGCGGTAGTTCTGGCCAGAAATTAAGGTCGGATTGACAATCCGGTGTTCGACGGTATCAATGTTAAGCGTTCCATTGTCATACACGTATCCCCAGACAATTCCGCTTTGGAAGGGGGCTGCAGTCGGAAGAGGCATACCGCTGGCGATATCGAGATAAATATAGTTATTAGTTGTATCGACTGACGTGATACTTCCATGGGTATGAGGGAGTGGGTCGTATTCGATGACAAGGTCTTCTAGGGTAATACCTTTGCTCTCGCCTATAATAATGCCACTACTATTCCAGCTTTTCATGACGAGTGTGGCCGTCGGCACGCCTCGAATTGTTAAGTCGTTGGCGTTGCTAATGTAAAGGTGATTACTGGTATTGTTGGGGTTGGCATCGAGGTAATAGGTGCCTTCCGGGATTTCGACCGTAGCCGGGATTCCTGTGCTACTGACATACGAATTCGCGGCAGCGATCGCCGCTCTGATTACGGGGGCGTCGTCATCTGGATCGGTTCGGTAGGATTCGTAATCGGTGATATCGAATACGGAAGGGTCGGCTGAAGCGATGTTCAGCAGGGCAAGCAGCATGATAAAGCCTGCGATACAAGACTTATGCATCTTCATGTATTATTAGGGGTTAGGGGTGTTGTTAATTGGCTACACTTATTTATCGCCAATCGAGATGCAGATTATCTTATGATTGTGAATTAGAATACGAATTCACAGGAGGTCGAACAGTTCAATGGGTAAATACAATAAAGCCTGATTTGTATTCGATTGAGGCCATTGGGTAGAGGCTTCTTGGTTGTCTCTTCTTTCTGGACCGGTTCAGGGTGGTTGGAACTTGCTTTTTGATACGCCAGGATTCGGCTTTGGTTTGAACTGTTCGATTCTGTGGAAGCTCGTCTCGATGTATGCGCTCTATCAGCATGTCGTTTTCTACTTTAGCAAATTCGCTTCTGGCCAGTTAGCCGGTCTACCACAAATCAAGATGTCATCCTGCAATCAGACGCTGTGCTTCCGAGTTCAATCATTTGCTTTGTGAATACTTCAGTGATGTTGAATGCGATAAAGGTCTTAAAACAATGAATACAGATCGAAGAACCCCAAAGCAGATCCGTGCGTTCACTCTTATAGAACTTCTGGTCTGTATAGCGATCATTGCTATTTTGACGGGTATTTTAATACCCGCAGTGGCTAAGGTGAAATCGACTGCGGTTAAATCGGAATGTGCCAGTCGTTTGCGCCATTTGGCCTTGGCCTGTAGAACCTATGCGAATGAGCATAAGGGGATCGGACCCGACCCCAGTGGTGCTTTACGCACAGGTCTGCCTACCTATGCCCTACAACCGCATTTTTATGCCGTTGATGACTTTAATAAAACTCTGGGGCCATATATCGGTAATCGCTTTGATACAATGTATTGTCCGGGGCCTTTGTCGGAGGATCCTCGTGGGATTTATGATCCCGAGGTTCAACGGGTTGCTACAACGCCCAGCGATTACACCAATTACCAGTATTTTAATCGTGATAGCAGCTCGCCAACTTCAGGCGCGCCTAAAGCGGAGTATAGTGTTCTCTTTAAGAATGTTCTCAATTCATCCAACAAGTATGCATTGTGGGGGTGTTTGACATACACGAATGGTTCGACGACCTATAGCCATGACGGAGGTCGAAGCACCACCAGCACAGAAATTACGGGGATGAATGCAAGTTACCCGGATGGCTCCGTGCGCTGGGTTGAATTTGATGAACTTGAAGCCTTTAGTTCGGATGGTCTCTTTCTTTGGCCGAAACCAATGTGATTCGACCTGATTGGATTGTCTCGTTTCCGGTCTGCCGGAGAAGATTTAGACGCGGGGTCCAGTGAGGTGGAGGATCGGGCTGTGGATATCGGCCTTCCGGTCGAGGCCGACACGGAATGCTTTTATCGCCTCGAATGGACTCACTGATTCGGGCTCTCACATCGTATAGAATTGTATCTGACCAGATGTTGTGGGAGATCTTTTAAAAGCCCCATTTAAGAGGTATATCATGAGATGAAAGCCTTGCTTCAAGGGTGGATTGAGCGGACGGGGGATCCCTTCCCGTTTCCGCCGAATTGATCGTGGAGGGCGGGCCTCCGTGACCGCCGCGGCGTTGTAAGTCCGGTGTTGTAAGTGCGGCGTTGTTTACGCAATGCCCGGCAAGATTCGCGGTTGCGACGGAGCGCAACCCTCCAGAGGGGGTGTCGTGATGTTGTGGGACGCGTTGGAGGGCGGGCCTCCGTGACCGCCGCGGTGTTGCAAGTGCGGTGTTGTTTACGCAATGCCCGGCAAGGTTCGCGGTTGCGACGGAGCGCAACCCTCCAGATTGCGTGTCGTGAAGTTGTGGGCTGTGTTGGAGGGCGGGCCTCCGTGACCGCCGCGGTGTTGTCAGTCCGGTTGTCAGCGGTGTTGTCAGCGCGAGGTTTGGCAAGGTTCGCGGTTGCGACGGCGCGCAATCGTCTTATGTGGCTGATTTATTGGTTTTCACGTAAACTTGAGTTGATGTAATCGCTTCTCCGTCTCATATTAACGTATTATTATGCATGCGAGTAAGAGAACTGTCACGATTAGGGATATCGCTGCTGAAGTCGGTTGCTCGCATACGACGGTTTCGTTGGCTTTACGAAATCATCATAAAATTCCTGAGCAGACGCGTGAGAAGATTCGGGCCGTTGCCAAATCCTTGAACTACGAGCCGAATCCTTACGTGCAGACCTTATTGAGTCAGGTGCGTAAAGGACGTGTTGAAGCACAGCGTGCAGGTCTCGCGCTTCTGACAAACTATACACTGAAACGGCGTTGGAAGCTCATGCCGAACAACAATCGGGCGATTCAGGCGGCGTTTAACCGGGCCGAAGAACTGGGCTATCGCTTAGAGGAATTTTCGCTCCAAGAGCCGGGGATGAATCTCGAAAGATTGAGAAAGGTTTTATTGGCTCGTGGAATTCGTGGAATACTGGTGGCTCCGACCGAGCATGATCGGATGCAGTGGAATGTGGATTTAAGCTCATTTTCACTGGTTAGCCTTGGCCAAGGGCTTGAGGGGGTGTCCGTGTCGACCGTATCGCACGACCATGCGCACTCAATGCGTATGGTCATTCGCCGTCTTGTTGCGAAAGGGTTTAAGCGCGTCGGTTGCGCTTTGAATTTCGAGATGGATAACCGGGTTGGAAATGGCTGGAGTGCGCATTTTGCACATTATCAGATGAAGGTTCCGGCTCGAAACCGGATTCCGCTGTTGGATCGTAAAGGACTTGGTGTTCAGGCACTACTAAAGTGGATCGATCAAAATAAATTGGATGCCGTCATCTCAAATCGTTCTGCAGACTATGACGATTTGCTAAAAGCAGGGATTCGGATCCCCGAAGATTTAGGTTTCGCGTGCGTCTCTATTTTACCGGGGCGTGCCGATATTTCGGGGGTTTGTCAGAATAATCATCATGCTGGCGTTCAATCCATTGAGCTGATTGTGCAGATGATTCAGAATAGTCATTTCGGTCTACCGGACGTTCCTCGGTTCATCTATATTCCGGGAGAATGGAACGAAGGCCATACGCTGCCGGCAAATGCGCAACCCGGGTGAGACCATTTTTGGCTCCGTTTTTGCGGACTAACTTCAGCGTGGCAGGTCGAGGCTTCGATGTGCTGCGATGAAGAGGAGTGTTTTCAACGCGATTGTTATGTTATTGCGTGTCTGGTAAGTGCTAGAGCAGATTGCATCCCAGCCAACGCGACTATTTTAATGCAATCTGCTCTATCTGCTTGGTCGTTCACTCTCATATATTTTCTGTGCCTGAGCGGTGAGCGCTTTCACGCGATCAGTATGAGTGGTATCGTCAATGAGGTTCACGTCCTCATTTGGATCGTTGACGAGGTCGAATAGTTCAGGTTTACCCCAGTTCAAGTGATTCAGCTTCCAACGCTCTGTGCGAATGGTAATGATCGGAGGCTGGCCCACATAGCGGTCGTCAGCGGTGAAGACGTTGTGACAGAAATCGTATTGGGAATAGATGTGTGTGCGGGGTGTATAATTCCCGTCCCGCATGAGCGGGGCAAAGCTCCGGCCATCAATTGCGGCGGGGGTCGGTAGTCCGCACAGTTCGCAAAGAGTGGGGTAGAGGTCCACATGTTCGATCAATTCGGAGTGGACTGTCCCGGATTTCTTTTTGTCCGGAAGTCTTATCATTAGCGGAACGCGGATCGCATCCTCAAACATGATGTGTTTCGTCCACATTCGGTGCGCTCCCGCCATTTCGCCATGATCGGAGGTATAGACCACAATAGTGTCCTCCGCTAATCCGGCATCCTCCAGGGCCTGCAGCACACGTCCGACATAATTATCCATTTGACTGATATTGCCGTAATAGCCTGTTAGCGAGTTGCGTAGGCTTGCTTCATCCTGATCATACCAACCTCTTTCTCGTGCGCGGATCAGATGTCCCTCAAAGCCGTTTTGTAACGCTTTCGATGCGCGGTGTGGCAGCTGTAATTTCGCGGGATCGTAGCGCTCATAATATTCCCGCATCGGCACTAAAGGTGTGTGGGGCATGAAGAAGGAAACCCAGGCGCAGAAAGGCTGTTCCGTGTTGCTCTGAGTGTGGAGATATTCGACGGCTTTTTCGGTGTAGAAGTTGTCGCGATAGAAGCGCGCCGGCAAATCCGACGGGGCTCCGTTTTCGCCCCGGCCCTGGTCCTGGTCTTTGGCTAGGATCTGCTTTTCGTCTTCAGTCAGCGTTTGATAGAAATCTTTTATGTAGATACGATGATCGAACCCATGGCGTCGCTTTTCGTTCACGAAGTGCATTTTGCCGATGGCTGCTGTTGTGTAGCCGTGGTCCTTGAAATGGTGTGCGATCGTTCGGACATCGGCAGGAAGCGGGTCGCGCAAGACGCGGGCACCATGTCGGTTCGGGTATAAGCCGGTGATGATGGAGCCTCGTGCCGGCACACAAACGGGAGACTGACAAAAGGCTCGTTCAAAGCGCACGCTTTCGCCAGCCAATCGATCGAGGTTTGGTGTGAGTGCATCCGGATGGTCGACGCAACTCATTGCTGCCGCCTGGTGCTGATCGGAACAAAGGAAGAGGATGTTTTTCTTATTTTTGGCCATGATCGATTGAGCTTTTGGGTTTGAGAATGCCTGAAGGCGGAGTCCCGCATGTCAGCATGCCGGGACTACGTAGACTGCTCGATATAAACTGTCGGCGAGAGAACATGTTTCAGGGATATGCGCTTGTTGTTGCGATATTCAGTGTTCGTTTCTGACGACTGCCAGTGGAAGAAACGCTTGATTGCGTCGTCCAATGCGTTGGGGGGCTTCCAGTTTTTCGTATGTCCAAGACTGCCCTTCTTTATCGACTTCCAGTAGAACCTTATAGTTTTCAAGCTTCGGGCTGCTGGGGCCGTTTGTGCATGCGAATATGGATGCCTCGGAGTCTTTCACCAAGAAGGCAGGATACGGAGAAATGCCACCGTAAGGTTCCAAGTATCGTTTGGGGTGGAACTGATTGGTTACCCCGCCGAGAACCTCTAGCCGGCTTCCTTTTGTGGCGGCAAAGCAAGTCCGGAATTTTTCAGTTTTGTAGCCGAAGACCCAAACATCTGAGGACTGAAGTGGGAAGTCGGTGAAATTTGAGGCTTCGGTATCCACCCAGCGTGCCCAGACTTTCTGGTTGTGTATAGAGCCGTCGATCTTTCCCATATTGGTCGCCGAGGTGAGGAATAGTTTGGCGCCGGGCTCTGTATTTAGGTTTTGATACGGGTTTCTGCCGCGGGTGCCTAAGTTGCGAAGGCAAATCGTTCTGAGCGCTTTATGGGCGATACAGTTGCCATTGATTTGGATATTCTCGATTGTGAGTGGTTCCGGCGAGTTTTCTGCAACCATGAAAAGCGGATCGAGCACGTCTTTATTCACTTGGATGATGGTGTGTAGACCATTGATCACCTTCACCGAGGGTGGAACTGTGACTGGCCCGCTAATATAGTATTTTTGCTGGCGACCGAAGAGGACGAAACCTTTGCCGCTATTCAGAGCGTCTTGAAGTGCTTGGCGGTAGTCTGGTGTCTCCTGGGAGGCTTCGGTATCCGGTAAGTAATCATCTACATCGGCCCAGCCTTCGGCTGTGTCCGGAAATAGAACAGCAGGCTCGTCTTCAACCGGTAGGTTGAGTGAGCGAGGTGACTTGCCGGTGGCGGAGAGGGGGATGTCGAGTGGGGCCGGATAAGTGATTTCGTCGATTCGGGTGCCGTTGGGGCTCTTTAATAGTCTGGACTCTATCAGTTTTGTGTAAGCTTGGGTCGTTATGTTTCGGGCAAAGATGGATCCCGTTTGAAATTTAATTGCGGGGATCTTCGTGGTAGAATCGCTTGCCTCGAAGCTGCTTTCAATCACGGCGACCTGACTGCCCGCGCCGCGTTGGAGAAGGGCGGGGCCGGCGCAGTTTTCGACCTTGATGGCTCGCAGCGAGGAGGTTGCGTCATCAAGGACAATGGCGGCTTCTTTCTGATCTTTCAGCGTTATATACTCGAACGAGTTATGCGTCACGTGATACGGAACCATCCACAAGCCGTAGTTGAAACCTTCAATGGTAATATCGGTGTGATATCCCTGAGTCGGGCTTGTCTTGATGTAGATGCCGGCTACTCCCTGTCCGTCGCCTGATTGAATTAGTAAATTCCGCAACGAGGTTTTGTTCGCACCTGCGTGGTTGATGCCGACCGCTCCCGGATTGCCCGAACCGCTGTTGATTGTAAGGTTTTCAACGCTGTTGAAGGTTTGTAGGTTATTGTCATCTCGACGCGACATCGAGATGATGGGTTTGATCTGCCCGGCCTCGAAGCCGGGGGAGTTATCTTTGAGTCGGATCGTCGTGCCTTCGCGGCTTTCTCCCTGGAAGCGGATATTATTGAGTCCTTCGCTTTGTCCATGCTTGCGGTAGACGAGTGCTTCTCTCGTATAGACCAATGAATCCGATACGAGGTATTCACCATTCGGAAGGTAGATTGTATACATGTCAGCGATGGGCCAATACACGCCGTCTTCGATGCGCTGCCGTATCATGTCGGCGATGAAGTCGTAGGCTTTGACTATAGCGGCGGTATCGTCGGCTTTGCCGTCACCTTTTGCGTTGAAGGGGGGCTGAGTGACATCAATCAGACGTCCTCCGTTGTGGAAGAAGGTGCTTTTCGGGTAGACCGCATGTGTCATCGGATTCCGGTCGCCGACCACATTCTGAGAGAGGCCTATTGTGAGAGTCGCAAATGTGCAAAGTGTGTAGAGAATAAGGCACTTCAGAGAAGTTCGAGTCGGTAATATATTTTTCATTGATCGTTTCTGTTTATGGGCGTGGAACAGAATGTTATGCTGAAAAGAATCGAGAATCGGTGGTGAGACTGGTATTCCTTTTCTATCTCAAGTATTCTGGTCGATCAGATTTGGATCAATCAATCACCTGTTTTCCACGTAAACCTAGTGGCTTTATTCGAGAGCTTCTTAAGTATAAAGTGTTTGTTTGCGGGGGCGCTTGGGACGATGAAATCGAGACGCCAGTTCATAGAAAAGGTCGAGCACATCGAGAGCTCGACCTTTCTGAATTCTTGAAAGTATGATCACAAGCCAGTTAGAATATTGGCGAAGGTGGTCGGGAATACTAGGTCTCTGATCTGTTGGAGCACCGAAGAAGATTTCAGGTTGTGTATCGCGATATCGCGGGATGCGCTGGAGGGCGGGCCTCCGTGATCGCCGCGGAGTTGTCAGTCCGGTTGTCAGCGGTGTTGTAGCGTGAGGTCCGGCAAGGTTCGCGGTTGCGACGGAGCGCAACCCTCCCGGTGAAACTTTCTCTTGTCTATACGGGCATGTTTCCAGAAGAATAACGTAAATGGGTGATCTTACTGAACGAAAGCATCCTGCGCGACAGAGTATTTTTGAGCAGCGAAATCGGGCAGTCATTGTATTCCTTACGGTTTGCACGGCGAAGCGTAAGCCACTTTTGGCGAATACTGCCGTTCAAGAACTGCTTGTGGATGTCTGGTGTGAGTCAGACCTATGGCTCGTTGGATGTTATGTACTGATGCCGGATCATTTGCATTTGTTTTGTGCGCCCGCATGTGTTGAACATCCATCGGTCCGAAAATGGGCACAGTATTGGAAATCGCGTGCTTCGACACGCTGGCCCAATCGTTTGGAACAACCGGTTTGGCAGTCGGATGTCTGGGATCGGCAATTGAGAACGGGCGAAAGCTATTCGGAAAAATGGGCATATGTTCTAAACAATCCGGTGCGGCATGGCTTGGTAAAGAATGCAGAAGATTGGCCCTACCAAGGAGAGCTGAACAGCTTGCTCTGGCATGATTAGAACCTCAGCACGTCATACGCGCGCCAATGGAGGGCGGGCCTCCGTGACCGCTGCGGTGTTGTAAGGCCGGTTGTCAGCGGTGTTGTAAGGCCGGTTGTCAGCGGTGTTGTTAGCGTGAGGTCCGGCAAGGTTCGCGGTTGCGACGGAGCGCAACCCTCCAGATGCGTATCATGATGTCGCGGGCTGCGTTGGAGGGCGGGCCTCCGTGACCGCCGCGGCGTTGTCAGTCCGGTTGTCAGCGGTGTTGTGGCGTGAGGTTTGGCAAGAATCGCGGTTGCGACGGAGCGCAACCCTCTAGATGCGTATCATGATGTCGCGGGCTGCGTTGGAGGGCGGGCCTCTGTGACCGCCGCGGTGTTGTCAGTCCGGTTGTCAGCGGTGTTGCTGGCGCGAGGTTCGGCAAGGTTCGCGGTTGCGACGGAGCGCAACCCTCCAGAGGGTGTGTCGTGATATTGCGGGGGCATTGGAGGGCGGGCCTCTGTGACCGCCGCGGAGTTGTAAGTGCGGTTGTTAGCGGCGTTGTTTACGCGTGGTCCGGCAAGGTTCGCGGTTGCGACGGAGCGCAACCCTCCAGGTGCTGTGTCGTGATGCCGCGTTACTGGTTGGACGAGTAACTTTGCTAGCGCCCTGTGCTGACCGAAAGATTATCGAAATAGCCGTTGGCGTTGCCTGAAATGTAGATTCTGGAAAACGAACTGTAGCTGGTGTCGCTGGTGTGGAGCAGCTCACCCGCACTCTTTGCGGAGAGTGTCAATGCACCGGATTTGTCCCAAGCGAAGGTAAGCGTCTCGAATTGATCGACACGCATCGGATTTGCTTCGAGTGAATTCAATCCGGTGAGTGCAGATGCCAGGTCTTTCCCTCCAGGTCCTCTTCGGTCGCTGGCTACGTAGTCGCTGAAGTCGCCGGAATACCGGCTGATGAAAACACGGTCATCAGAGCTGGACCATGTGAACGAATAACCTTCAACTTTGCCGTTCATGTCCGGTTCGCTGCAAACCAGAACCCACTGTTGCCTTGGCGCGCTAGTGTTATGCTGGATGTCGATGTTGACTGAGAAACTGTCTGTCAGCGTTTTTCCAAAATCCCGATAGATGAACCGGTTGTTCAAAATGACGACGTTGTTTCTACCGTTGTCGGTCGTCGCGTAGTAGGGAAATGCTTTATTGTCGGCGGTTCCGCCGGTCCAGTCACTCGACTTAAAGTCGCTGTTGCTTGTGTAATCGAACGAATCCTTCAGGATCGGTGTTTTCGCATGGGTGAATGTTGCGGAGAGGGCGGCAAGACTAAGGCAGATGATCGTCGATTTCATATTTTACAGGGAATATAAGGCTTTGAATGCAATACATTACATTTCATTCGACTAAGAACACCTGTCAAGGGCCATATGAACAGGCACTTGGTTCTTGTCAGTGTCGGCCTGGCTTGCTGTTCGAGTGAACGCCCACTTCCGTCGCTGGTCGTCCGGTCTGATACACAAGCGGGGTCGGGGAATGGCCGTCATCCGGTTTCATGCGGTAGAGGCCTTTCCAGCTAAGGGTGCGTTTGACGCGCCAGGGGCGTTGTTCCCAGTAGATGCCGCGGAAGGGGTCCCTGGTTGTGTTCATCCGCTTGAGTAGGTTATCAATCAGCTGTTCACGGATCCCGGCGTGCTCCGGGCTATCGATCAGGTTGTGGAGCTCGGCCGGATCTTTTTCCAGATCGTAGAGCTCGTCCGTGCTCATCAGGTTGATGGCCAGCTTCCAATGGTCCTGCACGATGCAGCGGATAGGCACGAAGCCGCCCCAGCTGTCATGGCAGATCGAGTGGCGTTGAAATTCCAACATGACATGTCGGTCGGGGTGTTCTGTGTCGGTTTCGACCAGTTCTTTGACGCTGGAGCCATCGAGAATGTCCGGCGTGGGGATGCCGGCCATGTCCAGCATCGTCGGCAGGAAGTCCACATGGCTGACGGGGGTGGTCACTTTGCGTCCGCGTCCTGCCTGTTTCGGGCTTCGGATGATATAGGGGATCCGGGTGATCTCGTCATACATCGCGGGGCCTTTGCCGACAATACCATGGGCATTCAGCATCTCTCCGTGATCGGAGGTGAAAATGACCACGGTGTTGTCGCCGCAATTCGCTTGGATCGCGTCGAGCAGGCGACCGATTTCCGTATCCACAAAGCTGTTACAGCCGAAATACATCGCCTGGCGTTTCTTGGTGTGGGTATTCTTATTTTCCCCGCCGGCCCAGTCGCGGTGGTGGCTGGGTTTGTTGCTCAAGTCGTCGAGGGCACCCGGCCCGATCTCGTAATCGAATGCCTCAAAAGCCTCCGCATACTCGTGAGGGCAGGTGAAGGGGCCGTGGGGTTCGTCGTAGGAAGCCACGAGGAGAAAAGGTTTCTCGGGATCGTGGTGGTCGAGGAAGTCGATGGCCTTGTCGGAGATACGATGCGCCCAAGTGAACTCGGGTCGGATGTCGTGCTCGCGGAGATCTTTGGGCGATTTCAGCTTTTCCCTCCAGAGCGTGATCTCGGCGTCGCTCAAATCGTTCAAGTAGCGCCGGCCGTCATACCAGTAGTTGTCGTCCCATCCGTCCGGACAGTTGCCTGTGTCGAAGTAATCGTGGCCGTCGAGATGCCATTTCCCGATGTAGGCGGTGTGAAAGCCAGCCTGCTGAAAGAACTGGCCCATGTGCCAGCGGTTCTCATACAAGGAGAGGTTGTTGGTCATGGGGCCGGCTTTGCTGGGAAACAGGCCGGTGAAAATGGCCGAACGCGCGGGGCTGCAGACTGGACAGGTGGTGTAGCCGCGATCGAAGCGGACGCCCTCGGCGGCCAGCTTGTCGATGTTCGGGGTGCGCATCGCCTGACCGCAGTAGGACTCAATCACGTTGGTCCCTTGGGTGTCGGTCATGATGAAGACAAAATTAGGAGTGTTCGCGTTCATGTTTAGATGGGTTTTTCAAGAGACTTTCGTTAACGGCTTGTCTTCTCAATCGCGGGGTGATGTAACTGTTACATGGGTGCCAACATACGGGAGATTGCCAACGCAGCGGGAGTCAGCACCGCCACGGTTTCGCGTGCTTTGCGTGGGCTGGCCCGGGTCGAGCCAGCCACGCGGGAGCGTGTGTTGGCGGCTGCGGAGAAACTTGGCTATTCGCGTGACCCGTTGCTTTCGGCGGCTTTGTCGCGAGCCAGACATTCGAAGACGCCGAACTATCGCGAGACGATTGGGGTTTTGTCCGAAACGGGATTAGGCAAGCGGGTTCGTGAAGAGTGGAGTCAGCGGATCTGGACTGAGCTTGTGAACTGTTCGAAGCGTATGGGCTATGCAATCGAGTCTTTCGTTCTTCCGGAGTCGGCGAAAAGCCAACTGAGCCTAATCCGGCAATTACACGCCCGGGGCATCCGAGGCTTGGTCCTGCCTCCCAAGGCGCTGTTACAGCACCGGGACCTCGTGCCGGAGTGGGGACGATTTGCGGTGGTTGAAATCAGCCATCCGCTCGTCGGCGCTTCTTTCCCCCGTGTGCAGCGACTCTTTCAAGACGACATGGCGCAGCTGCTGCGCCAGTTACATGTGCGCGGTTATCGTCGGATTGGACTTGCGCTGAATCAGGTCGAGGAGCTCCGGAGAGGAGAGGTGATCATAGCTTCGACACTCTTGTATACCCGCCAGCATCCGGAGCTATTGTTGAGCGGTGTGCTTTACGAAGATGGCTACGCCTACGATGCGACGGGTCTTGTCGACTGGTTGGAGGCACGAAAGCCGGACGTCATTATCGCTAATGGAGCGAACTGCTATGATTGGCTGAACGATGCCGGTTTTCACTTTCCGGATGATCTCGGTTTATGCCGGATCGATGCGATGAGAGAGCGACCGGAAAGCGGTCTGGCGGTGAACTACGAAGCGATTGCAAGGATGGCCATCGTACAACTGGCTTCGAGACTGGAACACGACAGTTCCGCGAGTGTGATGCCGAATGCCGTGGTTGGCATTCCGAGCGATTGGGTGGAGGGCACGACGCTAAAGCGGTTAAGCTGAATGCGTAATGATTGTCGTGTTTAAGGTCGGTTAAAGCGGCTTTGTTGTAGGGCTTCAGCTTGCTGAACGCCGTTGCGGTGTTGCCGGTTATGTTATGAACGGCGGTTTTCTGGAGTCGCGTTAGGTTCTTTACCCTCGCGGCATCGTGCATGCACGGGCCCTGCGATTTGGGACGGTTGTCGTAGGGCTTCAGATTACTGCACGTCGGAGGGAGCTATCTCCGGCGGCGCAGGATGAATGTCCCGCAGAGGGCTCCGAAGGCAATCGTGAGTGCCACCGAGCTGGGCTCGGGGATTTGCACGAAGGTCAAACTTTCATAATCTCCCAATGTAGTATTATTGGTTTTTGTCAGGCTAATCGCATCCACAGCCAAGTCCGGAAGAGCTGATGAGAAATCGGCAATGTTGCTGCCGTTTCTGTAAAAGTAAACCGTGCCGAAGTTTGTCACTCCGTCATAGCCACCGGCACTGGAATAATCCAACACGATCTTATAGGTCACTGTTCCGGAAATAGCACCGGCATCGTATGAACTGGTTGTGTTCGGTCCCGCGTAATATTCACTGCCGGAATCACCTTCTGCTCGTAAGAGCGCTGTGGCAAATGAGGTATTGTTTGCGCTTGTCGTGAAAAACGCATTGTTTACAGAAGGTGTACCCTCATAAAAACCGACCCCAATCCAGGTTCCTGCAGCTACAGCAGACGTGTTGCTGAAGGTTGCCTCCAGTGAGAAAATCGCGTCCTCATTGCCTTTAGCGTCGTTCACATAAGAACCGAGCGTCAAATAGGCACTGCCATAGGCACCCACTGCACCTTTGACGTCGACGCTGCCGTCTTGGTTGAACTCATTCATGCCCACCCATGTGCTGCTGCCGCCTGATGAGCTGAGTAGAGGATTAAAGTAGGAAGCGGTATCTCCATCGAGCCGATCACTACTGAGGCCACCGAAATCTTCCTCGATGAGCAAGGTTTGGGCAGTTAACCCAACCATGGGCAGAGCCATTGTAAGGAGGTAGGTGGAAATGGATTTTTTTAGCAATTGGGATTTCATAAGATTTGAGGGGGTTAATATTTAAATGATGCAATGCATTAAATGCTTGCTGGACGGGTGCGCCAAGTGAATGCTGGGTGAACCGTTCACTTGATGGATTCTGCGAATCGAGATAAGGGGCAATCTTCCCCGAGCATTAAAGCTATTGCGGAAGCCTGCGGCTTGTCCCGGGCAACGGTTTCATATGCCCTGCGAGGTCATGCTAAAATACCGTCTTCGACCCGGGAACTTGTGGTCAAAACAGCGGAGGGCATGGGCTATCGGGCGAACCGGCACATGTCGCGTGTGATGAGTGATATCCGCGGGCGAACCGGTAATTACTACAAGGAAAACCTCGGTTATTTGGTGCACTATAAATCGAGCGACCAATACTATGCCTGGCCCACAACCATTTGGAAATCGGTTCAGAAGCGTGCGGCTGAAATTGGATATGGGGTCGACCGTCTAGAACTGGACGATACGAAATCCAGCCTGCAAACGTGTGAACGGATTATCCGTTCACGTGGGATTCGTGGCATTATTATCGCGCCATTTACGGAAGCACATATTCGGCTTCAAATCCGGGTCGAGAATTTGGCAATGGTTGCGATCGGTCACACGCTTGAGTATCCAGACGTTCACCGGATCGGACGTGACATTGTTCATTCCTTCGAAAAAATTGCAGACCACATCCAACTGGAAGGCTATCAGCGGGTTGCTTACGCCTCCGAACTCTCACACGAGGACCGCATGGATAAACTGCCACTCTCGCGCTATCTAATGAAGCAATGGGATACCGGGCTATTTTCCGTCGAGCCATTTGTTCGTGATCTTTCAGAGTTCGGTCCCAGTCAATTTCTCGAATGGTTTGAGGCGAAGCGACCCGATATGATTATAACATTCCAGGGCAATCTGATTAAGTGGTTGGAGCTCGGAGGTTATCATGTGCCGGCTGACGTCAGCGTCATACGACTCAACAGTGACGGGGTGGATACGCCTGATTCCGGAGTCTACGCCAACTACGAATCGCTTGGGGAAACTGCTGTGGAACAACTCTCCGGTCTGGTCGAACGGGGTGAGTTCGGAATCCCCACCGCGCCCAAAACCGTTTTAGTCAAAGGCCTTTATAATGAAGGGAGAACGCTGCGGAAGCCCTTATCTAAGCTAGCCCATGCGGTATGCTGAATGCCGCCCGTAGTCGCACTGCTTCAGCCGTGCGACCGAGTGGAATCAGCGATACCGATTGCACTTCCGGGTGACCGGTTAAATCGGATTCATCGTCGATTCATGGGACAGGCTTTGGCAGGGGATGGAATGCAATGGAGGGCGGGCCTCCGTGACCGCCGCAGTGTTGTCAGTCTGGTTGTCAGCGGTGTTGTAGCGTGAGGTCCGGCAAGGTTCGCGGTTGCGACGGAGCGCAACCCTCCAGAGGGTGTGTCGTGATGTTGTGGGACGCGCTGGAGGGCGGGCCTCCGTGACCGCCGCGGTGTTGCAAGTCCGGTTGTCAGCGGTGTTGTAGCGTGAGGTCCGGCAAGGTTTGCGGTTGCGACGGAGCGCAACCCTCCAGATTGTGTTTCGTGATGTCGCGGAACGCATTGGAGGGCGGGCCTCCGTGACCGCCGCGGTGTTGTAAGTCCGGTTGTCAGCGGTGTTGTCGTGTGAGGTTCGGCAAGATTCGCGGTTGCGACGGAGCGCAACCCTCCAGAGGGTGTGTCGTGACGTCGTGGGTTGCAATGGAGGGCGGGCCTCCGTGACCGCCGCGGTGTTGTCAGTCCGGTTGTCAGCGGTGTTGTAGCGTGAGGTCCGGCAAGGTTTGCGGTTGCGACGGAGCGCAACCCTCCAGAGGGTGTGTCGTGATGTTGTGGGACGCGCTGGAGGGCGGGCCTCCGTGATCGCCGCGGAGTTGTCAGTCCGGTTGTCAGCGGTGTTGTAGCGTGAGGTCCGGCAAGGTTCGCGGTTGCGACAGAGCGCAACCCTCCAGTTGAAACTTTCTCTTGTCTATACGGGCATGTTTCCAGAAGAATAACGTAAATGGGTGATCTTACTAGACGAAAGCATCCTGCGTGACAGAGTATTTTTGAGCAGCGAAATCGGGCAGTCATTGTATTCCTTACGGTTTGCACGGCGAAGCGTAAGCCACTTTTGGCGAATACTGCCGTTCAAGAACTGCTTGTGGATGTCTGGTGTGAGTCAGACCTATGGCTCGTTGGACGTTATGTGCTGATGCCGGATCATTTGCATTTGTTTTGTGCGCCCGCATGTGTTGAACATCCATCGGTCCGAAAATGGGCACAGTATTGGAAATCGCGTGCTTCGACACGCTGGCCCAATCGTTTGGAACAACCGGTTTGGCAGTCGGATGTCTGGGATCGGCAATTGAGAACGGGCGAAAGCTATTCGGAAAAATGGGCTTATGTTCGAAACAATCCGGTGCGGCATGGCTTGGTAAAGAATGCAGAAGATTGGCCCTACCAAGGAGAGCTGAACAGCTTGCTCTGGCATGATTAGAACCTCAGCACGTCATACGCGCGCCAATGGAGGGCGGGCCTCCGTGACCGCTGCGGTGTTGTAAGGCCGGTTGTCAGCGGTGTTGTAGCGTGAGGTTCGGCAAGGTTCGCGGTTGCGACGGAGCGCAACCCTCCAGATGCGTATCATGATGTCGCGGGCTGCGTTGGAGGGCGGGCCTCCGTGGCCGCCGCGGTGTTGTCAGTTCGGTTGTCAGCGGTGTTGTAGCGTGAGGTCCGGCAAGGTTCGCGGTTGCGACGGAGCGCAACCCTCCAGATGCGTATCATGATGTCGCGGGCTGCGTTGGAGGGCGGGCCTCCGTGACCGCCGCGGTGTTGTAAGTCCGGTTGTCAGCGGTGTTGTGGCGTGAGGTCCGGCAAGGTTTGCGGTTGCGACGGAGCGCAACCCTCCAGATTGTGTTTCGTGACGTCGTGGGTTGCAATGGAGGGCGGGCCTCCGTGACCGCCGCGGTGTTGCAAGGCCGGTTGTCAGCGGTGTTGTAGCGTGAGGTCCGGCAAGGTTCGCGGTTGCGACAGCGCGCCGCCCTCCTAAAGAAGGACCGATGCGGACATGAACCTTAACGCGGGGCACCTACCTCAGTTGCGACCGAAATCTCCGTCGTAAACAACGAGCGTTGCGGGACCTTGGGGATCCCATAGGCGCGCTTGGCGAGCTCGTTCGAGACAATGTCCACGGCGGTCCGGCCAAGGAGCGTAAACTCGGGTGTGAATCCTGTTATGTCGGTTGCTTTCGGGTGCTTATAGAGAAAAACCTTGGGCAAGCGATCAAAGCCCTTGTGCTGGCCTTTCAGCCAATCGATGGGGTTGTCGATGACGAGGCTGTCCGGTTTGAACCGCTTGTGCCATTCCGCGTAATCCGCGACATTGCTTCCATGATACCAAAAGACGGCGTCCCGCACTTTGTCCGCTTGGGCGTTGTTGTCTTCCAAGAGCTGAAAGCGATAGCGGAGGACTTCGGAGAGCACCGGGTTTCCTTTGCGACTGTCAAATTCGGCATGGATGAGAAAGCCGATGCGCTTGCAGCCTTGGGCCTGCAAATAGCCGATGGATTCGCGTGTTTCCAGAATCAGGTCTTTTTGGACGCTGTGCAGATGCGGATTTCTCAAGCTTGCACCGATCACCACGCAGGCGAAGCGGTCCCATTCCACGGGAAGCGTGTCCACCGGGGTCTCCAGCGGGCCGATCACGATGGCCCGGATGCCCTTCGCCGCAAGAATTTGAAAAGTGCGCTTGGCACTGAGAGTGTCCTTACAATCGAAAAAGTGCTGTTCCGCTTTCAGGCCCACTTCCGTGGCCCGTTCCTGCACGGCGGCGAAGAGTTCCTCATTGAACGTTGAGGGGCAGTTCGTGAGGTAGGCGACAACCGTGCTGCCGGGGTTGGATCGTTTGCCGGACCTGGATTTCGCCAGTGCCCTAGAGAGGGTCGGGTCAATGTGATAGCCCAGTTTTTCGGCCACGGCGCGCACTTTGGCACGGGTGGATTCCTTGATCAATGGGCTGTCCTTCAGCGCGTAAGAGGCGGTGGATTTGGCAACGCCAGCGGCGTCGGCGACTTCCTTGAGTGATACGGGGCGTGGCATAAGGGAATTGCTACAAACTGGTTTGAACTGTTCAATTTGCAAGGCTATTGTTGACGGTCGGTGTGTGCCCTAGGTCTGTTGAATGTTTTCTTGCTTTGAACCTGTTGTTCGAAAGTTCCTTCGGGCTGTCGTCTGTTGCTCTTTGCCGCTGCTTGCGGCAACTGCCGTTGGTGAGGTCAACGGAAGTGCCCAGCCATGGAATGTTCTCTTCATCAATTTCGATGATATGCGCCCGGAAATCGGTGCCTATGGCAATACGGAGGTTATCACGCCCAATCTGGATGCCTTGGCGGCGGATGGAGCTGTGTTTGAGCAGGCCTTCTGTCAGCAAGCGGTTTGCACGCCTTCGAGGAATTCTTTCTTAAGCGGTCGCCGTCCGGAGTCTTCCGGGCTGACGGCATTTACCGACCAAGTCCGCGACAAATTACCTAACGCGGTCACTCTGCCGCAGCTCTTCAAGAATGCCGGTTATCAGGCACGCTCATACGGTAAGGTCTTCCACAGCCGGGATGCGGTCTCATGGTCTGTGCCCGAGTTTGTGCCGGCACCCGACCCGTATTACCCGATCTATCTGGACCCGGTGAACCGGGCAAACCAGCAAGCCGAATACGATGCCGGGCATAAGATCTCATTGGAGTCGACTTGGTATAACGGGATCTACCAGGACTTCATCGTGAAGGCGGCTTCGAATGAGGCGGCGGATGTGGATGACTTTCAATACTATGACGGGCGAACCACCCAGCAGGTCCTGGATTTCCTGGATAATCCGGGAGATGCGCCGTTCTTCCTCGCCGTCGGTTTCTACAAGCCGCACCTGCCGTTCTCCGCACCTAAGAAATACTGGGACCTCTACGACCCGGAGTCCTTGACCCTCCTGGATGTGCCGCGTCCGGCCGGGACGCCCTCGTTGAACGTTGCGGGGACGACGGAACTGACCGCCTATCTGGATCAGGACTATCCGGATGCGGCGGAACGTCGGCATCTGGTGCACGGTTACTATGCCTGTATTTCCTATGTGGATACACTGGTGGGACGTATTATTACAAAGCTGAAAGAAAAAGGCTTGTATGAAAACACGATCATCGTGGCTTTCAGTGATCATGGCTATCACCTGGGTGAGCATGCGATGTGGAGCAAGACCACGAACTGGGAGCTCACGACCCGTGTGCCGCTGTTTCTGCGTCTGCCGTATATGGAAGAGCGTGGTGTCCAGGTGCCTGCAATGGTCGAGTTGATCGACGTCTATCCGACTCTTGCCCAAGCCGCCGGGTTGAATGCGGATGACAGCATCGAGGGCACCAGTCTGCTGCCATTGGTGGCGAATCCGCAGACGGAATGGAAGTCCGCCGTTACTAGTTTTTTCCCGCGAAGCGGCTTTGATGGTTATTCGCTGCGAACCGAGCAATACAGGTTCAATGAGTGGCGAAAAGGGACTTCAGTGCAGCGGGAGCTCTTTGATCATGAGGCCGATCCTCACGAGACGGTGAATTTGGCCTTGGACAGTTCCTACAACGGGCTGATGGATGCGCTTTCCGCTGACATTGATGCCGGTGGAGAAGCACATCGTCCTCCACTTTATTTCGACAATTTACCGAAGGGCTTTGCCTTTGCGGGCGAAGATTACAGTTCGACCGTGCAATTGGGCGGTGCTTTGGCTGTGAGTGAAATCAGGGCGCTGCGTTTGCCGCCGGGATGGACGCTGACCGATCATGGTGACGGGAGCGCGACGTTGAGTGGGCAGGCTCCGGACTTGAAGGGTGTCTATCCGATTTATCTGGAAGCCGGTGATCCTGATGCGCCCGTGTCGGTCCATCATTACCTTCGAGTGGGCAAAGCTTCGGATGCGGCCGCACTCGGTTATTGGCGCTTTGAAGAAGGATCGGCGTCGTTCGATTCCAGTCTGATGTCCACCGCGTTGGAGCCCGCCGGTGGTTTGACGACCGCGGACCCGGCTTCTTTCGGGTTTCCTGCTGAGCTGTCGGAGCCGGGTGTCACCAATACCGGTGCCTTGGCCTTGAGCGGCAGCGATCCCTTGATTTCAGCGATCCTGTCTGACGCCGACGTGTCGTCCGGCTTCAGTGTCGAAGCCTGGGTCTATCCGACCAGTGCCGCCGGAAGCGTGCAGACGATTGCCGCGCAGTTCGAGCAAACTGCCGATCCGGCACGCAAAGTCGATTGGAGCCGGTATCCGATCTTGCCTTACTCGGATCAGGATGTGTCCGGGACCTGCGAAATCAGCGGGGAGGGGAGTGTGATCGCATTGACGGGCAACCGCTGGAAACGAATCGATTTTCCGATGACGGTGACGGCCGGAACCGTCTTGGAGTTTGATGTGACGGTGGTGGATGCCGGTGAAATAACCGCGATCGGATTCGAGACCGACAACGACCAGAGCAATGACAAGCTGATGTTTCAAATTGCGGGTTCGGACGTCTGGCCCAAAGCCTACGGCAGCGCGGACGGTGTTGCCCAATACTCCGGTTCCGGCGTGCAGCACATGGAGATTCCAGTTGGCCAATTCTATCAGCAGGCGATTGCTTCGTTGGCCATCGCCTGTGATGACGATGCCGATGCCAGTGCGGATGCCCGCTTCGAAAACATTGTGATCCGGCAGACGGATCAGGACGGCCGGAGCTGGCGGTTTATCCGCAATGCGGATGGCAAGCTTGCCTTTGAAGCGCTCAACCAATCGGAGCAAGTCGTCCAAGTGGAGAGCAGCTTTGTCTTGTCGGCTGGGGCGCCTCGTTTTGTCGCGGCGACCTATGATCCGCAGTCGGATGAAATGGTCTTTTTGGCCAGTGACAGCGATGGCCAGCTCGTCAGTGAAGCCGTTTCAGTTCCATCCTTGCCCGATTCCTTGATCGGCTTTGGCGACTTGACGGTCGGGAGCAGCCTGAGCGACGGCCTGTCGGTGGATACATGGACCGGTGGTGTGGATGAGTTGCGTCTGACGGCTTGGCCGCTGCCGAAGGTGGAGCTACTTGGCCGGTCCTTGCCGGATTTCGAGGCATGGCTTGGCGATGCAGGTGTTCCCTCCGAGCTGCAGGGAAAATTAGATGATCCCGACGGAGACGGTCGCAGCAACTACGAGGAATTTCTCACCGGAGGCGATCCGATGTTTGCGGAGGCAGCGGCTGTCGAGTTTGCGCAGATCGCGTCCTCGGCGGATGCGCATGCCTTTACGCTGCGTTTCCCTTGGAGCGATTTGACCGGCAGCATCTTCTATGCGGAAGCCTCTTCCAATTTAAGTGAGTGGACACGCGTTCTGGCGAAGGAAGCATGGATCTCGCAGATCGACACCATCCCCGGGTATGGTGTCGATCCCCGCATGCGGATCGAGCTCTCCGTGGAGTCGCCGAATGACTATGCCCGACGATTCTACCGGATCGGCATGGCAGGCTCGGCAAACTAAAACCCGGTTATATGTTTTTGAACTGTTCTATTTGTGAAGGTTTTGAACTAAAAAGATACACAACTAAATATGATGACTATGAAAAATCGAATCCCCTTATCCCTCGTCGGTCTAACACTCACATGCTGCTTACCTGCCATCGCTTCGGCCGATGTCTTGGCTGAGTATACTTTCGGAGATACTGCAGCGACCGGCACCTATGTTTCATCGGATAGCTCGCTGAATAGCACAGCTAGCGACCTTTCTGCCTTTTCGGGGGTTGCATTCTCTAATACAGGAGAGACAGGAGCCGGTATCTATGTGCGTTCCTCCGATTTGGTAACCACAGGTGCCGCTGCCATTACTGCAGGTGATTATTTGTCTTTCACTCTGACTCCTGAAGCAGGGCAACAGATTGAATTAACATCGTTTACGTTCTACATTGCTGCGAGTCATAACGCAAATATTGCCCAATTTACAGGTTCTGCTTTTTTGACGGATTCATCTGATAGCAACATCGGTGACGGTGACATCGTGATTGATCGACTCAGTCCTCCCGAGGGAACTACGTCGGTCGAAAACAGCGTTTACTGGTCATCTGTTCAGACGATAACGCTTTCGGGAGCCACTACAATCACAGAAGCGACGGAGTTCCGTTTCTATGTTTATTCTGATGGTGTAGATGTTGATACTGGTGGAGGAGACCCAACTCCTGGCTTTTATCAGATTGTGCGCTTTGATGGTCTCACGTTGAACGGCACTGTTAGTGCGATTCCGGAGCCTGCGACCACTGCTATTCTACTTGGACTTACGATGCTTGGTTTCACCTGCGTGCGTCGCAGTAAGCGGGCCTAAATATACGTCTTACCTTTAGGTAATTTCTTTTGAAAGGGCTCGCAGTTTTGATGCGAGCCCTTTCCTGCTTGAAGGATGGTTCAAATGAATTGCCTGATGACTATGCCCGACGATTTTACCGGATTGGCATGGCAGGCTCGGCGTCTTGAAAATAGATACTTTTGAACTGTTCTATTCTCTGCCCCTTTGACGACTGACTTTATGTATTCAGAATGATATTCAATTAAAAATTACCTCCCCTAAATCAAACTCACACAAATTATGAAATCTCATACAAAACTATCCCTAGTTATGGTGGCAGGTATTGCCACGGCTGTGTTCTCCAGTCATGCGGCACCTTTGGCTTGGACGGACACCACGGTGTCGGGGCCAACACCGATGAATAACAACGCGACGCTGACTTCGTTTACGACCAGCGCCGGAACCTTCAGCTCTTTCACCTTCTTCCAAAGCTATACGGTTCAGTCCGTCGGAGACGGTATCCATACCGATGGCTACAGCAACTATTGGTCGTATAACGGTTCCGAGGTCGATGGTGTCGCGGCGCTGGCCAGTGCGCGGTTGGATGCCGGGCTCCTGAATATCGGGACGATTGATTTCGATTTCGAGACGGCGGTAGGCACATCGGATTGGTTTTTCCTCAGTGACAGTGTCGGTTCGACCGAAAGCATTACGATTCGTCCGCTTGATGCCAGCGGCAACCTCATTGGCAGTTATTCCCTGACGTTGGATACGTCGACATGGGGGCTGGGCGAATCATTGAGCAATCCTGATTTTACGGGTACGAACCAATGGTTGCTGGATCATGGTGCCGACGAAAATAATCAGACCGTCAATAACAATGTGGCGAGTATAGTCGGCATTACATTTCAACTGAGTGACTTTACCGGTGACTCCATTTCACTGGACGGGGTGGTTCAAGGTATCCGTATTGAAGGCGGTGGTGCTTTTGACCCATCTGTGGTTGGTCTCGCGAGCATTCCGGAGCCTTCTACCACTGCGATTCTACTGGGACTTACGATGCTTGGTCTCACCTGTGTGCGTCGTAAGCGGGCCTAAATATACGCCTTACCTTTATTGGGTAATTTCCTTTGAAAGGGCTCGCAGTTTTGATGCGAGCCCTTTCTTTTTCGTTAGTAGTCTAAATGAACCGACCCAACATTCTTTTCATTTTTCCCGACCAATGGCGTGGGGATAGTTTGAGTTACTTAGGCCATCCGGTTGCGGAGACGCCCTTTATCGACCAGCTGGCGCATGAGGGTGTCTGCTTTAGCTCCTGTTACTCGCCATCGCCTACCTGTATTGCGGCGCGTGCTGCCCTTCTGACCGGACAGCGTCCGACGACGACAGGACGCATGGGCTACAAGGACGGGGTGGAGTGGCCTTACCGGAATACTTACGCGCGTTGCCTGCGTGACAGCGGCTACGAAACGATGCTGGTGGGTAAGACGCATTTCTATCCGCCGAGGGCCCGGCTTGGTTTTGAACGGATGGCGTTCTACCTTCCACATTCCTACGATCACGAGTGTGACTACAGTAAATGGCTGAAAAAGGAAACGGGTGGCCTCATCCGCGATACGGGGGTGGACCTCGATTCGAATTCACCTTTGGCGGCTCCATGGACGCACGATGAGAACCTGCATCCCAATAGCTGGAAGGTCACCAATACGATCGAATACCTGGAAACGCGAGATCCGACGCGGCCGTTCTTCCTGCAGTTGGGCTTTCATCGACCGCATCCGCCTTTTGACCCGCCGATGTCTTATTTCGAAAGATTTTTGGACAAAGAGCTGCCGCCCGTTCCGGTCGGCGATTGGTGTGAGGACAATGACCGTAAAGTGGACCGGATCGATCCGATGGTCGGACGTTTACCCGATGCGATCTTGGATCGGAGTCGTAGGGCTTATTATGCCCAGCTGGCCCATTTGGATGCGCAAATCGGCCGTTTGATTCGCTATTTGAAGGCGCGGGGACTATACAAGAACACCCTGATTGTCTTTAGCTCCGATCACGGCGAGATGCTGGGCGATCATCACATGTTCCGCAAAGGCAATGCTTTCGAGTCCTCGGCCAAGGTGCCCTTGATTATTCGGATGCCGGATCAGGATACGAAAAGCCCGCGCGGCATCCAGAGCGATACGCCCACGACTTTGTCCGACCTGATGCCGACCTTCCTGGAGGCGGGGGGCGTTGCGATACCCGACAGTGTGGAAGCCGAGAGCGTGATGGAAATCGTGAAGGGGGAAGCCCCGTTTCCTCGCGACTACATTCACGGCGAGCACGCGCCGTCCTGGCAATGGGTGACGGATGGTCGGGAAAAGTTTGTCTGGCATTCGCAGAGCGGAAAGGAGTTCTTCTTTGATCTTCGTCAGGATCCGCAGGAGTGTCACAATGCCATTCAGGATCCGGACAGTGAGGCTCGGGTGAAACTGTGGCGTCAACGTCTAGTGGATGAGTTGTCGACGCGCCCGGAAGATGGTCTTTCGGATGGGCAACGACTGATTTCCGGTAAAGCCGGCCCCAACCATCGGGAGTGGCTACTTACATTGGAGCCTGAGCGCTATTAGGCCGCAAGCATTGCTTTTGAACTGTTCGATCTGCGTCTTGGTTGTCTCCGCTCTGGTCTTGATCTCAGATGTTTACAGTCAGGGTTTGGGTGAGTGCATCCTTCCCAAACGGATATATGAATTTAGCAGACAATCACATGATATGGCGCATGCACCTATAGAAGAGATTCGAAAGATAGAACCGGTCGATGCCGAGGCATCGGCTTCGGTGCATGCTGTGCTCGATTACTGTCATGAGCTCATGGGCCGGACCGACTCGAAACTGATGTCGGGGCAGTTCATCGGCTGGTATCCGGAGCATAGCATGGATGCGATCGATCAAATTTACGCGCAGACCGGCAAGCATGTCGCGATTATCGGAATCGATTATTACGAACCGCATCAGCAGGCCGATGATTCGACCGAGCCGCATACCCACAAACCGCCGCGCTGGCGTGAGGTGAACCCGTTGGCGAAGGAATATTGGGCCCGTGGTGGTTTACCCGCTCTATCGGTCCACATGTCGAATCCCTACACCGGAGGGAAGTCCTGGGATGTTTCCATACGGGCGGATTTCGACATGCTGGATGCCGGCACCGAGGTCGGTCAAAGATATCTGCAACAGATCGATGAGATCGCCGACGGATTGGAAGATTTGCAGAAGGAGGGGATCGTTGTGCTGTTCCGGCCTTTCCATGAAGCCCAGGGGGCGTGGTTTTGGTGGGGGGCTCCGGAGCCGGAGCTGGGCAAAGCCATGTGGCGGCACATGTTCGACTACTACACAAAGGAGCGCGGACTGCATAATCTGATCTGGGTGAACAACAATCCGCTCAACCTGTATCCCGGCAATGACACTGTGGATATGAACTCCTTCGATTGCTACAGCACGACACCGGTGGACAAGGCCGACCTCTATGAGGAAATGGTCCATACGGGAAAGCCCTATGCGATTGCCGAGTTCGGCCCATCGGGCAGCACGGCGGATCCGGACAGTGACCGGAATCATGATTACAGCACCCTCGCGCAACAGGCGATGGAGATCGGTTCGGGCGTTGTTTACTTCCTGACTTGGCGTGATGCTTGGGGACTGCACCGGAATCCCGGAAGCAAGGAACTCTTATCGAATCCTCTCGTGCTGAACCGGGATGATCTGGTTCGTGAACTGGTTCCGCGCATATCTGATCATCCTCTGAATGCCCCCAGTTCTACTTAGTTAAAATGGCCTAAACTTGTGTAAAATGGTGGCGCAGGTGCGTCCTGAATGGCACTACTTTAAGCTTCTTATCGTAGTGGCGACTTCAGTCGCCATCGAGCCGAGGTGGCTTAGGATGCTGAATATGGCAGCTAAAGCAGCCACTACGAGCGACGCTTTGTTGCAATAGGAACCCTTCAATTTGTCCTTAAAGAAGTGCCATTCGGTGCGTCCTCGCACCGCACGAAGATCCATGATGATTCGCTTATACGACGTCAATGCGCACCGGGGACGGTGCTGCGCTACCTGAAAAATCCAATTAACCTAGTTGAACTAGGGCAACAATCGGTGGGGGAGCTAGCGGTTTCCCTCCATAAATTCTACATTTTCAATTGACAGTGCAATGCATTACATTGAAGTGCACTGTATCTTCATCCCCAAATTATTATGCTCCATTATTTCCTGAAATCGAAGATATCGATTACCTGCGCCGCTGTTCTCATTGTTCAATTGCTGACGAGCTGTTCGATTGCATCAAGTCAGGTAAAGAAAATCGAGAATCTGCCGGATTCATTCTACAACCGTCCGGGTCTCGAGGACATGCCACGCTTCGATTATGCGAGCATGCCGGTCGTCAACGTGCAGGAGCTCGGAGCGCTGGGGGATGGCGAACAAATTGCCAACCCCTATTTTGAACGTGGGGTTGCAATGTTGAAGGAGCAGGGGGGCGGTGTCCTGTTTATACCGAAGGGAAAATATCACTTCGAATTGGATGAGGAGAATCCGGCTTCGATGATCACCGCCTATGGGAAAACCAAACCCGGAAATATTTGGCATCCCGGCGGCGACGAAGGCTTGGAGAATATCCACTTTGTCGGGGAGGGCATGGAGTCCGTGCTCGAATTTGAATTCACGGAAACCTTGAGCCACTACGCCTTTCACGCCAACTGCTTGATGATTGATAAAGGGGTGAATGTATCCCTTCGTGATCTGTCGCTGACTTCGACGCCGTTCAATCGTCAGCGCCGTGCCGGTGACGTCAAAACCGGCAATGCTTTCAGGACGACAAAGTCCCAGAATATCCAATTGATCAATGTCCACGTGGACCAGGGCGATCTGGGACTCGGCTTTTTCTATTCCAAAGATATCTGGGTGGTGGACTGCGATATCCGCAATACCCGCGCGGATAACGTCAAGGTGGATGACTGTGATGAGGCCACCGTGGCCTATAACTACATGGAAGAGCCCATGGATGACAACACGTCCATGATCTATTACACAAAGCATCGTGACACCCCGAGCCATGGCTACCGCTTTCTTCACAACACTTTGATCGGCCCCGGATTCGGTCGCGGCTACATCATGTGTGGCGATGATATCCTGGTCGAAGGCAACTGGATCGAGCGCACCTACGGCAATGGGATCACCGCCTATGGGGCACTTTCGAATTACCGTGTTCTTGACAATACCATGGTCCGCACGGGCTTGGCTGCGAGACCGGGTAACCCACGCTGGGATCAATCCAAGTCGAATTATTCATCGGCCATGTCGGTGAGTGGTCGAAATGGCGAGATTACCGGCAACCGCATCTTCGGTGCTGAAGCCGTCGGTATACGTTCCAGTGGCAACTTGGATACCGTGTTCTCACAGAACCGTGTCGAGTCAGCCGGTGGAACGGGGCTCAATTTACTGGCGGGAAAGAATCCGGAAGAGGAAAACTTTATCAACCTGACCTTGGAGGATAATGCATTTGTGAAGAATGCGGAACCCATTCTTCTGGAGGGCCGGTTTGTCAATGCCAAGGTGATGGGGAATCGGACTACGGAGAAAGTCGTTCAGTCCAATGGGGGGGATGACGTGTCAGCCGGGTTTACCGTGGGGCCAATCGATTCGGAATACACCGACGTGTATGCCTTTGCCCGCGCGAAGACGGAGTATAGGGATTTCGACGCACCGAAGGAAGCGGATATCCTTGGCGTGATCGGCGAAGCCGTGGTGAATGTTCGCGATTATGGCGCGAAAGGGAATGGTAAACACAACGATACGGAAGCATTCCAGAAAGCGTTGGCGGCTTTGCCTGCAGCTGGTGGCACGATCTATGTGCCGGAAGGAACGTATCACATCGCACCGATGGAGGACTACGCATCATTCCCTTATACTAAAATCAAGCAGCACATCCGCATCGCCCAACGAAAGAATATTCAAATCAAAGGCGACGGTGCCGGCAGTAAACTGGTTTTCGTCAGTCTCGATCACCAGGGAATCCGTTTCATCGGATGTGAGAATGTTGCAGTCCAGAGCGTGATGCTTACGACCGATCAGACGGCTCCGTTGCGGCGCAGCCGCTCGTTGCTCGACTTCTCCGGATGCCGTGGAGTGCTGGCAAAGAATATCACCACGCAAGGTGGTTGTGGTCCGGCCGTCCTATTGGATACGGTGAACGAAGGACTTGTGCATGATTCTGTGATTCAGAATTCCGGCCAATACGGCATCCGTATTGAAGGTTCCTGCCAGGTTGAGCTCGCTGGTAACCAGATCGAAGGCACCCGCGACAGTGCGATTCACATCGATTCGTATGGATCGATTCTTCGCGACAGCGATTATGTCAGTGTGAAAAAGAACCGGATCAACGGGACGATCGAAGGTGCCGGTATCGTGGTCATTTCCGGGAAGGCCCAGCTGCTCGATAATGAAATCAAGGACGCCTACCTTTCAGGGGTCTATGTCTATCAGCCGGGCATGGGCTGGGCGATGAACGAGCTCACCGTGCGGGGCAACCTGATTGAGAACTGTGGCCAGCACATCGCCCACTCCGGTATCCTTTTCGGCACGCCCCTGCGTCGAGGTGATCGTGGCCGGGTGTTGATTGAAAACAATACCTTCAAGGACCTGCCTCACAATGGTGTCCATGTCGCCTTTGGTCGCAGCATGATCTGGGGCCCTCAGGGGTTCTATTCGTTCGAGGTCAGAGGCAACACCTTTGAGAATGTGGCCGGCAAGGATTGCTGGATTGATTTGCAGAGCCACAACGAAGGCAAGGATGACGATATCCGGATTACCCATCTGGATGTGGAGAACCCGTAAACTTTTTGAAGAACGCTCGGTTGAGTCGTTCAGCTGATTTGGGGTAAGGGTAAATAAGGAGCCACCATCCTCTGTGGATGGTGGCTCTTTTTCGTTCATGGTCATTACCGGGGAATGTCACTTTGCAGTGGAGGAGCTTTGACCAATTAACCCCCAAAATGCCAAATTTTAGAGTCACTGAAAAACTGGAGGGTTGCGCTCCGTCGCAACCGCGAATCTTTCCGGACACCGCGCGAACAACACCGCTTATAACCGACCTTACAACGCTGCGGCGGTCACGGAGGCCCGCCCTCCAATGCGTCCCGCGACATCCTGTTATGTGAAAGCGAATAAATCTTACAACCGCTTGCGCTAGAGATTGGGAGTTTGGGAGGCAAGTACATGCCGTATCTGAGTTCATCTCCCCAACCTCGCCCGAAGGGCCCTCTAGCGTCAGCGGTTGTGACCCAAAAAAGGAATGAGGTGAAGGGAAAGCACTTGTCGGATTCAGTCTCACTTGGCACTTTGGAATCCATATCCAGACGGAGCTGGACAACCCCATTTACGCCGCCCGGCATTCGACAACCACCACTAATCCAAAATTCACAGGCTGGGTTTCCAGTCCTCACCGTTATACCATCTGGAGGGTTGCGCTCTGTCGCAACCGCGAGCCTTGCGGAACGCCACGCGAACGACACCGCTTATAACCGGACTTACAACGCCGCGGCGGTCACGGAGGCCCGCCCTCCATGTCTCGCTCGGATAGATACCTGGATGTTTATGGGACAGACTTCAGATGTCGCCCTCCATCGATTTGTGTGAGAACTGGAGGGTTGCGCTCCGTCGCAACCGCGAATCTTGCCGAACCTCACGCTACAACACCGCTGACAACCGGACTGACAACGCCGCGGCGGTCACGGAGGCCCGCCCTCCATTGCGTCCCGCGACAACCTGTTATACCACCTGGAGGGTTGCGACGGAGCGCAACCGCGAGCCTTGCGGAACGCCACGCGAATAGGACTGCAGGCAACCGACGGGCATCGCTGCGGCGGTCACGGAGGCCCGCCCTCCATTGCGTCCCGCGACATCCTGTTATACCACCTGGAGGGTTGCGCTCCGTCGCAACCGCGAGCCTTGCGGAACGCCACGCGAATAGGACTGCAGGCAACCGACGGGCATCGCTGCGGCGGTCACGGAGACCCGCCCTCCAATGCGTCCCGAGACATCACGATACAACACCTGGAGGGGTGCGCTCTGTCGCAACTGCGCTGACACGACGACACCACGAACAGGCTGCTCTCATCGAAGATGAACCATAAAAAAGCCTTCCTCATGGAGGAAGGCTTGGCGCAAAATCGCTTTATGTCTTAGGGCAGTGTCGTTAGCTCGATGTTATCGTAGTAGATCGATTCGCCTTCGGCTCCACTGCCGTTACCTCTCACGTAAATCCTGGAGAAGCCCGCAAAGTCGGTATCGGTTGCCGTGGCCACTTGCGAACCATCGACCCAAACTGTGAGCGTGCCGGTGCTAGCTTCCCAGGTGAGGTCGAACTGTGCGAAGGGGAGTGTCGTATTGGAATGGCCGCTACTTCCAGAGGCGAGCGAAGTGCCTGTTTCATACCAGCTACTGAGCTCGGATGCGAGGTCGACCTTGCGGATATAGACGGTGCCGCTGTCCCCGGTCGAGCCGCCGGAGGCCCAGCTGACAACGTAGCCCGATTGCCCACTGTCATCAAGTAAACCAATCCAACCCAAGCGTTGTGCCGAGGTATGGATCATCTCGAAGGAGAGCTGCCAATCGCTCGTGATCGTTTTATCCAATTCCTGGTAGAAAGTGGCATTACCCAGCATCATGAAGGGTTGGTCTGCAGAGATGCTTGTATTGGTGCCGAGGCGCAGCGGATTGCCACCCTGTGAAGCCGCTTGAGTCCAGTCGGCGTCCAGTTCCGTTTCGCTGGCGTAATCCATCTGCTGATAGTAGGCGGCTTCCGTGTTCACGATGATGTTGTCATAGTAGATCGACGCACCTTCTGCCCCTGTGCCGTTCCCGCGCATGACTATCTTTGAGAAGGAAGTCGCGGTGGTGTCGGTCGTTGAGGTCACTGCAACGCCATCGACGTAGGCGGTCAGCGTGCCGGTGGAAGCCTCCCAGGAAAGTTCGATATGGGCGAAGGGAAGGGTGGTGTTCAAGTGGCCACTGCTAGCGGAAGAGAGCGTCGCGCCGGTTTCACTCCAACTGTTCAGTGGCGAGCTTAAGTCCATCTCTTTGATCGAAATCGTGCCTTCTATTCCGGTGGAAGCTCCCGACGACCACTGAACGAGATAACCGTGTTCCAGGGATGCATCGAGCAGGCCGATAAATCCGCTACGTTGCGCGGCTGTGTGAATCATATCGAATGAAAGGTGCCAGTCCGCACGTATGGTCATCTCCAAATCCCTGGCAACGGTGGTATTGCCCACCATGGCGAAGGGTTCGTCGGCCGAGATGCTGCTGTTGGTGCCCAGACGGAGTGGATTGCCACCCAAGGTGGCTAAAGTCGACCATGCCGCATCCAGTTCTGTTTCGCTGCCATATGAGAAACGATCATTGAAGATCTGGTTGGTAATATGCAGTTGTTCAACGTCGCTGCCGGTGTCGAGCCAGTCCTGGTCGCCCGTATATTCAAAGAAGTTGTTGTTTAACAGGGCAAGGTCGCCTGAATTATTGAGATAGACCGGATTTGTGACCGGATCGGTGATGACGGCATCCTCGTTCTTTGCTCCGATCGTATTGCGCAGGAATTGAAGGTTTTCGGTGTCTTCTACATAAAGAACGGTTCCCACATTCCCGCGGCCGTTGTAGGATGCGCGTCCGTAGTCGAAGAAGTCATTTCCCTCGATCACTATGTCATCAATATCATGATAGCCTGCCGGTGGTGTGGCACCTGCAATTTGTATGACAATATTGGAACGGTTGATGTTCTCGAAAACATTGTTCCGGATGATGGCACCATCGCCGCCGGGGCCTTCACGCCATGCGAAATCCTCACCAATGACGATGGCCGGGTCATCGAGTTGGTAGAAATAATTCCCTTCAATCAGCGCATTATCACAACGAAGCATAATACCGCGCGCCCGGTTATTGCCGAAGGAGTTACCGATGATCTGGGAGCCTGCTCCGATCAAGTCCAGGTTGATGACTTCATCTGCCTCGCTCCGGCCGGATAAGGGGGTGAGCACGGAGCTTAAGGTCGGCAGGGTTTCAGCGACGGTTATTTTCGTGGATATTGTGCCCGCAGTCGGAGTGTAGACGCCTTTGGAGACGGCGGTGATGGTGGCTTCCGTAATGAGTTCTCCGGTTTCCGGATTGGTGATGCGGATGTGGTCATTCACATAGTAGCCGGCATGCTGTTCGACGTAGATGACATTCGCGGAGGTTTGCTCGAGCAATCCTTGGTAGCTGCCGGTGATGTTTACGGCGTCATCACCCATGCGGCTGAAGTCGCAGCCAATCAGATTGATGGGGGCCCGGTTCCAGCGGGCGTGCAGGCCATCGGCATTGGTCGACAGTAGGCGACCGGTGGGGGCGGTGATATTGCAATCCTCCAGAGTCACCATGCCGTCATTGGATCTGCAATTGAAGGCGCCGGTCGGTGAGGCATTCACGGTGACATTCTTGACCGTCACGCTATCGAGATGCTCCCCGGGATTATTAGGATCTTCATTCAACTCAGAGCCGGTGACAACCACCGCGATGGCTTTTGTGCCACCACGCGTGCTTAAGACCAGGTCGTGGCCGACGAGATCGGTGGTGACGCTATCCAAGCTCGTGAGCCGGTAGTTCAGCCCGGTTACCAGTGTCGGGTAGTAGATGCGGTGTTCGTTGAAGCTGCCATCGATATTGTCATCGGTATAGACATAGCCCTTGATGTCGCTGTTCACGAATGGATCGGCAGTCGGCAGCGGGAAGCCGCTATCGATATCCATGTAGATGTATTTGTTTGTGGTATCGACTGATGTGATCGTGCCTTGCGTGTAGGCAAGCGGATCATAGTCGATCGTTATATTCTCCAGACTGACTTCCCTGGAGGCACTGATGACCATGCCGTCATGTTGCCAGTCGGTCATGATCAGTGTGGCGTCGGGGATACCTTTGATGGTCAACATTTCGGCTAGCGCGATTTTGAGGTGAGCGCCATTGTTCGCCGGGTCGGGACCAATCGTATAGGTTCCGGAGGGGATTTCGACCGTGGCGGGAACGCCGTTTGTCGCGACATAATCTTTGGCATCGCTGATCGCTGCCCGGAAGAGGGGGCCATCATCATTCGGGTTGTTGCTGTCTCGGTAGGACTCATAGTCAGTCACATCAAATACCGAGGGGTCGCTGGCATGAGCCATTTGAGCGCAGAACAAGGATACTATAATCGTTGCGATATATCTTCTTCTCATTGTGGGGTTGGGGTTGGGGTTGGGGTGAAAGGCGGGGTTCAGCCGAGAGGCCCGGTCTGATTTCTGTCAGCCTTTGAGGGAATCTGACGCCAACTTATCTCGATATCTCGGCGTAGCTTGTTGGTTTGAATGATTTGATGGGGGAGGGGCTTGGCTATGTTTTATGAAATGCATTGCAAATCAAGGCTAAAGTCGCTTGGGGAAATCCCAGCCGGTAGGTGGATGGTCTAGGGCTCGGTTCCTAGTCTGCCTGATGTCGTGGCAAAGTTTTCACTGCTCGCGCTTCACGCATGGGATTGCCGATAGCTGAGCGGTGGGACACCTGATTTCTTCTTGAACCAGTGGGTGCAGGCGGCGGTGTCTTTGAAGCCGAGTTTGAAAGCGATTTCCTTGATCGGCTGATCCGTTTTGGCCAGCCAATGTTGGGCTGCGAGGTATTTACGGTTGTCGAAGTAGCTGCGCATGGTCTGCCCGTAGTTCTTGTGAAAGAGCGCATCGGTGTGGCCAAAGCTTAGGCCTGCTTTCGCTGCCACAGCTTTAAGTTGCAAGGGCTTTTCAAGTGAGTGGGTATCCAGCATTTTTTTAGCAGCCAAGACCCTTTCATCCACGCGGTGAGATATATGCATGTCTTGATTCAGCGCTTGCATGGCTTCCATGTAGGCGAGTAGCCAATTCTGATATAATTGATGCGTTTGGATATAGGACTTTAGATCGAGCGACTTCTGTTGGCTAAGATACTTATCCACGATGGAATGCTGATTTGTGAAGCGAAGAAGTGCTTCAGCACTTTGCCTTAGGCTTGGAAACTGTTTTTTAGGTAAGACCTGAAGGCCCCGGCAATTGTAAAGCATCTGTCCGTCCGGCCATTTCAGGGTAAACTTAACTGAAATGATCTCTGCGTCTTTTGAGAAAACATGTGACTCTTGCCCGACCGGGAGGAAGACCCAGTTCCCTGCGTTGACTGGTTGTGCGGGATTTTGGCCGAAGTGTAGATGGCCACGAAGGATCAGCCATGCAGAGAGATATTGATTCTCATATCGGCCGCGGATTCGAACCGGCTTTCCTTTATAGATCCAGATAAGGTAGGAAGTCAGGTCGTGCCAGTTTGAGTAGTAGAGTTGTGTGTCCATCGCAGCGCCTGGGTTGTTTGTTTTATATGAGGATTATCTGCAGAATAAACAAAATTATAAAGAGGAGAGACAAGGCTCTTTTCTTGCGAGTGCTTTGGTCTGTCCTAAAGTTTACCAATGTAATATATTACAAACTAAAACCCCAACCCATTGACCATCTGATGAAACTACTGAAACCTGCCGCTTTTTTCTCTTCACTGATGCTTGCTTTATCTGTGCAGGCTGAGACCATTTACCAGACGGATTTTCCTGACACAATTTATACAATTCCAACAGATTGGTCTGTTGTGCAGGGGGCTACCGGCGATGAGACGACTTCGGGCTTTCGCATCGATGGCGGTGGGGATTTTCGCTACGATGCAGCCAGCAGCAACGGGCTAGCTCTTTACGTAGGTTCAGTGACCGCAGGTTATACAACGAGTGCGCTCGGTGATTTTACGATTTCGTCCGCCATTCGGAAGTCGTCTTCCGGGGCGACCGGCATTGTTGCCCGGAGCAATTTGGCTGGAGATAGCTTCTACACGGTCCGCATGTTTAATAGCTCAGCCTTACAAATTTATCGTTTTGATAGCGGCAGTCCGACCCTATTGGGACAGGCTAGTTTTTCCGGTGGTAACTATGTAGTTGGCGAAACTTGGACGGTCGTTGCAAGTTTCGAGGGTAATACCATTTCGGCCGAAGTCTTTAATGATAGCGGTGCTTCTGCGGCGACATTGGAGGTGACCGATAGCACTTATTCTTCCGGATACGTTGGTGTGCGCGGTCAAATCACTTCACTCTGGGAGGATTTTGCGGTTACGAGTATTCCCGAGCCTGCTACGTTTGCTATGATTTTAGGTGTGGGTGGTCTGGGGGTTGCCATGGTTCGCCGCCGTCGCAAATAGGGTTTAGAATCTGCGCACGCGTTTGCGCAGCTCCGGTGCTTGTCGCGAAGTCGAAATTCTTAGTGAATGAAGCCGTGTCAGTCGCGGTGCTGACACGGCTTCATTCAACTCACTTCTGAATCTCACTCGACTGCCTCTTGTTCGTTGAAATGCATTGCATTTAGAGGTGCGTTGCTCTACTTAATGACTCGTCGAATCGTAATCCCAACCCCGACCGACTTTGCTACTTACCCACAGCCTAATTCATCCGGCTTCCGGCCTGTTCTTGGACGCGTCCAACATGCAGGTCGTTGTTTTGTCCGATGGGTTTTGAGAGTGTCCGGGCATTGATATCCCGTCAGAATATCTAGCTGTCCCCATCTGAAATGCTCCGTTCTCCCCGAAATTCGGTCAATTTCCCCCTCGCGCGATCCAAGAATGGGCGGGATTCCGGTTTTGCGCTCATCATTGCGCTGAGTTTGATGGCCTTCATCCTCTTGCTCTGTTTGTCCTTTGTCGCGCTGAGCCGGGTTGAAACTAAAGTTGCTGCAACGGGGCAGGAGCAGGCCTTGGCGCGGGAGAATGCCATGCTTGGACTGTCGATTGCCTTGGGGCAGCTGCAGAAGAATCTGGGGCCGGACCAACGGACGACAACCCGTGCGGATTTATACGACAGTGCGAATGCAAATGGACTGACGACCGCACCAGGGGCCGGGCAAAGCCATTGGCTGGCGGCTTGGGGCAATGGGAATGCCGGAGACTATTCCAAGAGCCCGTCGCAAATCGCCAATGACCTCGACACGACGACCGGATCTGTCAACGCACCGCGCTTGCTTAACTGGTTGGTCAGTGGCAACGAGGGGCTTGAAACTTATACCGTGGAGTCGGATGGAGCGGTTCAGGGAACTTCCAATCCAGTCTACAGCCCCGGAGTTTCGACGACGCCGACGGCCATGCTAAGTGTGGACGCCTTTTCCGACGATCTAAAGATCGCGAATCAACCCGCCCGCTTGCTCGTTGGTGCTCCGACGACGACTGCCGATGATTCGGATGTGGATTATGTCATCGCACCTGCGGTGGAGATCGAAGCCAGCGAGGGGGGCACTGCCGGGCGTTATGCCTACTGGGTGGGTGACGAGGGGATGAAGGCGCGTGTGAATCTGGAGGAGAACTATCAGCAGCAAAGCGCTGCGTCTGATGCGGACGCGAATAAGGTCTACAGTTTTCTGACTTCCCAGCGTGCCGGCATTGAAATGATGGATGCGACGGGTGGGGGAGCCATTGGGGCGTCGTATACGGATATCCCCAGCGAGCAGCTTGGAGTGGTCAGCGAAACCGACCAGCTGCGGATTGCGTCGGAGTCGGCAGGCGGTGATTTGCAGGATGCGATCCGGGAGCACTTTCATGATATGACAGCTTTTAGCTCGGGCGTGTTGGCCGATACTTACGCCGGTGGATTGAAGAAGGAGCTGATGGCTGCAATAAATGGAGCCTCCGGAGCCCCGGTTGACTCCGATACTATTTTTCCCGCTGAAGGCAGCGACGACTTTGGCCTGCCGACCTGGGGACAGCTTCGTTCCTATCTAAAGGGGCAGGATCTGGCTCAAATTTACAAGACCGACGGCAATACCGCCGGACGGCATCCGGTAATTGCCTTTTTCTCATTCGGAGTGGGCTTCTCCATGGATGAGACAAGCCATGAGCTTTTGGTTCGCCTCTATCCCTTTTTCGGTCTGTGGAATCCTTACGACGAGCCGCTTCCAGCGGCAACTTACGATGTCGGTTTTGCGGTCAATGCAGTGGGTTCCAAAGTGCAGTTTCAAGTGCACTCAGTCGAGGATACGAGTGGCAATGGTAGCATCGAGAATAACGAATTGCAGGTGAACAACCTGATCGATAGCTATGACTTCAGTGTCTATAAAGAGGGCACGCGCGGCAGTTCGGGGCGCGACGATTTCTTCAGTTTCAAAGTGACGACCGAGGAACTGGCTCCGGGGACGACCATCCTGCATCATCCGGAATATGATCCGGACAACGAGCAGGCGTATACCGGTTCCAATGCAATGCTGCGTGCGGACCGTTTTGCCTTCAAAGGCACCTACTGTGTGATGCATACGGGCGTGGACCTTGGACTCTATACGCCGATGAATCGGCATAAATTCATGGTCTTTCTTTCACCCGCGGACATGAACGGCGATCCGATGCAGGTCGTGCTGGCGCCTGAGGATGGTTTGGATACTCAACAATATTTTCAGGTCGTCGACAACGTCCGTATGCTATCCAGGGAGAGCAGTGTGAACGGCATTTATGCGGTTCGCTCGAACGGTAATCTTTCACAAAATTGGAGGGGAAATTTGATGAGCACGGATGAGCTCACGGATCCGATCAATCCAAGGGCGATCTTTAAGTTTCAAACTTATCTGGAAGGCCGAGGGCAGAACAGCCACTGTGGGGGGATGATGCCGCTGCGTTGGCTGAGTCAGTCGAATCCGCGTGCACCCTTGTCCACGCGCACGGAATACGACGACTCGCAAATGAGTGGTAATATTACTTTTGGGGGTGCGGTCGATATGGGCGGGGGCACGATACAGGGCTTAGTTCCAATTGCCTTGGCTGATCGATATGACGAGGGCGATTTGGCTCGTTTGAATACGGGGCGATCCAACGACTCCAAGTATGCCAAGGCCGGAACTACCACAAGTTCAGACACCTACAATAACGGAATCTTTTTCGAAGCACGACATTCAGGATCTGTGTCTTTGATGTCTCTGGGACAGTTGCAGCAGGCACCATTCTCACAAGTGGATGCCTACCCATCGTATGCATTTGGCAATAGTGAGGCCGATTTCCGCTTAGGCGGTCCGAGTGGAAACAATCGTCATTTGACCTATGAGTCCGGGAAATTAATGGGGGCTACTGATACGACCTTCACGCACGGCTATTATGATATCTCCTGGCATGTGAACCGAATGTTCTGGGATCGCTTCTTTGTTTCAACGTTTCCGAATGATTGGAAACAGCAAGATGTGGATGATGCGAAACCATTACCTAATGCACGCATTCGCTACCATGAACAAGCAGATGGAAATGCGCCGGATATTGATGAGTTAAATGGTAGCAAGGCTTACAAACAAGCGGCTGCCAATCTGATGCTGGCTGGCAGTTTTAATATCAATTCGACATCAGAGCAGGCTTGGCGGGCGATCCTATCCGGTGGGAATCAGTTGGCCTACACCAAATACAATGTGGATACGAAAGTGTATGAGACGATGCCCTTAAATGTGGCCATGCCGCGGATTTCTACTGGAGATGGCGATCTCTATGCAAAAGCGGGTAGTAATCAAATCCCGACTCATTTCAGAGATAACCGCGAATTGCTCCTGGATACTCTGAACATTAATACGATGCCGACTGAACTGGAGGTGGTGGTCAATGCCTTGGCGAAAGAAATTGTCGAGGAAGTAAAAATGCGCGGTCCCTTTCTCTCTATGGCAGACTTTGTGAACCGGAGATTAGTGAATACAAAGTCCGGTTTACATGGAGTTCTACAAGCGGCGATCAATCAGACCTACGACCCCGACTTAAGCAATCCATATGAGCATTCAGTTAACCATGCCTTGGATGATAGTCCGATATATGTTGGCGACGCATCCTATGCGTCGGATTACGACTTGGATGCGTATCGCGCCGATGACGGTGCTTATCAAGCCCCGCATCAACGTCGTTCCGGCGTCATAAACAAGATGCTTTCCCAGGCAGATATGATGAGTTCGCTCGGGCCTGGCTTGTCCGCACGATCAGATACCTTTGTGATCCGGGCTTACGGTGAAACCCTGAATCCGGTAACGAATGTGCCTGCGGGTCGTGCCTGGTGCGAAGCGATCGTGCAGCGTCTTCCTGAATATGTGGACGACTCGGAGGACGCGACCTTGAGCCCCGGTGAGCTCGTGAGTTCCGATAACCTGAAATTTGGCCGTCAATTTACCATCGTTCACTTCCGGTGGCTGAGCGCAGAAGAAATATGAGACTTCGCTATATAATTTTTCTTTCGATTGCTTGCATCCCATGTCTTTGGGGGCAGGCGAATTTGCCCCAAGCGACCATCCGCTTCCTGCCCTTAGCGCAGATCAAAGGGGAAGTGTTTGCTGAATTGGATGGGGCGCCTATTTCACTGGGGCTATCTCTGAACAGTCTATCAGATTCGATCGATGTTCCGGATAAGCAACCGGTCGAACTCTATACAGAGGTTCGCGATCCTGATTCCGGCAAACCGAAGCGGAAGGTGCTCGCATCGTTTTCACTTCCGGAAGAACCGGGCAACTTTTTCGTTTTGCTGGAACGCTCTAAAGGTGAAGGGGTGTTGCCTTTCACCGCTCGGGTCGTCGTCGACCGCTTTGAAAACATTCGTCCGGGTGCACTGACCGCCTACAACCTCACTAAGGCCGATACGGAAGTCGCCTTAAAAATGAATCTGGAGACCGCAATCCTACAGCCCGGCGAGATCAAGGTGCTGGAATATTCCCCGAGAAGCCAAGCCTACCGCATGAAAGTCGCTGTTCGAAAGGGTGGAGATTGGGATCTGATCGAGGAAAAAATCGTTCCCGTTTTCCCGACACGTCGCACCCTTCTCATCGTATTTAACGACGCTCGTGGAGGGATAAAGCATATCATCAATCTGGAATCCATCCCCTCTGAATTACTCCCGGAAAAGAAGTAACAGAAGATTTTCGAGAGACCCGTTTTAGAATTATGAAACTGAAACAACGATTCGTTCGAACGATGTGGTGTCTGCCACTGATGTTCGCATCCGTATTATCCGCTCGGGACTATTCCGTAGCCGATTTTGGCGCAGTGCCGAATTCGGATACGGATGCCGGTCCCGCTATTCAAGCCGCTATTGAAGCGGCAGGGAAGAGCCCGGAAGATTGTATGGTTTTTCCTGCAGGCAGCTACCTTATGGAAACGCCGGTTCTGGTTCCGGAGGAGCTCCACCTGATCATGAAGGGGGAGGGGGATGTGACGATCCGGACGGGTAATAACTTGAAGCCGCTCAAGCTGAACGGACGCCATACTCCTTACTTCACGGCATTCCAGATCCTCGGTAGCAAGACTGATGTGGATCCTTTTCCAAAGGTCATTGCCTTGAAGAATCTAAAGTTCGTCGATGAGGGCGATGCGGAAAACCGTTCCGCTGTTTTCAATGCACAATGCTACATCGAGTCGCTGAGGATCGAGGGATGTGAGTTTCAGGGCTATACGACTGCGGGTAATTTCGGGAAGGTCTACACCACGGAAGGCGATCATCCGGGCAGTGACGCGCACACCATGATCAAGAGCCTGGTTTGCAAGGGGAATACGGTGGTCAGCGACGACAAGGAAACCAGCCAGGTGCCCAAAAGTTTTCATTTTCATTGCCCGGCCAATGCGAGCATTACCGAAAACAATTTCTGGGGGAAGGGCGGAGGCTATGTCTTCCGGATCAATGGTGGTAATTTTGATACGATCCCTGTGCCGGAGCGGGGCTCACACGACATCGAATTCGCCTACAACACTGTGAGGAGCGATACGCATCATCACGAATATTGCCAGATGACAAAGAGCTCCAACATCAAGATCCACGACAACGAAGCATACGCCAGCACGAAGGGGGCGCATAACTTCATGGATCTTTTCAACTGCCGGAATGTTGAGTTCTACAACAATAAGGCGACCGGTGGCGGCCTGTGCTTCTTTGGCCATGCGGACATCGGCGGCGGTAAGTATTCGAATAAGCTGATCGGCTCACAGAATTTCCACGCATGGGACAATACGATCACGAACCCGACCCATACCTGTATTTTCAATCTGGGTGGTGATGGCCGTGTTGGTGGTAATCGTGCCGGTCATGATGCGCTCATCGAAAGGACCAAGGTTATCGTCGAACCCGGCTTTGATGCCTCGAGGGTGGCATTTATTTACTCATTTATTTTCAACGATATCGAGCTGCGCGATAATGACGTGCGTAACATCGGCCGCTTCATTCGCACCTACTTTGATCGTGGTTACAATATACACGATAACTACATCGAGAATGTCCCTGAGTTGGTGAAGCTGGAAAAGGTCCCCGGCGACGACTGGAGGACGCGAAAGACCCATAAATTTAAGGATAACGAGCTCGTCGGAACGAGCGGGACGGTTTCCGGATTTGAGAAGCTAACTAGAAAATAAACAAACTGACTGATATGATGAGAACACGAACACTCTTACGTTCAATGACTTTAGCCGGCGTCTGTCTACTTGGCTTGACCAGCGCCCATACGACTACTGAAGCATCGACTGATGAAATTAATCTGCAAGAACTGCTCGATCAGGGTAAGACCGTTCCCAATCTTTACGGGGTCAATATACGCTGGTATGACAATGAGAAAGGGATGAATGCCTGTGAATCGGTTGGGGCTAAATGGATTCGCATGGACATGGCCTGGCACAAGCAGGAAACCGTCAAGGGCGAGATCGACTTCTCTCAAATCGACAAGCTCATGTCCGACGCCAAGGCGCGTGACCTTGGAGTCGTTGCGATTCTGGATTATACCAATCCGCTCTATGAGCCACATGGTCAGAGGAAGATTGTCACAGACGAAGGACGTGCGGGCTTTACCCATTTTTCGACTGAACTGGTTAAGCGATATAAAGACCAGAAGGTTGTCTGGGAAATTTGGAACGAGCCAAACAACGCGGGCTTCTGGAAGGGAAACGATCCCGCAGAATACATGGCATTAATCAAAGTGGTGTGTCCCGCGATCCGTGAAGTGGATCCGGATGCCATCATTGCAGGGCCTTCGATTTACAAGACCTTCTCCAAGGATTTCATGAAATACTGCTTCAAAAATGGGCTCCTTGATTATGTGGATGTTTTCAGCTTCCACCCTTACCGTCGTAACCGGCCTGAAGATGTTTTGCTGGACATGGATATCATTCACGAGCTGATGACGCCCTACTTGAAGGACGGACAAACCCCGCCACCGATCATGAATAGCGAGTGGGGCTTCCCTTCCACGCGCTACGGAGAGCTCGGGGCAGCCATCCGCGTGCCGCGCCAGATGCTGCTGAGCATCATGCTCGATTTTCCGATTTCGATCTATTTTGATATTATGAATGCGGGTTCGAGCCCGACAAACAGCGAGCATCGTTATGGCCTGCATACGGCCCATCCATACTACGTGCCGCGTCAAACTGGTAGTGCTTACATGGCGACGCTTCGTGTGCTGGACGGCTATCAGTTCAGCCGCCGGATTGTTCCTGAGGGCACGGATGATCCGGATCTGTTCCTCCTCGAATTCGTCAAGGGCGACGAAAAAATCTATGCGCATTGGGCCGGTAAGGAAGACGATGCCGCTACGATCGACTGGAGGTTCCCGCAGGATTTGGGAGCAGTGCGTAAAATCACGATGTTTGGGCAGCGCTTATCGGGTGACCTTTTGCCCGGGGATCAGATGACATCCACCACATCGGTCGAGTATCTGGTGCCGTTGACCGAAGATCAGCTTCAGGGGAATTGGTCGGTCAAAGCGCAGATCGAGCCCACGACTCAGGCTGGCTATCTTCCATGGGCTGAAATGCTGGGGCAAGGTGGTCCTGGGCAGGGAGATGTCGAATGCGAACAGAATACAAATCTGATCAAAATCGCTGGAATGCGGGATCTCCAAACCGGTGCCATCGATTTCTGGATCAAGGTTTCGAAGGAGGACTATGGCAAAACGCTGATTAGCGGCGGCGATTTGAAGAAACCATTCAATACGCTGAAAATCGCTTTGGATGCCGATGGAAATATCACCGCTACGCACTGGGCTTGGCCGAAGAAGGGCTGGTATCCAGAACTCAGCAGCCAATTCCCCGTCGATACCGACACATGGATCCGCGTGACTTATCAGATCGGTTCCGAAGGACGTCGCCTCTTTATCAATGGTCAGCCCTTGGACCGGGATCTGGCTCAAAGCGAGCGCCAAGCCTACTCGTTCCAGTATCGGGCTGAGCCAAAGCTCTCCAGCGAAATTGGATTCCTGCAGGTGATTAGCGGGAAGGGATTCCGGCCTTAAGCTGGGGTAGCCGATACCACGGAGTGCCTAATCAAACCAGCGGCGGACTTTTATATATAGTTCGCTGCTGGTTTTATTGTGGGATTGGGTGTCCACATTCTGTCCGTCGTCGTCGACCCGCTTTAGTCGGTCGGCAGAAAGTAAACACAATACCGCATCGCCAAAACGGGTCGCACTGCTAAAGCAGAGCGACTACGTTCTTCAGCTTCAGTTCCCACCGGAGTGTGTCTGTATATTATGGAACTGCATCTAGTGTGGTGTCAGCTAAGTAAGCTTCAGAAAGACACCTCGTTCTTAAGCGTTGTGAGAGCTAACGGAGCTAGGGCGTCCCGCCCTAGTGCCCAACCAACACTATTATATCAGGGCAGGATGCCCTGACTCCGTTGACGCCAGATACGCCCATTTATAAAGTAAGGAACTTAGCTGACACCACACTAGTCGACACGGTAGATGTGTTCCTTCATGACGGCGACGCGTCGCTTTGCGTAGGCATCCTTGTCGGTGGGATAAAGGTTCTGATTCAGCCCACGATTATCCACCATGATGGGTTCAGTTGTAGCTTCCGTATTGAATCCGGGGCTGAACAAACAAATCGCTACAGATCTTCCCAAGCTCCCGCTACTTGCATACTTATAGCTTCAGAGATCGTTCCAAATTCTCGACGAAGCAAATGGGACACCACGATGTCGACCGCTTTCTGGCCGACAATATCAAGGCGCTGATTGATGCCACTCGATTTGTTTCCGGGTAAACCTTTGTTTAGAATCGCCATGAGTGGCGGCTCCAAATGCTTCTCCTTATAATAGGATTTGGCGGCTTTTTGTAGAATGTCATTTGAATACGTAATGATGACATCCGGTTGGTGATGACGGATCGCTTTAAAGACTTCATCTGAAACATTCTTTTCATTCGGCAACAACAGTAGATCGCCATCCAAACCTAAGCGTGCACTATGTGGCACAAAACTATCCTGCCACTGATTTTCCACACGATCATCCTGCCAGGCAAACAAGAGCAGGAGTGGTTTTTTATAGCCGGACTCCAATAAGTGAAGAAGCGCATTTTTCATGGAAGCATATGCAGAATGCGCGACACTCGGTATGCGTGGATACAATAACGAGTAGCCAATCGCAACACAGGCAAATGCGTTAAACTCGAAACCTTCAAAATCCGCGGGACCCGTATGAGGGGAATCCTGCACGATGATACCACAGACTCCCCGGGCTTTTAGTATCGCTGATAAACGCCGCGGGGTCATTCCATCATGGGAGAGGGAAAACTCCTCCAGGCGATAGCCCAATGCTTCGGCACGCTCCTTTGCGGCGGGAAAATATTCCAGTTGTCCCCAGTGCAAATCAGGCACGCGGTTTCCCGGCCAATTGGAAATGTAGGCAATCGTCGTGCTGTCCTGTCCTGGCTTGGAATCTTTACGGTATGCGGCCAGTGCCGAGAGTAAGGGATGCTTGCGATAGCCAAGCCGTTCGGCTGCTTCTTGAACCTTGATGCGTGTCGCCTCTGCGATATGCGGATGCCCCGCTAAGGCCCGGGATACGGTGGAGTGGTGCACGCCAGTCGCCGCGGCAATATCTTTGATGGTTACATGCACAACAAATAGAGCGTCCTGCACATGTTTGCAGGACAATCAACATCGAAGCAATCTTAAGTTGGTGGAAAGGTGTTTCGAATAATCCATTAAGCCAATGAATCAGGACAGTCACTCTCGTTCACCCAATATAATTTGGTTCATTTGCGACCAAATGCGCGGACAAGCTACCGGCGCTAATGGCGATCCTAATGTGTTCACACCAAATCTGGATAATATGGCCATTGCCGGGACAAATTTCACAGCTGCTGTCTCGGGCTATCCGCTTTGCTGTCCTTATCGTGCGAGTATGTTAACCTCACGCTATGCACACAACCATTCGGTTCAGCTGCATGAAGATCGACTCGACCCTTCTTATGCAGTCGTCACTGACGTGATGAACGAGCACGGCTACGACACGGTCTATTTGGGGAAGTGGCATATTGCGGGGTTCAAAGAAAGAAATGGACGGGCTGCCACATGGACGGTGCCGAAGGAATGTCGGGGCCGTTTCAAAACTTGGATTGGCTATGAGAATAACAACAGTCAGTGGGATTGTTACCTGCACGGCCACGATGGCGACAGGGAGATCGAACACTTTAAGTTGAAAGCTTATGAGGCCGACAGCCTGACGGATATGGCACTGGAGCGGATTCGTGCCCGCCGTGAAGGCGATCCGCCGTTATTCATGGTGGTATCAGTTCAGCCGCCTCATATCCCGGGGCTGGCTCCCGCCAAGAATCGTCGTTATCAGGCGCAACAGCTCGATCTAAGGCCCAACGTGCCACAGATGACTGAGTCGCAAGCGCGCTTTGACCTTTCCGGTTACTATGCGCAGATCGAGAATGTCGATCACAATGTGGGGCGAATTATGGATGAGCTGCGGGAGCAGGATATGATCGATCAGACACATGTCATGTTTTTCAGCGACCACGGGGATATGATGGGCAGCCATGGGCGTTTCGGAAAATGTGTTCCCTACGAAGAGTCCGTTCGTGTTCCTTTCATCATCGGCGGAGGCGTGCCGATGCGTTATCATGGCCAGGAAGCGGGTAATGCGCCTTGTCTGCTCAACCATGTGGACGTGGCACCAACCACACTCGGATTGGCGGGGATCGAAGTGCCCGATTGGATGGAAGGTTTCGACTACTCTCATCGCCGAACAGGTAAAAACTATGAGGAGCGCGTCAGTGAGGAGCCGGAGAGTGCCTACCTCCAGCTCCTCGGCCCACGCGAATCCAGTTATGCCTGGCGTTGTGTGGTTACAAAAGACGGTTGGAAATATGCCTGCGTCGAGAGCGGGGAATGGCTCTTATTCGACCTGAACGAAGATCCCTTTGAAATGACCAATTTAGCCTTCAATACGCGATTCCGTCAGAAGCGGGAGGCGATGAAGGCGCTTATGCGGGAATGGATTGATAAAACCGGCGACAGTTTCCCGATGCCGGAGTGATTCTGTTGATCGAACTTTCAAAGACAGCTCTGCACATGTTTGCAGAATCGCCCTTATTTACATATCCGCAGAATCTTTTCTCAATATTTGAATCATGAAAAATAACACCCATTACCTACTGACATCATTCTTCTCCGCGCTCTTACTCAACGCAGTTCCATCTGCCCACGCGGCAATCGTAGCCGGTGACACCATTGTCGCCGATTTTACAAATACGACAGGGGCCCAAACGACCTTAGCCGCTACCGGTGAATACTGGAATAATCTAGAACTCGCCGATAACACGAATTTCTCGACGTTGAGTTACGTAATTTTCTCGGACATGGTGCGTTATACAGACGGCGCTGCAACCGGAGTGTCGTTCATTCAAACAGGTGGGGGGAATTCCGGAATGGGCGGTTTAGACGTCTTAGCTGATGACGCGGCGGCAATTTTTCCGGTGACGGGCCCGCTGCCTACTTCCGCTCAAGAGGATACCTTTTGGGGTTCAAACGGTTCGACTTATGCCTTCGACGGTCTTAATGATAGCCTGCTGTATAATTTTAGCATTCAGTCCTGGGTCAGCGATGACGCCGATCGCGACGCCCTCGGCTGGATTATCAATGCTGGCTTGGCTAGCGAGCAAACCATTGTCGTTGATCCGAATGATTCGCCTTCGGTTTACACCTTCAGCAATATTGCTACCGATGGCTCGGGACGCATCACCCTAACTAGCGTATCGACCTCTGGCACTGGTGCGCAACATATCAATGCATTCGAGTTGACTGCAGTTATCCCCGAGCCCGGCACCTTCGCTTTAATTACCGGAATGCTAAGTATGGTCACACTCGTCTGGCGCCGCCGTTAATGGCAGGTGTAGTCGGCCGACCCGGATTTTAACGCCGCTTCCGAGACTGGGAGCGGCGTTTTTTTTGACCAGGTCTCTGTTTTGTTTGAGCCCCCAAAATTTTGCAGGCGTTCACCGTCTAATCATTAGCAAGTTATCTCTGTATCAACATGAAGTGTTTCTCAAAGTTCGCACTCTACCTTCTTCTATTCAAGTTACTGGCATTGCCTGCCTACGCAGTTCATTATAAGGTCTTTCTCTTGGGCGGTCAGTCGAATATGGTCGGTCGGGGTGCTACCTCAGAGCTACCTGCCGAGCTTCAAGTATCACAAAGCGATGTCTTACTCTATGAGTTTGGATCGCTTGCAGCTCTCCAGCCCAGTGGAACGAACTTTGGGCCCGAGATCACCTTCGGTCGTCACATGGCGGACCGGTATCCAGATGAACATTTTGCACTGATTAAATCAGCCGCGGGTGGCACAGATTTGGCAAATGACTGGGACCCCGAAACGGGGGCGGTATATACCAGTTTCCGCAATGCAGTCACAAACGGTATCGCGGCGCTCAAAGCAGGTGGGAATACCACTGAAATCGTCGGGATGCTTTGGACCCAGGGTGAGCGTGACGCCCGGTTGGGCCGGTCGACCCAGGAATATACGGATGATTTAATCGAATTCATCGCTGACATACGCACCCGTTATGGAACCGCTCTCCCGTTTTTCCTCAGCCGGCTGTCGATCCACCAAACGGACTTGCCGTCTGATTCACTGGCGGGGATTCGTGCGGCTCAAGAAGCAGTGGCCGCTGCCGACTTGAATGCCTATCTGATCGATACGGATGAATGTGCTTTGAGTAATGACAACCTTCATTTCAGCGCGATCGGGCAAATGGCACTGGGCGAGGCGTTTTCTGATACATACCTCCGGTTTATGAACCCCGTTAATATCCTTTTTATCACGGCAGACGACTTGAACCACAACATAGCGACTTATGGTCATCCCGTGGCGCAAACCCCAAACTTGGACACACTGGCCAGCCAGAGTGTCAAGTTCGAGCGTGCTTACTGCCAGTGGCCGGTGTGTGGCCCATCACGGGCAAGCTTTTTGACGGGCCTGTATCCAGATCAAACGAATATCAAGGACCTGTATACGTCGGTTCGGGAGACACTGCCGGATGCCGTGACTTTACCGCAGTATTTTATCAACAACGGCTATCAGGTGGCACGGGTGGGTAAGCTTTACCATATGAGCAATCCGAATGCTTTGGGGACGAACGGCGAGGACGATCCGCAGTCTTGGCAGGAACGTTACAACCCCGTGGGCGTCGACAACTCAACCGAAGTTCAGGATGAGATTTTTATCCTCAAGAACGATGGCAGCGGTTGGAAGGCGGGCGGATGGAGGGGCACTGGAGCACGACTCAGCTACCTTCCAGCAGAGGGCCTGACTTCGAACAATATCGATAAAGCAGACCCGCTGAATCACTCGGACGGGATGGTGGCGACGAAGGCGATCGAATTGATTGATGCCTACACGGATTCCGATCAACCGTTCTTCCTCGCGGTCGGTTTCTACAAGCCGCACACGCCCTTTGTGGCTCCCAAGAAGTATTTCGATCTCTACGATCCTGACGATATCATCTTACCAGTGGTGCCCGATCCGATCAGTGACTACCATGCGACTTTGCCTTCGGGAGCGGTTTACAGTATTCGCGATCACTGGCCGGAGCAGCGTCAGCTATCGGAAGTCATTGCGAGGCAAACGATCCTATCCTACTACGCGACCATCTCTTTCCTCGACGATCAGCTCGGGCGTGTCATCGCAGCCTTGGACGATCCGAATGGTGATGGCGACACCTCCGATAGTGTGCGCGATCATACCATCATCGTATTCCTATCGGATCACGGTTACCACATGGGAGAGCACGACCATTATCAAAAAACGACCATGTTCGAGCTTGCGACGCGCACGCCATTGATGATTTGTGCGCCGGGTGCTCCAGCCAACGGTCAGTCCACACAGTCCATCGTCGAGCTTGTCGATCTCTATAAGACGGTCGCAGACCTTGCTGCCTTGCCTGAGCCGGATGCAATCGAAGGCGTCAGTCTGGCTCCTGTATTGCAGGATGCCACTTCGCAGGTTCGCGATAGTGCACTCTCGCAAATTGAATTTTCCAATCCCAGCCATATTGCTTACACGCTACGCACGGATCGTTACCGATTGACCCGGTGGGATAATGGTGGATCGGACCAAGTTGAACTTTATGATCACCTTACAGATCCCGACGAATTGAACAACCTCGCTTACAGTGCTCCCTCCACTTACGCCGGTTTGATTGCAAGTTTGGAAAATGAACTCGATCTGCGGATTGCCGAAGCGTCAACAACAGTTGTGGACAACCCTTTCCCTGAAACTGTATCCAGCACACCTTACACCGGCTCAAACACGATTATTCCCGGGCGACTCGAAGCGGAAGACTATGATCTGGGTGGCGAGGGGGTCGCTTATCATGACACCACTGCAGGTAATAGTTTAACGGGAACCGCATACCGCAATGAGGATGTGGACATCGCCATTTGCAGTGATGCAGGGGGCGGGTATAACATCGGTGGCTTAGCGGGTAATGAATGGCTGGCCTACACGGTCAATCTAGCTCCTGGGATTTATGATATCCATTTCCGTATGGCCTCCGCCAATACTGGTGTGATAGCCGGGCTCGATTGCTTTCTGGAGGGAGCGCTTGTCGGTTCGGTGGATGGCCTTGCGACCGGTGGCTGGCAGTCCTGGCAGACTGCAACGCTCACGAATGTTGAAGTGAAACCCGGCGGTGCAGACCGGAAACTCGTTCTTCGTCGAACTTCAGGTGGACAGATTTTTAATCTCAATTGGATCGAGTTCGAGCTCAAGCAAACCAATTTGACTTTGTGGAAAACACAATTCGACGAGGTCAGCCCAGTCGCGCTGGCAGATGAATCTGACAGTGATGGCGACGGCTTTACGACGGTGTTCGAATATCTATTTGATACCGATCCGACAAACACCGCTGATTTTCCTATCGCTGCATATGAATTCAATAATGTGACACAGAGGGCGTCTTTGAGCTACCCGCGTCAGCACTTGGATAGCTCGCTGACATACGCACCCCAGTGGTCAACAAATTTGATTCAGTGGCACGAGACCGAGTTCGTTCAGGTGAGTCAGATTGATTTAGGCGCGATCGAACAAGTGTCCTATGCAAAGGCAATGGATGCTGGCGGACAAATGTTCCTGCGGGTCTGCGTTTCAGGATTCTAGTGTGGTGTCAGCGAAGTGCCTTACATTTAAGATTGGCGTCAACGGAGTCAGGGCATCCTGCCCTGATATAAGAGCGTTGCAGGGGACTAGGGCGGGACGCCCTAGCTCCGTTAGCTTTCACAACTTCTAAGAACCAGGTGTATTTCTGAAGCTTACTTCGCTGACACCACACTAGAGCAGTCTGTATTCAGAAATCGCTGATGTCTCGTGATTGTGCTTCGTTTTTAATTTCTGCGCCCTTTTCAGTTCTGGGGCAGAGTTGGAAGTTATTTCGAGTGATTGAGAGGAAGGTTTTCCATCCAGGATTCGACGGCTTCGTCTGAGCTACGATTTTGAAATGCCGGCAAGGCGGGGTCGTTTGTCGCGATCATCCAATCTTCGAGCGTGTTCCGAAGATTGTTGATGGTCTCTTGAAATTCCGGATGATTGATCAAGTTATGACGTCCATCCGGATCGTTGGCAAAATCATAGAACTCTTCCGGCACACGGTAGGTAAATAATTGGACGCGCTCAGCGACCCTGGAATCAGTCTGTGCCGCTTCGCGCATGGCCTGCATCGTTCTGCCGGACTGTGATTCATTTTTGAAGACGCGGTGGCCATTCGACCAGGGGTTGAAAATGTATCCAAAGCGCCGGTTCTGCACGCCGCGCATGGGGTAGTCTTTGTGACCTGCGGTCTGATGGAACTGAGTAAACAGCAAGTCTCGGCCTGATTGCTCCCGGCCTTCAAGGAGGGGGATAAAAGATGCGCCGTTCATGCCTTGCGGGAAGGGGATGTTCGCTGCCTCCAGTAGCGTGGGCATGAGATCGATCCCGGAAATGAAATCTTCGCTGTTGTGGGAGCCGGGAGCAATCACGCCGGGCCAGCGCATGATCCACGGCGTGCGCGTGCTGTTGAGGTAGCAGTTGGTTTTGGCAAAGGGAAAGGCCATTCCGTTGTCGGAGAGAAAGATGACAATGGTGTCCTGCTCATGACCGGCCTCTCGAAGCACGCGCAGGACTTCGCCTATGGTGTCGTCGCATCGCCGCACTGAGCTATAATACTCGGCGATTTCCAGACGGACCTCAGGCAGGTCTTCAAGGAAGCCCGGCACCTCGATTTCCTCTGCTTTGAAGCAACGCGATGGAATGGCTGCCGGGTGTTCGTCGTCTTCATACCATTCCGGGTTATCGTTTCCATAGAAGGGGCGGTGCGGATCATGCGAGTTCAGCATGAGGAAGAACGGCTGCTGGGGCTCCCCTTTGTGACTCAGGAAATCCTCCATGTCTCTCGCGTAGAGCTGTGGATTACGGCCGTATCCCAGCTCCTCGAAGTCTTTTTGCAGGTCCCATTGGAATTCAGCGTAAGGCGTAGAGTGTCCGACTTTCCCTAGTATGCCGACATGGTAGCCATTATCTTTCAACAACTGTGGGAGAATCGGCACATCGGGCAGACGCAGGTTATGGAAGCCTTCACCGCCGCTGCAGTGCGGGTAGCGGCCCGTGAGTAGGGCGGATCGGCTTGGCTGGCAAACCGCGATCGTGACATGCGAGTAATCGAAGCGCATGCCTTCGGCTGCCAGTCGATCAATGTTGGGAGTCGTTCCCGGTACGGGGCAACCATACGCGCCCACGGCATCCCAGTTCATGTCGTCGGCAGTGATCAGTAATATATTCGGTGGCTGTTTCATCTTTGCAAAGATCTGCGGGTCTATTCAGTTTCCGGATACACCTCCAGTGTTGCAAATAAGCTGTTTCCGCTGAACGGCAGACTGACTTCAACCGTCCGGCTTGTATAGTCTATATTCACATTGGGATCATTCCGGGCAATGACCGACCAGTCTTCTTTAGGTGTCGCGAGATCTTCAGTCGTGCGAACGCTCCAATCCAAATCGTAGACACCATAAGCGATTTGAAAGGTGAATGAGTTCTCTGCCGGGTTTAATACCGGCAGATGGCTGAGGCTGTGTTCCGGGGCGGCCCCTAAAAAATAGCATAAGCCATTGGGCAATCCGAATACGTTTTGTGCGTTTGTGAAACCCAGGTCTGAAGCTTCCGGTTGCAGCAATTGCCATTGTGAAAATGATTCGGGGTAGGCGTAAGCGATCACTTCGAAGCGAAGGTCAATGGCTTCGTTCGCGCCGCTTTCTTTGAGGTTGTCTCCTCCGGGGTAGGGTGCACTTAAATCCCGCTGGGTGGGGAGCCCTTGCCCGGAGGGCAAGGCGTTGCCGTCGGCGTCACTCACTACCGCATAATAGCGAAGGCCTCCTTCGAGCTTGATCGGATCAAATTGAAAACGCATCAGAGCTCCGGAGGTTCCCGGGTTGGCCACTGCGTTGGTCGAGGTTGCGATGATATTGCCCCGATGGGTGAGATCCGTGAAGGCATCGTAGAGCGTGAGATTACAACTGCCGGCCCCTGTGGTGCTATCTGTTGAGTAGAATCGAACTTCACTGAGAAACCATCCGTCCTTGTCTGGTGGAATGGTGAAGGATTGCCCGATGTTTAGGGCACCCGCATCGCCGTCCTGATTCGGTTGTGAAATGATAGGGAGGCGGGGATTCAATGGTTCGGGCACTGTAACCGCGAGTGTTTCGGACCAGTTGGATTCGTTGCCGAGTAAGTCTCGGACGCGGTAAGTGATGGCCATCTCTCCTGGAGTGCCGCTGTAGAGAAATGTATATTTGCTGCTTCGGGTCCATTCACTGAGCAGGCTCTCCGGGAGTGAACGGTATTGATATTCCACAGGGCCGTTCCGGTCGGTTGCCGACTCTGCTGTGACAACAAAATCGCCTCTTGCGGGTTTGATGATTGCCGCCGAGTTCCAGTTTGAGTTTGCGAGGCGGGGGGCGAGACTGCGGTCGGCAACATCAGCATCAAATCCGGCGAGTGCGGTCTCCAGCATTTGATAGCTGGCTAGTGCGTCGCCTAGTAAACTGCCTGTGTCGAGTGGGGTCGATTCGAGGATGTCTGCATTCAGATCGAAATAGGAGCCATTGCGGTAAAGTTTAAATGAGGTATTCTGGACGCAATCCGTGGCCTGCGATTCATTGTCGGTTCGAGGCTTATACCAGCAGTAGATCCATTCTCTAGGACTGCCGCTTTGGCCCAGCATTTGAGGCAGGAAAGACTGCCCATCGAGATCACCTGTGGTCGGCAAATCCACGGCTGAGAGCATGGTTGGCAGTATGTCCGTGAAATCGACCAAGGTGTCGCTACTGCTGGATGCGGGCACATGACTCGGCCAGCGAACAATGAGTGGGACATGTGTGCCCGCATCGGTCATGAGTCCCTTGCCGCCCCGGATGCTCTGTCCGTTGCAAATGGAAACCACGTTGTCCTTCGTGCCATTGTCTCCGGCAAAGATGACAATGGTGTTGTCGCTCAGGTTCAGTTCGTCCAGATGGGTCAGGATTCGGCCGACCATCTTGTCACTGTAGGCCATCATCGAGCCGAAGTATTGGGCATCATCCGGCTCTGTTGTGGCGGTGGGATCGTAGTCCGGGTCATCCGGGGTGGGTAGGAATGGATTGTGCGGGAGCAGCATCGGGTAATAGACAAAGAACGGCTCCGATTGGCTACGGGTGATGAAGTTGTTGATCTGGTTCACGACCAGGTCCGGACCGAAGAATTCGGGGCCTGCCGGATAGTTCAAATGAGCCCCATTCCAACCTTCGGCCGGAATCGTCGCTTCAAATCCCGGGGCATAATAGCGCTGGGGCCGCCGCTCCAATTGCCATAGGTAATATTCGTCAAAGCCGAATTCAATCGGATCCTGTGAGGAACCGGATTGCTGTTCCGACAGCTGCCATTTGCCCCCGATGAAGGTGCGGTAGCCTGCACTGCGGAGGTAGTTGGCGAAAGTGGTTTGCCCTTCATGCAGCAGCTCGAACACATCGTAGTTCCGGACATTGTATCGCCCCGTCATGATTTGCACCCGGCTGGGGGTGCAGAGCGGTTGGGAGTGGGCGTTGTCGAATCGGATGCCTTCATCCGCGAGCCGGTCGATCGACGGTGTCGCATAGGATGTGCCGCCATAGGCACCGACGGTTTCGTAGCCCATGTCGTCGGCAAGAATGAGGATTACATTCGGCTGTGCGGATTGAGCATTTGTGGTGGCACCGCATGCCACTAAGGCAGCTGTGCACATTAGACTTTGTAGGATGTTCATTGAATTGGACTCAAAAAGCCAGCGGAAGAACAGACATTCCAGCTGCCGTTCCTGCTCCGGTGGCTAAAAAGCAAGGTTCATGGTCTATGGCGCTAACTTAAGCTTCAGTGCCGTAGTCGCACCGCTTTAGCCGTGTGACCGAGCGGACTTGCGGAACGGTCTGCACATGCGGGTGGCCGGCTAAAGCGGGCCACCTACGTTCTCGATTCAAAATTAGTTCCGACTCCTTCAGTTAGCGCCATTCAGGTTATGGTTAATTGCATTGGAAGCTCCTGTTCTGGAGGGCTGCGCTCTGTCGCAGCCGCCAGCTTTTACAGATCAAGTTCTGAGTATGGACTTCGCCTACGAACGGCGGCCACGGAGGTCCGCCTCCATTGCTCGCATTGAGCAGACGAAGCGACTACTAATTGCTCCACTGAGTTTGTCGATGATCCAACAGATAACCACAAACCGCGTGAGTTGTGATGATCTGGAAAAGAAGTATTAAAGAACCTATTTCTTCCTGCGAAGCACCATGACCCACATCAGCGAGGAAAGACCGGCGAGCATGGCAAAAGTGCCGGGCTCCGGAATGGCCGAGACAGTGACATCATCGATTCGGAAGCCCTGTCCGGAAGTATTTTGAACTGCCCCGTAACCATAAATCCGGAATTCTACTGTGCCTGAAAAATCATCAAATGCGGAAGATAATACAATGGTCTCAACGGTGTTTGTGTCTGCGCTCGAAACTGTGTTGGTTCCCAATACTGTGGTGAAGTTATCTCCATCCAGATCCGAACGTAACTGCCATGACTTAGGTCCGTTTGTCGAATGGTTCCATGCAAATGAGACTTCGTCCAAGTTAACGCTGCCACTGTCAACTGTCAGGGTGAACGTATAATATCTTGTGAGATTCGGATCCGTGTCGTTGGAAGCCCAATTTTCCTGATTGTTCCCGGCTACATTGGCAGCCGGTTGGCTGGCACCGAGAGTGGAGCCTGTATAAAAGAAGAAGGTTGCGGTCGTGGCCGAGTTTGCGTGGTCGAAAGTGCCGCCGGTTATGTTGGCTGCTTCGGTCGTGGGATCCAGTGAATCGCCATCGAAACCGTATTGCAGCAGGGTCGTTTGCGCATTCAGGGATAAGCCGAGCAGTGCGGTCGCCGCTAAACTGAGCAGGAGTGTCATTTTTCTCATGTTAATGAAGGGGTTCAGTTTGAATTAGAAGTGAATCAGTCGAGTCTGCTTGGGGCTCTTTAACTGACGCATTCCATTCACTCAAAATTTCCGTCTTGTCTCAATCTGTGCGAGTGCGCAAACATGTGCACATTCTGTTTGCCTATGCGAATCACGACCATCAAAGACATTGCGGAAGAGCTGGGTGTGCACCACTCGACGGTCTCCCGCGCCTTGGCAGGTAACTCACGGATATCGGAAGCCACACGCACAAAGGTATTGGAGGTCGCTGAACGATTGGGCTACCGGAGCCATCCCTTATTGTCGGCGCTGGGATCTTATCGGCGTAATGCGACCCCCGGAGAGGGGAGCACTACCATCGCATACATCACCAATTGGCCGGGCGGGAAAGCTTCCGGGTATAATTGGGGGCAGGGCGAATATTTTCCCGCTGCCGCCGAGCAGGCGGAACGCATGGGCTACCGTCTGCAGGAGTTTTCACTTACCCTAAATGACATGACACCTGGCCGCCTGTCGCAGCTTCTTCAGGCGCGCGGTGTTCCCGGCGTGATTATTCAGGATTCGCCCTATACGCGTAGTGAGGACCTGGAGGGCTTTGATTTCAATGCCTTCGCTTGTGCTGTGATTGGCTATTCCTTCAAGGCTTCCGATTTGCCTCGTGTGGTGCATTCACCCTTTGCGTCGATTCAAACTGCGCTCAAGAAGATTGCGGATAGAGGCTTTCGGCGACCTGTCCTTCTTTTGGATGCTTGGCAGGATGAACGGGTCGACCACCAATGGCATGATGGCTTCATTCCGGAATGTCAGCGACTTGGCATGTCGGGGCACTTTTTGCTGCTCCGGCAGAGGGAAGATTTGAAGGGGCAAGTCGATGAGATACTTGACCAATATCAGCCGGACTTGGTGATCACATATGCCAATAACGACATTCTAAAAGCGGTGGATGCCTACTATCAGAAGAGTGACGACGCGACACCACCATTCGCACTGCTGAATATGGGTTCAACGCCGGACCATCCCTATGGAATCAACCAACACCTGGACGTCGTCGGCCGTAAGGCTGTGGACGTTGTCGTATCGCAGTTACTCCGTCGTGAGCGGGGGCGTCTCCATGAACCGGTTGTGATACAGGTCGTGGGCACATGGAAGGGCGCATGATGTGATTTTTTGTAATGTGTTACACTGCGGGATTGACTGAAACATTTTAAGCGTAGGAGATTGGCAGGCTGAAGCTTCGAATTGATTCCAATCCCCGTTTCCGCAATATCCGGTTAAAACGAACTCTGAATAGGTATATGGCAGTCAAAGAAATCTATTACCCGAGCAAAGTTGAAGACCCGAATACGGTGCTCAACCAGGAGCTGCTCGACATGTCGACGGCCCAGCTAATGAGCTGGCAGCAGGGCGTGGGGCGTTTTGGGCAGCTTCAGATGCATGCCTGCTGGGGGCAAAAGTCGAGTTTGCTGCGCCGTTATCACGGCCAAACGATTTCCCGGTCGTATGTTTATCTGAAGGGGATGATGCAGCTGTTCGACCACACCCGCGATGCGCGCTGGCGCTGGTTCGCCGATGATATCGTTGCGAATGTCTTGAACCTCCAGGCACCGGACGGCGGCTTTTTTCACTCAGGGGATGCGGGGGAGCCGACTTACTTGACGGATCATGACAATACCTGTCCGATCCATCAGGGCTTCGCTTGCCTGACTCTATTGAACTACCTCGGTTGGGAGCATGCGCTCCCGGACCGTGAAGAGCGTATTCATCTGGCACTTCAAAGGAATTTCAAGTGGTTCTGCCGCGAGTGGTGGCAGTATGGTAACACATGGGCCGGTCGCTTGAAGACACCGGGTTTCTGCGGCGTGACGAACCAGGATCTGGTCGTCATCGCGGCGATGGCCAAATACATGAAGGTCTGCGGGGAAGCGCGTTATTTTGAGCAATACGGCAAGCCGGCGTTGGATTATTTCCTTAGCCCGGAGGTTTATTACGAGGCGCTTGGATTGTTCGAGCGTTGTGACAAGCCGAATTTTGCCGAACGCACGGGCTATAATTACGTGATCCTCGATGTGCTGGAGTATCTTTACGCCTGCACGGAGGACGCGCGGATATCCCAGGTCATCGACAATGTCCGGGCCCATCTTTTCGACGCAGCATATGAAGAAGACGATGGTTTGCTCTATCTCGCCTGGGGGGCGCAGACGGATCCGGTCGATAAGAGTCATATCATTGGTTGGGACCGATATCCACATGTGCTGACAGACCTACCGTATCTTTTGTGGCACATGAAGGCGCACCTGGCTCGTTTCCCCGACCAAGAGAAACAGGAGATTGTGAATCGTCTGGAGAGGACGCTCGCAGCCTATGTGTATGCGGATGGCACCCAGGCGCTGAATTTACGTGGCGGCGATGCGGTCTTCCAGATTGCCGGCACTTTCGTGGCTCCTTTGTGGTTGTATCTGATCCGCCGATTGGGCAGCGAAATTCAGAGTCCGCAGCCGGTGCGTGTCCCGACGGTTCACCGCAAGTGTGGCAACTTGGTCTGGAAGTCGAACGAGAGACTCTGGAGTTTGGAGATGGATGGGAAGCGTTGTTTCGCCGGTCTTAAAGCCAACGAGTCGGCCCTCGCCATCGGACCGGAGGAGGGGATTTACGGTGCGGATTTCGCGACGCTGGAGGAACCCGATTTCGTCGAGCACATCCCGCTTTTGATTAAATAGGTCGTAGGGAGATCGCTTGTTCTAGTGTGGTGTCAGCAAAATAATTTTCAGGATCAACAGGCCGGTCATCCGAGTTCTGCAAGTAGCGCGCCGCTTCAGCAAGCGTGCAGAGCATACGCTTACAACGACGTTCGCTTGCTGCCATCGACAAGCTCAGGCCAGGAAAGCGGCGCGCTACTTACAGACCAAGCTTTTAATGGCGTGAACTTCACTGACACCACACTCGGATAGCCATGACTCAATCGCCCAACATTATACTGGTTGTCGCGGACCAGCACCGCGCCGATTTTCTCGGGAGTGCCGGCCATCCGGTTGTGCAGACGCCTCACTTCGACCGTATGGCGCAGCGTGGAATTCGCTACAGTAACTGTGTCTCATCGGCTCCACTGTGCATGCCGTATCGCTGTAGCCTGCAGTCGGGGGTTTATCCTTTCCAGCATGGTGCCGAGGACAACCGTGGGCACCTTGAGCTGGATCGTCTGGAGGGGGCGCCGCTGGCCGAGCTCTTTCAGGATGCCGGTTATCAGACCGCTTATTTCGGCAAATGCCACTGGAACCGGCAAGAATCGGGGCGGGCGGGGCAATACGTCGCTCCGGACCGACGCTTGGCTTGGCAGCATTGGGAGGGCTGGAATAATGGGCACTTCAGTTATGACATGCCGGCCTACGATGCAGAGGGGCAACTGGAAGGGCGCTGGTCCGGTTTGTATGAGCCGGAGATTATGACGGATCGCGCCATGCGCTACATGAGTGAAGTGCGCGACCCGGACCAGCCGTTCTTTATCCAGATGAATTGGCATCCGCCGCACAATGCGACGGTCCAGGAAGAGTTTGAGAAGATGCCGGATGCGTTGGATCGGGCACGTCTATTGAACGACGAGCTTGGGCTGGGCTTGCCGGAAGAAGCTTACTCTTCCTATTGGTGGTTCTGCCAGTGTTTCCCGCTGTGGTTGGTGTTTCCGGTCGTGCCACAGCCTTTCCTCGATCTCTATGAGCCCGGGATGTTTCCGGCACCACCGAATGTGAATCCGCGTTTCCGCTCGTCCTATGGCTGGTTTGCCAAGGAATATGCCGCCATGGTCAGCTCGCTGGATGCGCAGATGGGGCGCTTACGGGCCTATCTCGACGCTTCCGGGCTATTGCGTGATACGATCGTGATCTATACTTCGGACCATGGCGATTATCTCGGGACCGATCCGATCAACTCGCCTTTCCGGGGCAAGGGCAGTCCGGCTCCGGAGTCCGTGCGGGTGCCGATGCTGATCGAAGGGCCCGGCATCCCGCAGCAGGCCTCGGTTGACGAGCGTCCCTGTAATACGATGGATTTGTATGCGAGCCTGCTGGAGCTGGCCGGTATCGAATCTCCGCTGCGGCTGAAGGGCAGTTCCCTGATGACTCCGGCGGTTTCGGATGTCTGCTTGTCCTCCGTATTGCGGGTGCGGTCTGTGTTTGACGGTGAGTTGATCTACTCGATCGCGCCGGATGAAAGCGGGAAGTGGTCCGTTGAATCGCTGCAGGCTGCTGACCTTCCGGCCAGATCGGAGAATAATTGCGTCAACTTTGATCCACAGAACCCTCAACATCGTATTTTGCATGACGCACTGGTTGAGTTATTAGGGAAGGAAGGAGAGAGGATTGAGATGCGTGGGATTGTTTGAGGCTTCGGTATTGACTCGCAAATATACCTCTGTAATACATTACACCTCGTACCTGCCCTCTGTTTATCCCGAAGTTATTGAATTATGAAGGTCTCGAAATATGTTAAGTTTCTCGCCCCCATGTTTTTCTGTGCGCTGATACAGGCGCAAACACTCTTTACGACGGATTTTACAGGGACGAACTATGATATGCCTACGGACTGGAACGTGGTTTCAGGGGTCGTCGGAGATTCTGGGACGAACGGCTTCTATTATTACAATGACGCCCTCAGGTTCAATGGCTCTGGAAATGGATTGGCGTTATACACCGGTTCATTTGACAATGGTTATGCGAATGATGGGACGCTCGATGACTTCACGATTGTAAGCAATTTCTTCAAATCTAATTCTGGTACAACGGGTATTGTTGGTCGTAGTGACGTTACGGGAGAGAACTTTTATACATTTCGAATCAACAATACGACGAGCTTCGAGTTATACTGCTTTGACCAGAGTGCGACAACCTATGCTACGAAGATCGGTAGTGCGAACATTGAAACCCCATCCGCATACGTGTACCCTCAGGTCTGGACGCTTGTCGCCACATTTGAAGGGACTACGATTAGTGCGGATTTGATTGATAACGATGGGTTGATCGTCGCTTCAATCGAAGTTGAGGATAGCACCTTCTCTTCGGGCTATGTTGGTGTGCGCGGTCAGGTGACTTCTTATTGGGATGATTTTACGGTGACCGCCGTTCCAGAACCTTCGACTTATGCCTTGTTGTTCGGCCTGATTGGCCTTGGTTACGTCTTTGTGCGACGTCGGTAGTGGAAGGGACATCAGAGCGTCCCAAAATCTCTACAGCGAAAGCGCGACCAGCCTTCGCCGAGGCTTCCTCCTCTGCACGAGGCTACGGCGGACATGACGGCTTGGCGTGCCGGCAAATTCGAGGAGAATGCCGTTTTTTTTTGTTTGCCAATCGATTTGGTGTGCTTGATTTTTGCAAAATGCAATGCGTTGCATGCTGAGCCCTGATTCCACATGACAATACCTCGATTGAACCTTCTGAAGCAGGTCGCTTTTGGCCTTAGCTTATCGCTCCTCTCTCATTTTACGCTGCATGCTGAAGAAGTCGGCGCGACATCGGATGCTGATTCGACCGCACCAGTCTTCAAGCTAGGTGTGGTGACGCACATGGGAAAGCAGTTTCAAGGTTACAGTATCGAATCGACGACGCAACGGTTGAAAGACGCCGGGATCATGTCGTTTCGTGACGAGATTTACTGGAAGGAAGTCGAAAAAGAGAAAGGCGTCTTAAAGGTGCCCAGCTATGCGGATGAGATGGTCAACACGGCTTTGGCGAAGGGGATCGATCCGCTGATCATTTTGAGCTATGGCAATCCGTTCTATGACGAGGGCGGTTACCCGCTTTCCGAAGAGGCGCAAGCGGGCTACATCCGTTATGCCATGTTCCTGATCGAACACTTCAAGGGACGGGTGCACACATTCGAGCTTTGGAATGAATGGGATATGGGGCTCGGTGTTCCGCGGAAGAAGGGCGAGCCGCGTAAGCGTCCCGATCCCAAACTTTATGCAGACTTCGTGGCATCGGTTTATCCAGTGCTCAAGAAGGCCTATCCGGACGTGACCTTTCTGGCTGGGGGACACGCCATGTTCTCGGTCCACTCCGGCAAGCCGGACTTGAATAGTAAGAACCCTTGGGAATTAATGCGTGGCTGGTTCGATGAGGTCTTGTCGTATGGCTTGATTCAAAATTGTGACGGGCTTGCGATGCACACTTATGTGAAGGCGGTGGAAGATCCGGAGCTCTGGATTCGCTGGATGCGTGAGCTGCAGGATCGCTATGCGAAGGATTACAATAATGGCCAGCCCGTCCCGATGTATGTGACTGAAGTCGGCTGGTTCACGCATTCCGGTGCTGGGGTTGACCACTACGTCCAAGCGGATCATATCGCACGCTTGGTGCTTCTGTCTCGCACGATCCCTGAGATCAAGGGCCTGTGGTATTTCAATATGGCCAACGATGTCTTTGGCATTTCGCATGGTTCCGGCAGTCCGCGCCCGGCCTATTTTTCGCTGGCCGATGTGTCCGAGCTCGTGAGCAATGGCGAATATCTGGGACGGGTTGAAACTTCGAATCCGAATGTATATATCCTGCGTTTTAAGGCTCAGGACGGCTCAGAGAAGTGGGCTGCTTGGAGTCGTGAGAAGTTGGGTTTTCGTGACGAGCGTTATAACAGTCCGGTCACTGGCTACTATGGTGTGCAACTTCAGAACGAAGGAGATACCTCAAAGCCTTTGCAGGTCCAAATCGCTGGCATGGGCCCTTATGAGTTGGTCTGGGGCCAATTGAAAACCCGCTATGGGAGCATCGATCCGACATTGGGCAAACTGACTGTGGGGCCACGTCCGCAAATTATTTCGGGGGACCTCTCCCAAGTCCATGTTCTCAGTGTGAAAGCGACCGAGCTTCCGGATAAGAAGAAGGGGGAACTCAAGGACAAGGACGGCGCGAACCAAGGCGTTGTGATTGAATGATCAGGGGATTCCGATGAAGTTCCTTGGCTCCGAATCTTTGCTGAAAATCTTTTGCACTCTGCTGGCTGGCACTCATGTGCTGACGGGGTCGATCTTGGCTGATCAGGTCAAGAATCTTCCGGATACCTTTTATGAGCGTCCCGGTTTGGAGGCGATGCCGCATATCAACTACGAGGCGATGCCGGTCGTGAATGTGAAGGAGCTGGGTGCGCTTGGAGATGGGGAACAGATTTCGAATCCATTCTTCGACCAGGCGGTGGAACAGCTTCAGGCGCAGGGTGGCGGTGTGATCTTCATTCCGAAGGGGCACTATCTGTTCCGCCATGACAAGGAGGACCCGACTGCGACGGTGATGGACTACGGGCGTCCGAAACTGGGCAGTATTTGGCCGGCCTTGAAACATTCGCGTTTGGAGGATATTCACTTTGTTGGCGAAGGCATGGAGACGGTCCTCGAGTTTGATTTTGCCGGTGACCGAGATCAATATGCTCTTCATGTCGCCGGCTTCTCGCTGGACAAAGCGAAAAATGTGTCGCTGCGGGATTTGTCGATCACCCAATCGCCCTTTTTCCGGCAGCGTCGGGGCGGGGATATCAAAATGGGATCCTCCTTTCGTGCGACGAAATGCCATGACATTCAGTTGACTGGCGTCTATGTCGACCAGGGAGAGCTTGGGATCGGCTTTTGGCACGGTGAAAACATTTGGGTGGTCGATTGTGATGTGCGGAATACGCGGGCGGACAGTATCAAGTTCGATGCGAGCAATCATGTGACCATGGCCTACACCCACATGGAGGAGCCGATGGATGACAATGGCTCAATGATCTATTTCCGCAAATTAGGGCACGAGCGGATTACGGATTTGAATTTGCTCTACAATACCTCGCTCGGGCCTGCCTTTGGGCGTGGCTTTATTTTCGGAGGATCGGATATCCGAATCGAGGGCAATTGGTATGAACGCACCTTTGGGAGTGGGATCACCTCTTGGGGCGATTATCCGAATGATTTTATCATCAAGGACAATACGCTGGTTCGCTGTGGCCTGGCGGCGCGCGCAGACAACCCCCGGAGCCATTACACTCAGCCCGAATTTTCCTCAGTGTTAAAATTTTCGGGTAAGGATGGCGTCGTCACGAACAATAAAATCTATGGTGCGGAGACACATGGGGTTTACTTCGGTAAGCTGGAGAATGTCCTCTTTGAGGGCAACCGGATTGAAGGTGGCCGGAACGGGGGAGTAGTGTTTGGCATGGGGCAGGATGGAGGCGACGGGCCTCTCTGCTCCGATCTGACCTTTCGCAATAACACCATGATTGCGAACGCATCGGACCTCGTCGTCCGTGGTGAATTTCATAATCTTCAAGCCGCCCACAATCGGATTTCCAACGAGGCACAATTGGATCATCTGAGTGGTGATGCCGATGCGCAGAGCGCGGTGGAGGCATCTCTGGAACAAGTGGATGCGGATTCGGGAGAATATCGTGATGTCTATGCCTTCGCCCGTGTGCCGACCGGAGCTGTTGCGGACCGGCCGATGCCGGAAAGACCTGCATCGGACAGTGAGCTTACTTTGAATGTCCGCGATTTTGGTGCGGTGGGCGATGGCCAGTCCAATGATTGTGCCGCCATCCAAAAGGCGATCGATGCGCTGCCGGAGTCCGGGGGCACTGTTTTTATACCGAAGGGCACCTACCGTATCGCTCCAGTCGAGGGGGAGGACACATTCGAATTTACTGCAATCCGACATCATCTTCTTGTCGCCGAACGTCGAAATGTGCGTGTGATGGGGGAGGGAGCTGGCAGCTTGCTTGTTTTCGACAGCCTGGAGCATCAGGGCCTGCGTTTTGTTGCCTGTGAGGATGTGGCCGTCTGTGGCATCGCCTTGCAGGCTTCTCACTCAGTTATGCTTCGTCGGAACCGTGCTTTACTCGATTTTTCCGGCTGCCGCGGCGTCTGGGCCGAGGAGATCCATACGCAAGGTGGCAATGGACCGGCGATCCAGTTGGATACCTGCAATCAGGCGGTGGTCCGGGACTGTGAGATCCGGGGTTCGAAGCAGTATGGCATCCGCGTTGAGGCGTCCTGCTGGGTTAAAGTTTTAGAAAATGACATTCGTAATATCCGTGATAGCGGCATTCACGTGGGTTACAGTGGTTCGATCCTGCGTGACAGTGACTACGTCGTGCTCCGTGGGAATCAGATCGATGGGACGACCGAGGGGGCCGGTCTGACGGTGATCTCCGGGAAGGTGGAAGTCGCAGATAACCAAATCCGGAACACCTTCCTGTCTGGGCTCTATGTTTACCAACCGGCCATGGGCTGGGCGATGAACGAGCTGAATGTGCATGACAACCTCTTTGAGTCCTGTGGCCAGCATGCCGTGCATTCGGCCATCCTCTTTTCAACTCCGTTGCGCCGGGGGGATCGTGGCCGGGTCAAAATCTACGAAAATACCTTCAAGGAGATTCCGCACCAAGCGGTTCATGTCACCTTCGGACGGAATATGGTCTGGGGACCGCAGGGCTTCACTTCCTTTGTCGTGAAGGAAAACACTTTTGAAGCTGTCGCCGGGGAAAAGGTCTGGATTGATAAGAAAATCCGTTCGGACAATAAAGACGGCGATATTCGGATTGAATACTTGGACATCGACCACCCCTGAGACCGGATGTCCTAAGTCTATGGTTTTTTATTTTATAGGGAAAACCGCTCAGTTCTTGCGATCGTCTTGAACTGTTCGAATCATATATATGCTCGATTCTCCTCCTTCTCAGTATCCGCACTTGACGGCCGAGATGTCTTGAGTAGTATGAAATGCATTACATTTTGTGTGGGTTAACTACCTTATCCCTTTTGTTCCTGCTCAAACACATTGCCCTAGATTGTCTGCTTTGCACATTTATCTACTATGATTCTGACGGTTTTCCCACGACGCACATTTGTTCCCATTGCTTCCACTCTGGTAGCGCGAGTGATTTTATTGATTCTCGCGGGCCTTTGGCTGGCGCCGATCTGTTTGTGGGGACAGGCTGTTCAGCAGCCTGAGTCTGAAGGGGGTGCGACTACGGTTCGCATGTTATTGCTGACCGAAAAGGCGCAGAATCTGGAACTTTATTACAGCGAGAAGCCGGAGCTGGAGATTGATAGCGAGTCGGGTGGGGTGCTACCTCCATCGGGGCCTGTTCTCGTTGGCGCGCGTGGCTTGAGTCAGGCGTTACCATGCAAGGGCAAGGCATTATACATGTGGTTGAAGGATTCCGCTTCGAAAGATGGCTTTCGCCTTGTGTCATCGATTCAGATTGAGGCGTCCAGCGACGAGTTTGTGGTTCTACTTGTCCCAGGAGCAAAGCTTTTGAAGCCTTATCTGATCAATGCGTCATTGGAGCATTTTCAAGGTGGGGCGCTCTTGTTTTTCAACACGCTTGATGTGCCGATTGCGGCACAATTCAATGAGGAGGTGACGATTGTGCAGCCACTTGACCCGGTCATTGCCGAGGCTCCGGAATATGAGGATAAGCCATGGTTTGGGCTGCGCATGTATGAACCGGTTTCGGGTGGAGGTGCTAAAGTCTTTTGTAGCCGCCGCAGGACATATCAGCAAGGAGTCCGTTCCTATTATTTCATATTTAGAAACTCAAATAATGGGCGCATCGATTACCGTTCGATCAACGAGTTTATTGGTCTCCGGGGAATGAAATGAATTTAACGCGTATGAGTCATTCTACATTGTCAGGAAGAAGAAGCGCAGGCTTTGCCTTGGTGGTAAGTCTCAGCTTAATGGCACTCATTTTATTGCTGCTCCTCAGCATGGTCAGTCTGGTGAAGGTCGAAACGAGTAGTGCCCATGTGGCGCTTCAAAAGCTTCATGCCGAGCAGAACGCCCGACTTGGAATCTTGGTTGGTTTAGGTGAGCTGCAGAAGTCGCTCGGGCCGGATCAGAGAATCAGTGCCCCGGGAGGGCAGCGTCTGACTGACGATGATACCAGTGCACGCAAGCATTGGACTGGAGTTTATGATGCCTGGCCGGATACGAGCGCGACACGTCCGTCGCCGAATTTCGAGCGTTGGCTGCTCTCGGGAAGCGAGTCGGTTGTGTCCGATGTCCAGTCAGTTGAGAATGGCGCGGATCTGGCGAGCTCGCTTGTGACTTTGGTGCCGTCTGAATCCGATTCCAGTGGAACGGTCTCGGAGAAGGTTGAAGCCGGAGTGGAGTCCATTGAGGATACTGGAAACTATGCTTGGTGGGTCGGTGATGAAAATATCAAAGCCAAGCTGGGGAATCCTTTGGTGGCTGCCACGAATCAGGAGGAAGCGATGGATCAGCTGGAATCGCTTCCCCGTGCGAATCACGAGTTTCTACTCGGAGCCGGAATCGACGCAGAAGATGTCGCCAAGTTGTCGAGTGATGCGCAGTTTAGTGTGGCTAATGCAAGTCTTGATTGGGCCACCACCCCATACCGCCACGATTATTCGCTATTTGCCGAAGGGCTCTTAACCAATGTTCGCTCGGGGGGCTTTCGCAAGGACCTGAGCCTGTTGTTACAGCAGCCCTTGGATGATTTGAATGATGTTCTGGTTTTGTATGAAGGTCTGGGCGATGTTGATGACCCTCTGTATACGGCCAATGGTGAAGATGGCTTTACTTGGTTCGAAATGTGGCGTGACTTTAATGTGTGGGGGGAAATACAGTATCTGAATTCTCCACCAGCACACGAAGACGGTGGAGCAATTGCTGCCGGCACACCTTTTTTCGTGGCGGAAGCGACCCCAGCTGACGCTGCGGATGATCCCTTCCTGGCTTATAAGCATTTCACGGTATTGAAAACCGATTTAGTCTACTCCCTGACCGCGACAACGGTGGCCGCGACAGCCGATTCGCCGGAGACTTACAATCTTCACCTTGTCTGCGACCCCATTTTCACGATTTGGAATCCGAGTAACATCGGGCTACAGATTCCAAGCAGCACGGCCACTACATTTAAAGTTTGGCGCCCTCCCTATACATTGACGCTCTACGTCGACGGTGCCCCCAAATACTTTAATTTCAAGGACCTATACACGGTCAATTTCTTCTATGCCCGGGTTGGAAGAGCGCAGGATTTGGTCATGCGCCCGGGTGAAGTTCAAATTCAATCTCAGGGCTTCAATACTCCGATGGAATCCATGAAAGCTTTTGATAAGCATGAGATTTTCAATGCATCGATCGGTTGGGAAGACGGTTCCGGATACAAGACGCCTGCCCTTGATTACGCTCCAGAGGCCTCACGTGATGGCACGCAGGTTTTGACTTATAGTCTGTTTCCGAATACTTCGAATTTATATTATGCCCTTGTGCTCACGGGCACTGTGATCGGCTGGAACCAAACGAAGCCGAATACGCCGGATTTTCAGAATTACGGTTCACATAGCATTGCCTCGAAACCCGTTTCGATCAATGCGACTCAGTTTCCGGATGTATTTCCAACGATTGCGAATGATGTAAATATTTCGCATACCGTAGAAGAACTTTCTTATGTCGATACTCTTACGAATAAGCCATACAAATGGGCTTTGGCTGATTTTTCCTTTGGAGTTAAGACGGAAGTTGATCCTGAATTTGACCTCGAACCAGGTGCCCGCCGGACTGGGCGGAGCTTACTGCGTTTCAACCCTTCCACGCCTCAACTTACTATTTACGACTTGCAGGACAATATGCAGAGGGCTTCATCTTTGCAAATTGGCATGCGTAGGCTGAGTGATATGAGCGAGGCGGTTGAACTGACACCTGAAGGTTTGGGCTATTTCGGTGCCTCTTACGGTTCATATGATGGCGTGACTCATTTTACTGCTTACACGGTTGCCGAATCTCCGATTCACTCGCTTGGGGCTGCTCAAAACTTTATCCCGGATGGTGGAACAACGTCGAAGAGGAAAGGTAGCTTACAGCCTTTCATCATGCAAGCGATCGGAAATTCCTTTGCACCATCCGTCATTGCCGCGAATACGACTTACGCAGAGGATCAGGGGATCACATACGCGGATCATTCCTATCTGGTGAATGAAGTGCTTTGGGACGACTATTTCTTTTCTTCCATTGATCCAGTGACCGTTCCAGTCTACAAAGACTCGACTACGGCATATCAGGAGCAGTTAGACCGGTTTGAAGACTTTGTCGGTCTTAATAGTCAGGATAGTGTTCCGCTACCCAATTCCCGCATGCTTGCTTGGTTGGAAGATCCCGAAGACCCGGGGCAAACTGTTTCTCAACTATTTGCATCAGGGAAACCCCGGGCCGATGCCTACAAGAAGGTGGGAGCCAACTTGCTGGTAGATGGTATGTTCAATGTGAATTCAACTTCGGTTGCGGCCTGGAAGGCTTTGCTCGGTGGGCTCAAGGACATGTCGATGCCTGTGCGCTCCGCTGATGCGACTAGCGCGAATGTGACTTTAACGCAAAGCAGTAATGCTGTTGTGCCGGCATCTGTGACAGCGAGTGGGGGTGAGATTGATCCCTCTACGCTAACTGAGGCATTTCGTAATGATCCCGACCAATGGCTTGGCTTTCGCACCCTGACGGATGATCAGCTTGAGGAACTGGCTGAAGCGATTGTTGAACAAGTTAGGCTTCGTGGTCCCTTCCTTTCCTTAGCCGACTTCATCAATCGCCGGATCTCGACCGATGTTTATGTAGCCGTCTCCGGTGCGCTTCAATCCGCGCTGGATGATGCTTCTGTTTCCATCAACCAGGCTTATCGTCAAGGCACTCGTTCGCTAACGCTCGGCGAAGCACAGTCTGACAATTTTCCCTTTCCTGAAGCGGAAGCCGGGGTGAAGTCCGTGGCCGCACCCGGTTATGTCGATCAAGCGGACTTGTTGACGCCCCTCGGTCCATTGCTTTCGGCGCGAAGCGACACCTTCACCATCCGGGCTTATGGCGACAGTCTCGGCTTTGACGGTAGCGTCCAATCTCGCGTCTATGTGGAAGCCATCGTGCAACGCACGCCGGATTATGTCGATGGCAGTGACGACAACGAGGAAGACGCCAGTGACCTGTCGGATGTGAATCAACTCTTTGGTCGTAAGTTCCGGATTGTTTCTTTCCGGGTGATCGACCCGGATGATTTGAGCTAGTCGGTTTCTGCGCTGGGCTTTGTTATCTTGCGCCGCCGTTCCTCTTGAGGCTTGAAACGGTATCAGCGCGCTTGTCTTTGATTTGATCGGACGCGATCAATCGTGGACTCTCTGCTGCTGCCGATACGCCAATGGAGTGACGCCTTCACGCTGCTTGAACCAGTAGTTGAAGTGAGAGGGGGAGGAAAATCCGAGATCGTAGGCGATTGTTTTCAGGCTGCTGTGATCGGCAATTAATGCATCCTGGGCGAGTTGTAGTTTTCGGGCCTCAATCTGTTGGTGGATGGTGCGGCCAGTTCCGGAGACCATCAAACGATCCAGATGTGACGTGCTTAATTGCATGCGACGCGCAATGTCCGAGGTCTTTATTTTTTTATCGGGCGCATTGATTGCCTCATCAATGGTGACCAAGGCCTGGCTGACCAGTGGATTCTCTTGGATCCCTGTTTGTGGCGGCATTTCATGCGAATGAAAGACTTTCGCGAGTTCTATGAGGAAGACTCGGAGTGCATTTTGTGACATCAGGAAATGCTCCATATCCATCTCTTGCTGGCGTAGGTAATAGCCATCCCCGATGTGCAGTCTGACTTCTTCCAGGACCTTTAGCGCTGCTTCGTTAAATTCGGGAGATAGATGGCTTTCAAAGCAAAGAGGGTAGCCTTCGTCGTAAACGGCATCACCGGTCGGAAATTGAAAACGAAATCCGATCGAGAGGATCTCACAGTTGGGACTGAAACGCTGGAGGCGCTTGCCCTGGCGGAGAACGAGCCATTGTCCCTTTCTGGCTCGTTTGACGGAGGCTTTGCTCTGACCGGCCTCCGCCCATCCTTTTTTGACGAGAAGTGCGGTTTGGAAGTTATTTCGTGTTTCGTAAAATTCTTCCGTATGCTTCATCCGCTTCTCATAGGCCCAGATCAGTTGCATGCGCAGCGTGATCCATTGGTCGAGTCGCATACTTGGAAGTGATGAGGTCATGATCGTGACGAAGACGAGCTGGTGAATTTCAGCAAAGATGTCTCAAGTATAGGTCTGCACACTGTCTTACGCAAAATGCGTGTCAATGGTCTGGTGAATTTATGACATAAAATATGTAATTTATGTCATCATGCCGACTTGAAGCTGAAATCGACTCTGTTGCATACTTGAATGTATGAACCCCAATTTGAATTCGAAGCATTTTGCTGCCGACCTCTGTGTTGTTGGCGGTGGTATGGCAGGACTGGTAGCTGCGGTTGCGGCGGCGCGGCGCGGGGCCAGTGTCGTCTTGATTCACGATCGCCCGGTGCTGGGGGGGAATGCCTCTTCGGAGGTGCGAATGTGGATTTGTGGAGCATTGGGCTATCACCGGAAGGAGACCGGGATTCTCGAAGAGATCATGTTGCTCAATATGAAGCGCAATCCCGGAGGCTGTTACTCGGTCTGGGATTCGGTCCTGTATGAATTTGCTGCGATGACACCGGGGCTGACGACCTTGCTCAACTGCAGTTGCAATGACTTGGAGATGGAGGGTTCGCGTATTACCAAAGTGAATGCCTGGCAGCTCACGACCCAGACTTGGCATACCATTGAGGCGAGCTATTTTATCGATTGTTCCGGGGACTCGATTCTCGCACCGCTCTCGGGGGCGGATGTGGTCGTGGGTCGGGAAAGCCGGGAAGCTACGGGCGAGCCCATCGCGCCCTTAAAGGCGGATCTGAAGACGATGGGGAATTCGATTTTGCTGCAACTGGAAGAGACGGCGGAAGCGCAACCATTCACACCCCCGGAATGGGCCTACCAGTTTGATGATGCGTCGAATTTACCTTCCAGAATCGGTTCCGGGTTCGGGCAGAATTTCTGGTGGCTGGAAATCGGTGGTCTCCAGAATACGATCGATGATGCGGAAGCGATTTACGACGAGCTGGTCAAGGCAGCCTGGGGTGTGTGGGACTACATGAAGAACCGTGGGCCTCAGGCAGAGAAATTGAAAAACTGGCGGCTCAAATGGATGGGCTCACTCCCGGGCAAGCGGGAGAATCGCCGCTACGTCGGGCCACACATGTTGACGCAGATGGATTTGGAGTCTGAAGGTCAATTTGAGGATATCGTGGCGTATGGTGGATGGAAGATGGACGACCATCATCCGGCCGGGCTTTATTATCCGGGTGCAGCCACGATTTTTCATCCCTGTCCTTCGCCGTATGGGATTCCTCTGCGATCGCTGTATTCCAGGAATGTGGAAAATCTGTTCTGTGCCGGTCGGAATATTTCTGCGACGCATGTGGCTCTGTCCTCGACCCGGGTTATGGGCACCTGTGCGATCATGGGGCAGGCCGTGGGCACTGCGGCGGCGCTGTGCACGCAGCTCGGCTTGATGCCGGCCGAGCTCTCCAAGGAGAATATCCAAACGGTGCAATGGCATTTGATGGAGGACGATTGTTGGCTGCCCGACTTGCCCCGCCGATCTTCCGGGCTGACGCAGAATGGGACCTGCACAACTTCGGATGGTTCTGATGCGACTGTGCTCATGGACGGCCATGAACGGGATGCAGACCATGGGAAGCATTATTGGAGCGCAGCTGTGGGCAGCTCTGTTGAGTTGGCATGGAATCAACCCGAAACGGTCGAATGCCTACGACTGGTATTTGATAGCGATTTGACTCTCAGAAAGCGAATGCCGTCCCAATACGGATTTGATGAACCCAAGTTGAAAGTTCCCAATAGCATGGTAAAGGCATTCACGGTGGAGGTTCTCACCGAATCGGGCGAGTGGGAGGTTTTGCGCAAAGAGGAGGCGAATGCGCGGCGACTCTGGGTCTTGGCCGTCGGCAAAGCGGTTTGTGGCATTCGTTGGACGGGACATGCCACCTGGGGAGGGGACAATGAGCTTCGTCTGTATAGCATGGAAGCATTGGACACTGTGCTGCCGCTCACCTTCAGCCCTAGCGAGGGTGCATCGTGGTCGAGCGTCTGTGCCCGAATCCCAGCTAAAGACATGGCGGCACCGGACCATGGGCTGGAGAAGAAAAGCGAAACCTTGGTGGGTGCTTAAGTTGATTTCTTTTGAATGTGTTCCCGATTGTGATCGGATTTTCTGTGCCGTCCTTTAACCTGTTTTTAGATGAAGCCTCGTGAGCAAATATTATTCGGAGGAGACTATAATCCCGATCAATGGTTGAGCCAACCGGATGTGATTGATCGGGACTTTGAGCTCTTCGAAAAGGCCCGTATCAATACCCTGACGCTGGGAGTTTTTTCCTGGGCGAGCTTGGAGCCGGAAGAGGGGCGTTATGAGTTCGGATGGATGGATGATATTTTCGATCGTGCCGAGCGCCAGAACATGCATATCATTCTCGCGACGCCGAGCGGCGGCAAACCGAACTGGATGGCTTTGAAGTATCCGGAGATCCGGCGCGTGACTGAAACGGGGCAGCATGAAGTGCAGGGGAGGCGTCACAACCACTGCCTGACTTCACCGGTCTATCGTGAGAAGGTGCGTGCGATGAATGAACAGTTGGCGGCTCGCTACGGAGACCGTGAGGCACTGATCCTCTGGCATATCTCCAATGAGTTCAGTGGCTATTGCTATTGCGACCAATGCTTCGCGGCCTTTCGTCAGTGGCTGAAGGCGAAGTATCAGAGTTTGGATGCTTTAAACGATGCCTACTGGAGCCGATTCTGGAGCCACACCTACACCGATTGGGAACAGATCCAGACCATCGACAAGACGGTTTGTGGGCTCGTGCTCGACTGGAGGCGTTTCATGACCGAACAATGTCGCAGCTTTATCCGTAATGAAGTCGAGCCGCTACGCCGTCACTCTCCGAAGATTCCTGTAACGACCAACTTCATGGGCGTTCATCTGGATTACGATTATCATCAGCTTGCCAAAGAACTCGATGTCGTTTCCTGGGATGCCTATCCCTCTTGGCACACGCCTCAAACGGACTCGCTGACCAGCCATCATTCGCTCTTTGCCGGCTTCCGGCATGACCTTACACGGAGCCTGAAACGCCAGCCCTTCCTGTTGATGGAAGCGTCCCCCGGTCCGGTAAACTGGAAGGATGTCTCACCCCTGCTGCGTCCGGGTATGCTGCGTCTGGCGGGGATGCAGGCGATCGCCCACGGCTCGGATTCGGTCTGCTACTTTCAGATGCGCAAAGGGCGGGGGAGCATTGAACAATTCCATGCTGCAGTCATCGATCATGTGGGGCATGGCAATACCCGGATGTTCCGTGAGCTTAGTTCGCTCGGGCAATCCTTGACGCAAATGGAATCGGTCGTGGGGATGCCCACCCCGGCTAAAGTCGCTGTGGTCTTCGACTGGGAGTCCTCCTGGATCCTGGATGCCGCCGGGACGCAACATAATACGATCAAGCAATACTTGGAGACGGTATTGGCACACTACAAGCCATTCTGGGATCGCGGCGTTGCGGTCGATGTCGTCGATGCCAAAGCGGATTGGAGCGCTTACCAGCTGGTGGTCGTGCCGATGCTTTTCTTACTTCCAGAGTCCTCCGCACAGAGGCTGGCTGAATTTGTCGAGCGTGGTGGCACTTTGGTGACGACTTACGGGACGGGTGTGGTGGACGAAACAGGTCTGGCCATCGCCGGCGGTATCCCGGGACATCTGCGTGAGGTTCTGGGCATTTGGGTCGAGGAATCCGATGCGCTGCCGGATCCTTGTCGCCGGAGGATCAAGACGCTTACAGAAGCGAAATGTCTTTCGGGCAGCTACGAGGCCCGTCACTATTTGGACGTCTTACACCTGGAAGGCGCGGAAGCGCTGGCTGTTTATGACGAGGATTTCTATGCGGGTTCTCCGGCACTGACGAGGCATGAATACGGCAAAGGCGCCGCGTGGTATATTGCCTCCCGGAATGACGAGCGCTTTACGAGCGATCTTCTGGGGAATCTGGTCAAGCAGCTGGAGATCCCTTATAGTCTGAATGCAGGCCTGCCGAAGGGTGTCTCGGCTCAAACCCGGGAGAGCGAAGGGCGGCGTTTGTTGTTCCTTATGAACTTTAACGACGAAGTGGTTTCCTGCGATTTGGGTTCTAGCCTGTATGCCGATATTGAAACCGGGACAGGCTACACTGGATTGATCGAGCTGGAGCCGTATGCGGCTTTGGTTTTGAGGGAACGCGAATGAAGCACTCAGGTGGCGGCTCAGCTGCTGGCCGTAGTCGACTTGCTTTAGCCGGTCGACCGAATGTGCAAACGGTGTCACACCGCCGATTCGGGTCGCACGGCTGAAGCGGTGCGACTACGCTTGCAAACGCAAATTAACGTAGTATTCTCGGTGATAATGTCGAACAGGGCGGATATTCCGAGCGAGTGCTGGTCCGGAACAATGCTTGGGTGCTACTACGATCAGCTACCACATTGGGTCGTCGATTTTGGCTGTTATGCCCTCACCATTCGATGCAAAGGGAGCCTTCCCAAAGCCATCATCCAGAAGCTCGCTGAAATCAACGATGCCTTAAAAGACATTACTGCCCAAAACGAAGAAGCACTAAAATACCACCGGCGCTCGTTCCAGATTTTAGAAGCTTATTTGGACAAAAGTGGTGAGAATGCACTTTTTCATCAACCCAATGTCCGCCTATCATTCAGCGAGTTCATGCAAGATTACGATATAAACGGCCTGCGATTAAAAAATTGGGCAATCATGCCAAATCACATGCATTTGCTAACCGAGCCTTTTCGTGCACAAGAAGTTCAAGATTTCAGATCCGCCATCCAACAGTTCAAGCTGAGGTCGACCCAGAATATCAATAGGGCATTGAAGCGAAGTGGGCCGGTCTGGCAAAAAGGATGGTATGACCGATGGGTCCGAAATGAAAATGAGTTTCGGCGCTGGCTTAGATATATACAGATGAACCCCGTAAAAGCCGGACTTTGTCATTCTCCGGAAGAGTGGATCGGCCTCCAGTAGTCGACCTGTTTTCCTGTCCGCCGTAGTCGACTTGCTTTAGCCGGTCGACCGGAAGTGCAAGCGGTGCCACAACGCCGATTCGGGTCGCACGGCTGAAGCGGTGCGACTACGTCACTGAAGCTTCACATTAGACATTCGGCTCAAGATCTTTGTAAACCGCATTATGGCGCTGGCTTTCGATTTACCATGAATCGTAAAGGGCCCCTCGAATTAACGATCGGCCCCACGTTCCTGTCCGCCGTAGTCGACTTGCTTTAGCCGGTCGACCGAAAGTGCAAGCGGTGCCACAACGCCGATTCGGGTCGCACGGCTGAAGCGGTGCGACTACGTCACTGAAGCTTCACTTTAGCCATTTAGCTCAAACTTTTCGAGTGCTTCTGATTTACAATGAATAGAAAAGGCCGCTCGAATAAAGGAGCGGCCCTGGAAGAATTCTATGTCACAGGTGCTAACTAAGGCGTTTACGAATGGCTATCCAGAGCAATGCGGATGCGCCGGCAAGCAGGGCAAAAGTGCCGGGTTCGGGGATGGCAGATACGGTCCCGCTTAAGTTCACATCATCAATATGATAAATTTTTGAAGCGTTGTTATTGCCTCTGTCTCCAATCGTGAATCGGAAATCGATAGTTTCACCATTTGTCAGGCCAGTTAAGCTACTGGCAACGACTGAGTTTGTTGCTGTTAAATCGACGGTTACCAAGTCGTAGCTTGAAGTATTACCATGCGTGTAAGCCCCGATTTTGTCACCGGTTCCCGTATATCCGACTGCATCCGTATAGACGCCCAAATCGGCAGTTACCGAATCTGTGGCAAAGAGTAAGGTTAAACTTGTTAAATCCAAGGTCTCTCCCGCATCTAGATTTTGAACCGTAAAGGAAAATGAAAAATAAGCCGGTGGATCTGAGGGATTCGTGGAGTTGCTTGTAATATCAGCGGTTACCTGTGCTTCATTTGAGGTAAAGGTGCCATTGAGCGTTTGGAATGCGCTTGCTGACGAATAGGTTGATGTGTCGGTCGAAACCACCGAGTTACTATCGAAGGTGTATTCTGCAATCGTTTCAGCCTGAACTGAGAGTGTGCCGAGTAGGGATGTGATGGCTAGTAGAGATGTTTTTGCATTCATAGTTTCGGGGTGGTTTTACTGGGATTTGATTTAGGTGAGTGGGTGATTTAGAATTCATGCAATGCTTTGCATTTTGAATTTCGTTAGGTGCATCAACAAGTGTGTTTCATTACATAAAATACGTGTTCGATATCATAATCTTTTCATGTGCTCATAGGGTGCAGTGCTGTGTGTGATTCTAAATGGATGCCATGGCCCTGTGCGGCTTACGAAAACTGGAAATTTCACATCTGAGTGGCATATCATTATGTGTAGATGAAGTGGGCACTGGCTCCTTCGCAGTCCTTGTCGGCGGTGACGCGCACCCAATGGGCACTGAATCCATCTGCAAAGGTATGGGGCGTGTATCCCTTGGCTGGGACTGTGATTTGCTGGTAAGTCTTCCATTCGCCACAGCCGAGAAAATCGACTTCGATTGTAAAGCTTACTTCACTGTCCGACTCATGGCTGAGGTGGAGGACCTTCTTGTCGAAACCGGTCATGAGGTAAGGATCGGAAGGTTCGTTGGCTTTGACCGCATCCTTCCACCAGGGACCGCCCCAGCCAGCGGCCTTGCCTAGATTCCAGAGGTCGTCGACTTTTCCGAACCAGAGGCCGGATTGAGGCTCGGCGCAGTGCACGTTTTCTTCGGCTTCGCGACTGACATTATCGGCACCGATAATGAACATGCCCTTCCAGGAGGTGAAATCCGCGTGGACCGACAAGTGTGTGGAAATCGGCCGCACCCCCCAGATGCGATTTCCGTAAGCGTAGGGAGAAAGCTCATACCACATGCCGTGGTGATCCATCATTAGGCGCTCATGCTCCGTAGCACGGATGCGGGGCCACTCGGTCTGCCATTTGTGTTCGTAGGTGTGGGAGGCTTTCGGTAGGCGATAGGTGGTCCACTTGTCGTCCGCCTTCGTATAGACCTTGAGAATGGCGGATGCTCGGTCCCAACCATTGGCAAAAATTGTGTGACCGAAATGGCCGAGTCCGTTGACTGAAATGAAGGGCTTACGCTCGATGACGGTCCATTTCTCGCCGTCGTATTCCGCGAGCGTCCCTTCCGTGCGCTTACCTAGATAATCCTCTTCGTTGTAGTCGTTGTTGGTGACGACGAGACGCCCTTGCCCCGTGTAGCAGTCCTTGAAGTGACAGGAAAATTCACCGGGTGTGTTGAGCTCTTTAGTGAGATCGAAGAGGTGAGTGGCTTCCAGCGTATAAACGTTCAGTTCATAGAGCTCGCCTTCCATGCCCAGCATATAAACCAGTTCTTTTGGATTGGTTAAGTGAGTGGCGGTGCCACAGAGACGAATCCCGACCAGCTCTTCGACCGTGCTGACATTGTGCTCGGTGTCGACCACATGTGGACCGATAATCATCCTGTTGGAGGGGCCGTGGACAAAGCGGTTGGCATAGGTGCCGACGACTGCTTTCTCGTGCATCGCCATCTGATAATTTTCATCGACCACGCGCAGTCCTGTTCCGATACCGCGCCGGTGGGAGACGTAATTCAGGATGTAAAGTTTACCTTGCCACGGCATCAGACAGCCGATGCCAATTTCGCTGCGAGGCGGGCCAAAGCCAGCGACTTGTGCATAGTCGGGGATGATGCCGGAAACATTTACGGGGAGTTCGTTTTTCATATTCGCTTAAATCATGGTCGCATGAATTGCGTTGCCAATAGAAGTGAAATGTTTTCAGTAACATTCGTGCCAAAAAAAACTTCAAACAGTGACAAGCGTCCTACGATTTATGATGTGGCGACGTTGGCGGGTGTGAGTCACATGACCGTTTCGCGGGTGCTGAATGGGAAACAAGTCGTTCGTCCCGCGACTGTGGCAAAAGTTGAAGCGGCTGTTAATGCCTTGGGCTATCGTCCGGATCCCGTGCTTTCCGCTTTGGCGGCCTATCGGTCGACCAGTCATCCCGCGAGTAGTTTGTCGAATCTTGCTTTCCTCGACCGTGACCAGACCGAATACAGCGCAGTGGTTTACGAAGGAGTGAAAGCGGAAGCCATTTTAAACGGCTACAGTGTCGAACGGCATGTTCTGATGCATGATCTCAAGCAACAATTACAACTTGCCCGGATGCTGTATAACCGGGGTGTGCGGGGACTTTTGTTTGGTCCTTCGTTTGAAGAATGGAAATTCTCCGACTGGGATTGGTCTCGATTTGCCATGGTGTCCTTGGGTGCGGTGATGCACGAACCGCACATGGACTCGGTTTGTATGAATTATTTTGAGGGTGCGTTTCAGGCCTGCCAGATCTTACGCGAGCGTGGATGCTATCGAATCGGTTTTGCGGTTAATCCCTTTATTGAAAAGCGCACGGGCCATCGCTGGTTAGGGGGCTATGCCGCAGCGGTCGGCTTGCGAAACCAAGTGGTGTTGGATGGGGCATGGCCAACGAATGAGTCCGACTTTTCGGCTTGGTGCGATGCGAACCAATTGGATGGCGTCCTGGTGGCTAACGAATCGCTACTTTCATACTGGCACGGGAACCCACGTCATTTCGTTATGCTTAACCACGTCAATCAGTTCAATGACTCAACGATTATGCGTATCCATCTGGACCCGAAGCAGATTGGAGCGGAAGGCGTGCGCCTACTGCACCAATCCATCTTGCGGAACGAATTGGGCTTATCCAAAAAGCCAAAGAAGATCGCCCTCGAGGGAACCTGGTTGTAATCGCTTACTCTTGGCGAATCACAGTCAGTGGCAGGAAGGCTTGTCCTTTGCGACCGATGCGTTTGGGAGCTTCCTCTTTGTCGTAGGACCAGCTTTCATTGCCTTCCTTCACTGTGAGCAGGGTCTTGTAGCCAAAGTGGTCGCGGCTGGGGCCGTTGGTGCCCGCGAAGATGCTGGCTTCGGAATCTTCCACCAGAAAGACAGGATTTGGTGAGTAACCATCGATCAGGAATTTTTCCTGGCAATACTGATTCGCTTGACCGCCTAGGACCTCCAGACGTGTGCCGTCTTTTGCGGCAAAGCAGATCTGATTCTTTTCCGTCTTAAATCCGAAGACCCAAACGTCGGAAGACTGAAAGGGGAAGTTCGTGTCCGTGCCCGATTCGGTATCGATCCATCGGGCCCAGATTTTCTGATTGTTGAATCCACCGTCCACTTTACCCAGATTGGTCGCATTGGTAAGGAAGAGTTTGACGCCGGATTCAGAGTTTTGATTGACGTAGGCTTTGCTGCCACGCGTCCCGAAATTCCGGAGACAAAGGGTTCTCGGAGCCTGGTGGGAGACGCTGTTATGATTGATCTGGATATTCTCGATTGTCAGTGGATCCGGTGCATCATTTTTGATGATGAAGATCGGTTTTTTGCTCGTTTTCTCACCAATCAGAATCGTATGGAGCCCGTTGATCACTTTCACGGTCGGGGGCACTGTGACGGGGCCGCTGATGTAGTATTTCTGTTGCCGTCCGAAGAGGACAAAGGCCTTGCCGCTGTTCAGTGCGGCTTGCAGAGCCTCGCGGTAATCCGGCACTTCCTTCGACTTTTCGGATTCAGAGAGGTAGTCATCTACATCGGCCCAACCGTCAGGCGTATCAGGGAAGCGCACGGGCGGTTCGTCTTCGATCGGTAGATTCAGTGAACGCAGGTTGCCGCTTGTCAGAGTTCCCGGGATCGCCAGTGGCGCGGGGTAAGTGAACTCGTCGATGTTGGTTCCTGTAGGAGCGTCAAAGAGAGTCGATTGCATCGCATTTACATAATGACTGCTCGTAATGTTTCTTGTGAAAATAGTGCCTTTCTTTAGCTCGATGGCTGCAGAAGCTACGCTCTTTTCTAAGCCACCCAGCGCGCTGTCGATAATCGCGACTTGGCTGCCCGGGCCGCGTTGAATCAGTGCGGGACCTTCGCAGTCGATTACATCAATGGCGCGGAGTGATGCGGTGGCGTCCTCTAGTGTGATGGCGGCTTCTTTTTGACCTTTGAGTGTCACATACTCGAAGGCGTTGTGGGTCATATGATAGGGGATCATCCAGATGCCGTAGTTGAATCCTACGACGGTGAAATCGGCATGATAGCCCATGGAGGGACTAGTGAGAATCCGAATGCCTGCAACTCCCTGGCCGTCGCCGGATTTAATTAGCAAATTACGAAGCGAGCTCTTGTTGGCTCCGGCATAATTAATCGCGATCGCGCCGGGGTTACCGGAGCCGCTGTCAATTGTGAGGTTTTCGATGCAATTAAAGGTCTGTATATTGTTATCCTCTCTTCGGGCGAGGGAGATGATAGGCTTGGCTTCACCTGCCTCAAATCCTGTGGCGTGGTCTTTCAAGCGGATGACCGTGCCTTCACGGCTTTCCCCCTGATAGCGGATATGGTTCAGTCCTTCGCTGACGGCGTATTTCTTTCGGTAGGCGAGTGCCTCTCCCGAGTAGACGATGGTATCGGAGACAAGGTATTCGCCATCCGGGAGATAGATGGTATACATGTCGGCGATGGGCCAATAGACGCCGTCTTCGATTCGCTGACGAACAGTGTCGGCAATGAAGTCGTAGGCCTTGACCAGCGCTGCCGTGTCATCGGTCTTGCCGTCACCTTTCGCATTGAAGGGCGGTTGGGTGACGTCGATCACACGCCCACCGTTATGATAGAAAGCGCTCTCCGGGTAAATCGCATGGGTGGCGGGGTGACGATCGCCGATACGGGGACTTTCCGGGCTGGTGTCAGCGACCGCATTGGCCGGTTCGTTTGCGCATCCGATCATCTGAATGATACAGAATGCGAGTGCCAGATTTTGAATGATTTGCTGGGAGAATCGGATACGAGTGGTTGGGGGCATCTTTGGTATTTTTATTGTTCGCTCAGGGCAGTCCTGAGGCCGCTTAACTTAAGGGAGATTCAACTTCTTCGATGCAGTCGGGGCGATCGAGTGCCTCGAAATCGGCACCGTCGAGCTGCTCGTCCGGACCGATCGCGACCCCCATCGGATTCATCTTCAGGCCGGCAAAGCGGCGCACACCGTCCAGCTCAAGACTCCACATCTGTTGGTTTGTTTTCCACGTCATTGAGCCGGAACTGCGATGAACACAGGGGATCGGCTGCTCCGGCGGGCTCTTCATCTTCGCACCCATCCGGTTGATGGTGTAGGTCCATACCCCGAGGTAGTTGCCTGTGAGCATGAAGAGCGGATCTTCGTTGTTGAGCGCTGACGGGATCGATCCGTCGGCATAAATATAGGCGGGAATGGTTTGCTCAAGCCGATGGAGCAGTGTCTGTTTCTTCGCATCCGGATAGAGGTCGAGATGCTTTTGAAGAAGTTGTGAGAGCGGTAGCATCTCACTGACGAGGTAGGGTTGGCGTATCCAATTGAGTATCTTCGTTTTTTCGTTCGGGTCGGTTTCCGCACCCCATGCGAAATAGAGGCGACTATCAGGTCCTTCGTAGATCGAATCAAAGAGCGCTTCTTTTGAGCGGCGCACGATTCCTGGAATGCGTGCATCGCCGGTGCTTTCATGGATCTCATCCAGCATGTTCAGGACGATGATATGATAGCCGACGGTCTCCGTGAAATTCGGTTTATCGCCACGTTCAAACAAGCCGATCGCCTCGTGAAAATAGGCGGGGGAGAGCAATAGGTCCAAGGTGGGCTTGCCGTATTTCCGGTAATACAAATCGTCACCGAAAACTTCCGCGTAGCGGGCCATGGCAGCGACGACGACGAGGTCTTGGTTCGCAACCCCACAGAAGCCGCCCGAAGACAATCGACCGGACCAATCGGTGCCCTTGAGCCACCATTCTTTGACGAACCAATCCAAGTGCTTTTTGACCGTTATGCGGATCCGCTCGACGGTTTTGGGATTCGCCGCCGACCAACGGGCATATTCAAGTAGGCCAACCAAGGGAAATGCCTGCGCAATGGGGCAGGTTTTCTCCGGCACGTAGGTGGGTTCATGTGGACCCGATGCGTGGAAGAACCCTCCGCTGGCTGCTTGTAGACTGATAATATTTGCAACGAGATCTTCTGCCTGCCAGAGCCAGCGATCATCCTTCGTGTGATCGTAGAGCTGGGTGAACCCGTTCATTAAGACATAGGCCTTCGAAACAGTCTGGCCATGGTAACGGCGTTGTAGCACGGATGAGTTGCCCCAGCATGCATGGAAGTGCAAGGCCCCGAAGTTTCCGGCACCCTGTTGCCAACTCATCAAGTGATTCGTCGTCAGGTTCAGAAGGTCCTGATTGACTACCTGATCAAGGAGGGCGGATGCCCGTGGGTATTTAATTGGATCCATGGCTTCGGTGCGAATTCCTAACTGTTATTCCGATACGGTCTTAGCTTTCTCAAAATATTTATGGAAGAAAAGCATCTGATACTCGATTTCTGTCTTCCAGTAGCTCCAGGTGTGCCCGCCGGTGCGTTCGATATACATGTGGTTGATCTTTGCCTTTTTCAGGGCCTCATGGACGGCACGGCTGGTTCTGAGAAAATGGTCTCCGGTGCCACAATCGATAATGATCGCGAGCTCGCCGTCTTTCAATCCGTCGAGGTTCTCAATCACGGAGGCCTCTTTCCAACGTTCGGGATAGGTCGCTTGATCGCCGATCCGTTTGCTAATGCTCGCGCCGAGGCTTGAATCGATGTAGGGCATCAAGTCCAGAACCCCGCTCATGCTGCCAACGGCACCGAATACATCGGGATGCTTGAGTGCGGCAAGCATGGCCCCATGGCCGCCCATGCTGTTGCCTGCGATGGCACGGTATTCGCGACTGGCTTTGGTGCGGAGTGTGGCGTCCACATAGTCCACGACTTCCTTCACGATATGGGTCATGTATTGACTGTCGGCACGATCCGGAGAGTCCAGATACCAACTGTCCTTGTCGCCGTCCGGGCAAATGATGATGGTCTGGTATTGGTCAGCCAGATCGGTGAGAGGTGCGGCGTTTTGCCAGTGGGAGTAGGTGCCACCTTTACCATGGAGCAGATAGACCACCGGGTAAGTGTCGGTGGACTCCTTGTAAGAATCCGGAACAATGGCAAAGGCGGGGATCTGCTTGCCCATGGATTCGCTGGGAATCTCCAGCTTCCGCTTTACACCTGCCATGCAGGGTTGGGTGGCACCGAGAGCGACGAGTCCGAGCAGGAGGGCACATGTGGTTGCTTTAGGGCGGAATGAATGTGGGAGTTTCATAAGTAAGAGTCAGATATGATTTCAGAATTCGATTTGTTACGGCAGTTTGGCTCCATTTTCTAGGAGCAGCTTCCTGACGGCGGCATAGGGCACTTGGTTGGCGGGTGTGGCCGTTTGCGCAGAGACGGCGGCAATGGTGCCGGCGGCTTGTCCGATGGCCATGGCGATCGGGGTCACGCGAATGGCGGCCAAGGCGTCGTGATTCGCGCTGATGCAGCGGCCTGCGATGACGAGATTGCTCGGCTGTGCGGCGAGCAGACAACGCATGGGGATCTGATACTGGATGTGGTCGTCCAGATGTTGGGAGTTGGTTTCCACCTTGTCCGGAGAGTGGATATCGATCGGATAGCCGCCCAGCGCGATCGGGTCCTCGAAGTTTTTACCCGAGAGAAGGTCTTCACCAGTCAGGCAGTAGAGCCCTTCGGCGCGGCGGCTTTCGCGGACGCCGATCTGTGACGCGCCGCTCATCATGATGGCATGCTCAAAACCGGCGCAATGACGCTTGAGGAAATTGAATATCTGGAGGTTTTGCCGGCGGCCGATCGTCTCGGCCTTGCTCAGATCGAAGGGATTGGTCGCATCCAAACCTTGGATACGCGAGGTGTTGACGATGACGACGCCGGCGGTGGCGGTTTCAAAGAAGAGAACAAACTCGCGCGGCACATCGACCTCGCCCCGTTCCTTGGCGGCCGCCCAGGTATGTCGGTAGGCTTTCAGGCTGACGCGTGGGGTTGCCCGCAGGCGTTTGAGACCTTCTTCGACGCCGAGATCGAATTCAAAGTTATCCGGATTATCTTCCACATCACGGCGGACGGCAGCCATGTCGACGTTTCCGATCTTCAGGTTCATCGTCATCGGCTGCATGGCTTCGTCGCCGGCGCGGCCTTTGGCAAATTTGACCCCGAGCGTGGCAAGCAGGTCGCCGTCTCCGGTCGCATCGACAAAGACCTTTGCCCCGTAAGTCTGCAGGCCGGCCTTGTTGCAGACGGTGATGGATTCGATCTGCCCATTCTCGTCTTTGTGGGCGCTTGCAAAATGGGTGTGGTAGAGGATCTCGGCACCGGCTTCACGGAGCATCAGCTCCAACTCGATTTTCAAAGCCTCACTTTCAAAGGGAGTGACCGTGCTGCAATAGGTGACACTGTCCGGGATGTGGCCGGGGCTGGCGTCCTTGGCCATCATGCGTTGAATGAGCTCCTCCGGTTGGCCCAGCACGACCTGCTCACCGGCAGGGTTGTGGAAGCTCATCATCGGGCCGACGCCCATGGCGGTGAGCGAGCCGCCGAGAAAGCCGTGTTTTTCGATCAAGAGGACCTTTTGACCCGCGCGGGCGGCGGCAATCGCGGCGTTGGAGCCCGAGGGCCCACCGCCGACGACGATGACGTCATAGCTGGCGGTGATCGGTAGATTGATGGATTCCATGGTTTTGAAAGTGGATAAATTTTGACGGGAATTAACCGATGCTGAGCACGCGCACGTCGCCGGCGGGGATCTCACAGGTGATCGTATTTGTGGATGTCGATTCCATACTTTCACCGGAAAGGAGTTCGGTGACCGGGGAGTCCTCGGATTGTATTACAGACACCGTTGCCGGTTCTTGCGAGTCGTTCATCAGGAAGAGCAGACGCTGTTGCCCGGACAGTCCAGTCCGCCAGCGAACTTGATTGGGGGCTTCGACTTGTAAGGCCTCTGTCGTTTGCGCGCGGCTTCCAGAGAGGTTGAGCAGCTGTGTGACCCAATCGCGGAAGCCGCTCTTTTGTTCCGCGTAGGGTGCATTGAGGTCGGCAACACCCAAGCCGGCGTAAAAGCCCAGTGCATAAACATGCCCTTTACCTATGCTGCGGTGCATGGCGATGGCTTCATTCTCATAGCTGGCAAGCAATTGTGCGCCTCCGGTTAAATCCTCCAGCGGAGTGGTGAACCAATCCGCTTCGACTGCAAACTGCTGCCCTTGATCTGCCAGTTGAATCTGTCGGCGGCGTCCCTGACGTCGCCCGATGTAGGCAAAGCCCAGTGCATGCATCAATGGGCGGTCTTCCGGTTCCGGGCGGTAGAAGCCCTCGGCGTTCCAGGCATCGGTTTCGGCTTCGCAGATCAAAGTGCCACCGGCTTCGACCCATGCGATCAACTGAGGCACTGCCTCGGGATCGACAATGTTGGCGCAGGGGAGGACGAGCAGCTTAAGTTGCGGGAGCACCTTTTCCAAATAGGCGGGCGTGACCACTGTGGGAGGCTGATGCAGTTGTTCCAACACGCACATCCATGCATAGACGGATTGCTTGGACTTGTCGGCCTGTGCGGTTTCGGCCGCTTCGAGTTGGTAATTCTCCGGGGCAAACCAAACGCCTACGCTCGACGGGTCCGGCTGATAGGCATCCAGAAGGGCTTCGTGTTGTTTCCAGACTTTGGTGATCCGGCGCAGCGCGGCCATACGTTCATCCGCCAGACCGTCACGGCCTGCCAGTCCGAAGCCGGTGGCTTCGCGTCCGAAGACCTCGTTGCACCAGCTCCAGAAGATGACGGCCTTTGCGCCGCAAGCCGCGGAGCTCCAGAGCCAACGTTGCTGTAGGTCGAAGGGGACCGGCTCTCCCATCTCCTGACCGTAGTTGGCGGCGGCACCTTGGAGCTCGGTGATCCAGAGTTGGGCATTGCCGGATGCCTTGATGGCGGTTTCCAGCGCACCGACGGTCACCATGAAATTGGACAGGGAAAGCTTGTGCCAAAGCGGGAAAAACGAGGTGCCGTAGGTGTCGAGGACTTTGGCGTGCTCCCAGTCGCTGCCCCGTGAGACCGGAGTTTGGAAGCTGGAGGCGATGCCGCATTGATCGACCGATGGCGTGGCACCGTGGGCACCGACCGGTTGGGGGAGGTCAGCTTCGCGGAAGATCTGATTCCGGAAGCGCATATGCTCCTCGGAGCGGAATTGGAGGAAGGCGGAAAAGGCCATCGTTTCGGTGTAGGGCCTACCGACCATCTTGCCGGGAAAGACATCGTCCCAGGAGACATAGCGGCGATGCCAGGCTTTGTTCAGACCGTCGAGATCGCCGTGTCGGTGCTTCAGCCATTCACGAAAGGCGGCGAGGGTATGCGGACAGTGGCAGACGTGGCCATCGGCATGGATGTTCCAACGGGTTTCATTCCAAATGTCCCAGGAAACGAGGTTGCTTCGATGTTTAAAGTGCTCGGCGGTCGCCTTGAGGAATTCGCCCATGCGTCGGGCGACTTCCGGGTGGTCGGTGCAGCATCCCGGGGTGAGGCCAAAGTTCGACTCGATGCGATGGCTGGAGATCACGCGGTTCCCCATGTGGTCGATCATCGCGCCATCCGGAATGATGCGATGGATCCATTCGGGGTGGAGCTCTCCCACCGTGCTGATGATGACGCCCAGGCCCTGCTGTTCGGCTTCGTCGAAGAGTGCGTCGTAGTCGTCGTAGCGATACACGCCGGGTTCCGCTTCCACCCAGGCCCAGGTGATCCAGATTTGCAGCGCATCCAAACCGCATGCTTTGATCTGTGCGAGGTCGCGTTTCCAAAAGCGGTATTCAGGGAAGGGGGGGCGATAATACTGTGCAGCCAGTAACATGGATGATTTGCTTTTGAACAGGGAGGCTTATTGATGTGCGCCAGCGGGTTCGCAGGACTGTGATTTGGCGGATAAAATTTGGCCGTCCTCCAGCAGTCGTTGCTGAAGTTGTGCGTAATCGATCGCTTGGACGCTCCGTCCGGCATCAATCGCCTGGGCGGCCGCCGTCGCAGCCGATTGGCCCAGAATCATGAATACCGGTTCCATGCGGGCGGAACCGTAGGCGACGTGTGTGGCCGAAATGCAGACCGGGACGATCAGATTGCTGCAAACACTTTCCTCCGGAATGAGTGCACGGTAACTGATGCCGTAGGGTTGGGCGGGGCTGAAGAAGAAGCCCTCATGGCAGAGCCGGCCTTCTGCATCCACGTAGCGTGTGACGCTGTGTGAATCCATTGCGTAGGATCCCATACCCACGGGATCGTCGCTTCTTACCTTCCCGGAGCTGTCATGCTCGGTGATGATGTAACAGCCACAGAGTCGTCGTGCTTCCCGCACATAGAGCTGCCAGGGCCAGTGTCCGGTGTCTTCGAATTCATCTTTCGGTAAGCCCCACTGCAAGACCTCGTTACGCACCTTCTCCGGGATGCGCTCGTCATGTCCGAGAAACCAGAGCATACCTTGGACATAGTCACGATGCTGTTCCCAAATCTTCTGGCGCGTTGCATAGTCCGCTTCAATCCAGTCGTAGTTTTGCCCGACAAAATCGGTGGAGAACGGACCGTGGTTATTTGAGTCGGTCTTCCGATTCGGCATCGGGGTCAGCTTGAACAAGTTACGGCCGGGGAATTGATCCGGGTCCTGCGCGAGTGAACGTGCCCAAAGCTCATACCACTCCGGATCATAGTTCTTCGGCTGTGTAATCGGGATCCGGTTTTCTGGGGCGTCCGTCAATGTGATGCGGAATGTGTAGGCTTGTAGGCGCTGATCGGCTGTGCCGGGCATTCCCGGTGCGGATGCTTCGATGCCCGGTAGCGGACCGCTCTCCGGTTGCCCTTCGACGCGAAACGGGTCGATCGTTTGCACGTCTGCCGGTTGGATGCCGTTGAGGGTTTCTCCGAACTGTGCGTTGTCTTCACGTCCCTGCATAAAGGGCACGCCGGCACCGGCCATGAGGTCGCCTTCATAGCTCGTATCGATAAAGACGGCTGCCTTAAAGACGCGTCCGCTCTCCGTCCGGAGGGACGTGATGCGATTGCCTTCCATCTGCACACCCGCAACACGCTGGCTGGACTCTGCGAGCATGGTGCGGTCGAGGCGCTCGCCGAAGTAAACGCTCACCTTGTGATCCCGCAGGAAACGCTCGAAGAGCGCCTGCGCGACTTTGGGCTCGATGAAAAACTGGAGTTCACCCGGCTCAGAAATCGCGTCCCTGTGGCGTGGGGCGTAGGCCTCTCGTGTTTCAGCCGCCCACGCTTCCGGGGATTGGTAATATTGATAGGCTTGGCTGTAGAATTCGCGTGCCAGTCCTCCGATCAGATGCGGCTTCCCGATGTCAGTCGCTCCGAGGCCACTGGCAGCCATGCCGCCAATGTGCTGGCCCGGTTCAAGCAGTGCCACCGATTTGCCCATGCGGCAGGCTTGCACGGCAGCCATGATCCCCGAGGGGGTGGCTCCGTAGATCACGAGATCGGCGGTGATCTCTTTATTTGAATTTGGGGCAGTTGCCTGCATGGAAATGTTTCGTTGCCAAGTGTGGACTGTGGCTGTGTCGGCTGCTATTTCGTTTCGAGCCCAAGCTTTTCGAGTAGGATCGGCATGACGATCGCTCGGTATCCATTCTCCGCTGGATGGAGTCCGTCGGGAACATATTCCCTGAAGGTCGCCTCATCCTTCTCGAGTAGCTCTGTCCAAGCCGGCATATAATCGATCAAGAGGAAGCCCCGTTCGGCCGCCACTTCTCGGTAGTTCTCCTGGCAAGCCTCCAGGGTAGGGCGCCATCCCTTGTGCCCTTTCGGGCGATCGATGACGGGGTTCATGACTTGCAGGATGATTTCACAATCCGGGTTGTTCGCGAGTATCCGGTCGATCATCAGGTTGAGATTTGCCTTCGTCTCTTCCGGTGTGAGTTTGAATCGGGCGACGGCGTCATTGACCGAGAATTCCAGGAATACTGTATCCGGATTCTTGGAGAGGACGTTCTCCTCCAGGTGCTCGAGTCCCCATTTTGAATTTTTCCCTGAGCCTGAATTATTGTATGCCGTCACCAATCCTGGGTAGCGGGCTTTCAATTCTGCAGTCAGCAGGCGGTTCCATGCGCCATGCGCAGTGAGACTGGTGCCGTAATACGCGATGGTTTGCGCCTTCCCGGCTTCGAGATTGCTGATCAAGGATGTGGTCATCTGATTTTTTGGGGCTGATTCGGCATGCAAGCTACAGGTCAATAGTGAAAGCAGGGCGAAGGCTTTGGGGATAATCTTCATTCTTATAATGCGGGATGATTTAATAGACTAAATGAAATGCATTACATTTAGTCAAGATATCCATGCCAAAAGATGACTGGTTTCATCGAAAATAGGCTGAAGCACAGGTTATTTCCTGCTCCGGGGACGGGTTGTTTGCCCTGCGACCCATTTTCCCATGGTCATGTTGGTTCTGGGATTTTCCGGCAAGCCATACTCGTTTCGCATGAGCTGCGCTGAAATCATGTCTATGGCGGACGATCCGATTAACTCATAGCATAGGTCGATACCTGAATGTTGTGGATATTTCGGATCCCAGTTTAGGCTGGCAAAGCCGATATCCTCGGGCAATCGATAGCCTGCTGCCTGAAGCATTTCAGGTATCGTGTTTAGGCTGCTGATGATGGCATCCGGCTTTTCTTTTTCCACCCAGTCGATGAGATTTTCAGTGGTGACTTTATTGACGACATGAGGAGCCACGGGGGATCTGGTTTGATAGACATGCTGCATTCCCAAGTAACTTGAAATCAATATATGACTTGTTCGGGTGTCTTGTGCTTTATGCATGGCAATACCGATCCTTCGATAACCCAAGCGTCTTAGCTCTTCAAATGCTTCTGTGAATGATGTGAAGTGATGATTGCAGACCCGATACATCGGAGGATGAATGAGCGCGTAGCCGACGGTGACTGAGGCAAACCGATCCAATGGCATGCTAAAACGTCCGCGGCTTGAGTGGAGCGGTAAGATAAATAGGCCGCGAATGGAACGGGCTTTGAGGATCGAATACATACGGGCCGCCGTCATGTGCGGCTGTCCCAGCCAGCATTCCTCTGTTTTGTAGCCGAGTTCTGCTGCGCGTTTCTCTGCGCCTTTGATAAGTCGGCGTAACACCCAAGAAAGCTCATTTGAGGAGAGATAGGAATAGGGGTGCGTGTTGACCAGGCCAATTGTGGCATGGTCTTTTACCGGTCGATTCCTTCGGAGTTGAGCCATGAAGGAGTTGACATAAGGGTTTTGTTGATAGCCTAACTCCTCTGCGACTTGCTTGATCTGATTTCGCGTGTTTTCTGGAATGCTTGGATCGTTGCGCAAGGCGAGTGAAACCGCTGATCTACTGAATCCGGATGCGGACGCAATATCGCGTATGGTAGGCTTTGGTGCACTCATGCTTCTCGACGCATTTCATTACTGGAGATTAGACACGTCCAGTAAAATATCAGCATACCTTAACCTTCGGACTTCGGCGGGTTGGAGCCTGAGAAGCGCTGAGATGACTTATGTAGAATTCGCATTGAAGAATGGATTGCTCAGAATTTTTGCCAGGTCAGCGAGTGATACTGGACGTGTCTAGTTGGAGCATAATTGTTTAAGGATATTAAACCTGCAAATCTAAGATTTTCTTAACCCAAACCATGTTTACATACCTATGAAAAAAAATATTCCCCTTGTTTCCTATCTGCTGCCAGCATTCATATTCTGCGTGTCCACAGCCAATGCCGCGATCACCTTTACGACGGAATTCGATGACGCTGCAAACACCGAGACCGATGGCTTTTTCGTGTTCGACACGATTGATGGCAATGTCACCGGTGATGCTGCAGAGAGTGCCACGATATCCCTTGTCGGACCAGGTGTGCAAGGTCTCTCAAATCTGAATAATGGAACGGTGCAAACGACGCTTGCGGGCAATGCCAGCGAGTCGACGATTGTAACTGATAGCACGAGCCCTTACATAATTTTTGATTTGGGGAGTGTCTTGACCATCCAAGCCTTCAACTCCTACTCGGCACACAGTGACTTACGCACGGCGCATGGCTACACACTGTATGCCGCTACAGGTAATGAGGCAGGTTTCGCATTACCTACAGATCCTAATGATGATTTGACCACGATGGGTTGGACTGAACTCATTACGGTTTCGACCAGTTTGGACCAGAATGGTTCACAGGGTATTAATATTACAGATACGGCCGGAAACATTGGTGACTATCGTTATTTCGCCATGGATATCACGAGGATTGTTTCCAACTACAGCACCAATTACGGCGAAGTGGACATTATTGCGGTTCCCGAACCATCCACTTTTGCCATGATTGCAGGTTTTATCGGATTGATGTCGGTGGTAGTGCGTCGTCGCAGAGTATAACGATACTAATGTTAGATTATTTTGAAGCCTCCCTCTTGGGCGGCTTCTTTTTCAGCTCATGGATACAAAACGACCTAATATCATTTGGTTTATTGTGGATCAAATGCGTGCCCAGGCCACTGGTGCCAATGGCGATCCTAATGTGCTGACGCCAAACCTTGACAATATGGCGATCGCTGGAACGAATTTTACAGCTGCAGTTTCAGGCTACCCCCTTTGTTGCCCCTATCGCGCGAGTATGTTGACTTCGCGATACGCACACAATCACTCGGTTCAGCTCCATGAAGACCGCTTGGATCCCTCCTACGAACTTGTTACCGACGTGATGAATGAGAACGGCTATGAGACGGTGTATTTCGGCAAATGGCATGTAGCGGGATTTAAAGAAAGTCAGGGGCGTGCCGCCTTATGGACCGTTCCGAAAGAGTGCCGGGGGCGTTTCGACACTTGGGTCGGATACGAGAATAACAACAGTCAATGGGATTGCTACCTGCACGGCCACGACGGCGAGCAAGAGATCGAACACTTCAAGCTCAATGGTTACGAGACCGACTGCCTGACGGATATGGCACTGGATCGGATTCGTGCCCGTCGTGAGGACGATCCCCCTCTATTCATGGTTGTGTCGGTTCAGCCTCCGCACGTCCCCGGCTTGGCTCCGGCAGCCAACCGTCATTATCAGGCCCAGCAACTCACACTACGCCCCAACGTGCCGAAAAGCTCTGAGGCCCGGGCCCGTTTCGACCTTTCCGGTTACTACGCCCAAATCGAAAACGCCGATGCCAATTTGGGAAGAATCATGGACGCACTTCGCGAGCAGGATATGATCAATGACACCCACGTCATGTTTTTCAGTGACCACGGCGACATGATGGGGAGTCACGGACGCTTTGGGAAATGCGTTCCACATGAAGAATCCATTCGCGTTCCTTTCCTGATCGGTGGCGGGCAACCGATGCGCTATAATGGGCAAAAAACAGGCAATGCACCCTGCTTGGTCAATCACGTGGATGTGGCTCCAACCACACTCGGATTGGCGGGGATTGAGGTGCCCAACTGGATGGAAGGCTTCGATTATTCCCATCGCCGAACAGGGAGAAACTATGATGAGCGCATTGAGCTGGAACCGGAGAGCGCTTACCTCCAACTTCTCGGTCCGCGTGAAACCAGCTATGCTTGGCGTTGTGTCGTCACTCGGGATGGCTGGAAATACGCCTGCGTGGAGAATGGCGAATGGCTGTTGTTCAATCTAAACGATGATCCCTATGAGCAATGTAATCTCGCTTTCAATGTAAACTATCATACGAAGCGAGAGGAAATGAGAACATTGCTCAAGGAATGGGTCGAAAAAACTGGAGATTCATTCCAAACGCCCAAACCAAATTCTCCGGTTTAACAATACAGATACATTCATTAAATTTGGATGTTACATTCGCTCAAGATCTCCAAGTAAAAATAGACATAGATCTCGGATCATTGCTTGCGACGTGGGCGAGTGGTCTGCCCCGTGATCCATTTTCCCAAGGTCATGTTGACTCTGGGATTCTCAGGTAGGCCATACTCGTTTCGCGTGAGCTGGGCGGCGATCATATCGATGGCAGTCGCGCCGATTAACTCATAGCATTGATCGATTCCGGAATGGTGGGGATATTCGGGGGTCCAGTTTAGGTTCGCAAAGCCGATATCCTTGGGTAGCTGATAGCCGACTGCTTCAAGCATCTCAGGGACGGTTTTCAGTGTGCTGATGATCGCATCCGGTTTCTCTTTCTCGATCCAAAGGGCCAGATTTTTCGTGGTCACTTCCTTCACGATATGTGGAGGGATCGGAGATCTCGCCTGATGGATGTGTTGAAAACCTAGATACCCGGAGATCCAGAAATGATCCGTGCGGTCATCGTGCTGCTGTGGCATCGCGATCCCGATTCTACGGTAGCCCAAATGCCGCAGGTTGCGCATTGCTTCGGTGACTGTTGCGAAGTTGTGATTACAGGCCCGATACATGGGCGGATGGATCACAGAATACCCGGCGGTTGCCGAAGCAAACTCATCCAATGGCATGTTAAAGCGGCCTCGTATCGAGTGGAGCGGGAGGACAAACAGGCCGCGGATGGAGCGTGCTTTAATAATCGAATGCATGCGGGCGGCTGTCATGCGTGGTTGTCCGAGCCAGCATTCCTCCGTCCGGTAGCCGAGTGCCTTTGCGCGCTTTTGGGCGCCATCGACGAGTCGACGAAGTTCCCTCGACAGCTTTTCCGGTGACGCGTAGGAATATGGGTGGGTATTGACCAAGCCGATGGTGGCGTAGTCTTTTGTGGGGCGGTTCCTCCGCAGCTGTGCCATGAAGGAGTTGACGTAGGGGTTTTGTTGGTAGCCCAGTTCTTCCGCCGCTTGCTTGATGCGATCGCGGGTGCTTTGTGGAATGCTCGGGTCGTTACGCAGGGCCAGAGAGACCGTCGACTTACCAAAGCCGGATGCAGCGGCGATATCGCGTATGGTGGGGTTGCTCATGCTAGTGTTCTATGAGGCGTGGAATCCGGTTATCTCAGATTGAGTCATTGGACGCGTCCAGCAAAATGTCGGTTGCTCCTCGAATAAATCGGAACTCAACTAATTGGTTTCCTGCAGTTGGTGGATCCGCGACCTCCGAGTCACACCGATATTTTTTCAAAACTGAAACTATGCGCATCCTTTACATCGATATCGACAGCCAGCGCCCCGACCATCTCGGTTGCTATGGCTACCACCGGAACACCAGCCCTGCGATCGACCAGATTGCGAAGGAAGGTGTCGTCTTTGAGCGTTGCTACGCACCGGATGCGCCCTGCCTGCCTTCCCGGACCGCGTTTTATTCCGGACGTTTCGGGATTCAGACCGGAGTGGTGGGACACGGCGGCACGGCGGCACAGCCGAAGATTGAGGGCCCGACGCGTCAATTTCGCGACCACTTCGATTTCAAGGGTCTGGCTGGCCAGCTTCAGCGCAACGGCTACCATACCGCGATGATTAGTCCCTTCGGGCAACGTCATGCCGCTTGGCACTTTTACGCTGGCTTCAATGAGATTCACAATACGGGGCTAGGGGGCCAGGAGTCGGCGGAGCACGTGCAACCGGTCGTCGACAAATGGTTGGCGGATCACGGGACGAAGGACGATTGGTATTTGCATATCAACTACTGGGACCCGCACACCCCTTATCGCACCCCGGAAGATTTTGAAAACCCCTTTGCGGAGGATCCCTTGCCTGAATGGCTGACGGACGAGGTGATCGAAGACAATAACCAGAAAGTGGGCCCGCATGGAGCCCATGAAGTGGGGATGTATCATGGTAATGAGAACCCGCAGTTTCCGAAGCAACCAGGTAAGGTAACCGACCGGGCATCATTGCGCCGCATGATTGATGGTTACGATATGGGCGTGCGTTATGTCGATGACCAGATCGCTAAGATTGTCGACACCCTGAAGCAAGCGGGTGTCTACGAAGACACCATGATCGTGATCTCAGCGGACCACGGTGAGAATTTAGGCGAATTGGGCCTCTATGGCGAACATGGCACCGCCGATGAGATCACCTGCCGCATTCCATTCATCGTGAAGTATCCGGGGGGTGCCCAAGGCCTGCGGAATACGAAGTTTCACTACAATCTGGATCTGGCACCGACTCTGATGGATCTAATTGGCGGGGAGAGTTTCGACCTTTGGGATGGCGAGTCCTTTGCTCCGGCGATTACCGAAGGCGCCGATGTCGGGCGCGACGAAGTCGTGATCAGTCAATGTGCGCACGTCTGCCAGCGTTCGGTTCGCTGGGACAAATGGCTTTACATGCGGACCTACCATGACGGATTTCATCTTTTCCCCGAAGAGATGCTCTTCGACTTGGAAGCGGACCCGCATGAGTGTAACGACTTGGCCCAAGTGCATCCCGAACTTTGCCGGGAAGGGCAGTGGCGGCTATCGCGTTGGCACGATGCCCAAATGCAGAAGATGGCCTATACGAGCAACGATGTCGTTGACCCACTCTGGACCGTGGTCCGCGAGGGCGGTCCATTTCATGCTTCACTCACCGAGGGACGGCCGGGAGTTGAGGGTTTTCATGACTACATGGATTATCTGGAAGCGACCGATCGGAAGGACGGTGCCGATGCCTTGCGCGAGAAGTATGCGGAGCAGATCGAACGCTTGTCTAAATAAGGGTCGAGTGTGGTGTCAGCGAAGTTCCCTACATTACAAGCTTAGTCAAAAGTAGCGCGCCGCTTTCCTGGCCTGAGCTTGTCGATGGCAGCAAGCGAACTCCGTTGTAAGCTTATGCTCTGCACGCTTGCTTCCGTCTCCTCGTTGATACGCCGTGACAGGAAAGCGGCGCGCTACGGATGTGTGGCCCAGGGCCGATCTTTTATTCTGTAGTAGCTTACTTCACGGACACCACACTAGTTAGGCGCTTGTTACCCATCGCCCTTCGATCATGGTCATCCGAGGGATGTGGGCCTCGCCGTATTCGCCTCGCGTCAGCATGCCAAAGAGCATGTTGACCGCTTGAGCGCCTTGAGCTCTTAGATCTTGTTCGACTCCGATCGTTCCGGGTGGGTTCTCTAGTGAATTTCGCGCAAGTGCGTAGAATCCAAGTGTGTCGAGTTTAGCTTGTAGACGCTTACTTCGCATCAGTTCGAGTTTTCCCACATTACTAATCAGGCAATCAATCCGGTTTTCCTTGATCCAATCGATGACAGCTTGGGGCGTGCCTTCATATTCGAATACCGGCGGTGGATTACTTGAATCCAATCTTGCCATGGCAGAGAGGTAACCGCCGAGGCTGAGGTAATTGACCTGAGCGAGGTTTCCCTTTCGCTGCAGAAGTCCGGGGCGTCGATAGCCCGCCTCAATGGCATGTAGAACGCACTCTGTGGCGATTTGGTGCTGGTTCAAAATGATACGATTGAAGCATTCCGGATAGTGTCCGATGGCGACGACTCCGAAGTGTGACCAGTGAAGTTGCAGGTCGAAGTCGGGAGGGAACCGATAGAGTAGAAGGCCCTGAATGCTTCGGCTTTCCAATATCTGTTGCAACCGCTTGTGACGCATTCCTTTCTCCAATACAATTTCATTCAGGTGTAGACCGAGGGTGTCCGCTTGTTGACGCACTCCGGTCTGGCATCGCTTGAATCCGGCTTTGGCTTCTTTGGGCACCAGAACTGCGATATTCATGTTGTGCTTCACGTTCTGGTGCCTGCGATAGGCCATGATACGTGAAGCGGCATTGGGCGTATAGCCCAGCTCACGGGCGGCTTCCTGAACGCGTCGACGGGTCGCTTCCGGGATATTCCGCTTGTTGTTGAGTGCGGCCGAAATGGCACTGGCGCTCATGTTTAGATGCGCCGCAAGCTGCTTTTGATTCATGTGGACAGGTTTATGCAAGCCCTAGTGTTGCGCAACACTAATCAGTCGCTTGCTGGACTGAAATCGTGGCGTAGTCTTCGATCCATTCATTTGGTTCCACGTCTCTAGACGCTGAACCTTTCCTTAATTCAGAAATCCTCAAAAAACTAAATCCCACTCCTATGATGTTACTAAGAAACATATCTTCACCACGCACACTATTGGCTGCGTCTGTTTTTCTTTCGCTTGCGACGCTTTCTTTCGGAGCCGTTTCTATTACCAACGGTGACTTTGAAACAGTCGGAGGCAATACACAGGACGTCTTTGGTTGGTTCGATTACCAGACAGGAAACGGTGACTTGCAGCAGGCTGTCAGCGGGAATCCTGCTCAAATACCTTCTGGAGATAACACGGGCGATTATTGGCTGAATCTTGTAGATAACAGCTCTTTTGGCTACGCGACCGGAGTCTATCAGCAAATCGGCACTTACGATGCCGGTGTGACTAGTTACGAGATCACTTTTGATGTGGGCTGTCGTGTGACAGATTCACCGTTCAACGTAATGAACCTTTATTTGTATACGGGCACTGCGACCGGAGCTGATGGTTCTACGCCTGCCGATCTATTATCTGCCATTTCCTATTCGGGGGCAGCCGAAGACTACTACACAATTACTTCTCCCGGATCTGGCAACATCGCGACGATCACGGTGACTTTTGATGTGACAGGTGCCGAGCTGTTGGATGGAGACTTGATCTGGATCGCCTTTGCGTCAACGGATGACGCACCGGGCTCCCAACAGGGCCTCATTGATAATGTCAGCATCGCTGCAATTCCAGAGCCTGGCACTTTTGCTTTTGTTGCTGGAGTCTTCGGTATCGCTGCGATCGCTTGTCGTCGTAAGGCATAGCGTGAGCAGTTCGACGAACCGCCGGACAGACAAACCGGTTTTTCACCGCGCCGCTTCCATTGAGAAAGCGGCGCTTTTCTTTCTATTTTAAATTTCATCCTATGTGTCGATTGAGCGGCATTTTTCTCCGAGCTGTTGTATGTATCAGTGTGTTCTCTGTGGCTTTGGCCACTGCGGATACCCGGCCCAATGTCATCTACATCGTCTCCGACGACCATGGTTATAACGATCTCGGTTGTTTCGGGAACAAGTATGCGGCGACCCTGAGTCCGAATTTGGATGCGCTGGCGCAAGAGGGGGTGAAGCTGACACAGTTCTATGTCACGGCACCGGTCTGTAGCCCCAGTCGCGGCGGGATTTTGACGGCACGTTACAATGAGCGCTTCGGCTATGAGAATCCGGATTTGAGTATCGGTGCAGTGATGAAAGAGGGGCTTGATCCGGAGGAGACCCTACTGCCGCGCTATTTCAAATCGGTCGGGTATGCCACGGCCTGCTTCGGGAAATGGCACGTGGGCTTTGCGCCGGGCAGTCGTCCGGTCGAGCGGGGCTTCGATGAATTCTTCGGGATCGGCGGCGGGTTGAACGATTACTTCGTGCACAATAATCTCGGAAACCTCGACATGTTCCTCGGCAACAACCCGCGCGCGCCACTCAGTGTCGACGAGTATACCAGCGACCTGTTTGCCGATGCCACAATTGACTTTATCGAGCGTAAGCAGGACGAACCCTTCTTTGTCTATTTACCGTTTTCGGCACCACACTGGGCTCCCGCCAATTTGCCGCCGAGAGAGTTGCTCCCGCCGCAAGCCCCCGATGCCGACATGGCGCTTTATGCCGGGGAAGCTGCCGGGCGGCAAGGTTGTCTCGCAGCCATCACTGCGATGGACCGGGCGATCGGACGGATTCTCGATACGCTCGAAGCCCTGAATCTGGCGGATAATACGATTGTTATTTTTTATGGCGACCATGGTGGTGAAATCGATGCCTACGCAGGAGGGAACAATGATCCGCTGCGGGATGGTAAGGGTTCGCTCTGGGAAGGCGGGATCCGCACGCCGGGGATCATTCGCTGGCCGGCAGAGTTGCCCGCCGGAGCGACTGTGGCGACGCCGCTCATCTCGCTGGATTTGAGTCGTCTCGTGATCGAAGCTTCCGGTGCGGATTGTGCCGCGCTCGCCCGTGGACCACTCGATGGGCTCGATCCGAGTGAGGTGCTGAAGGGCAACGCAACGGCCTTGCACGACTTCCTTGCCTGGCGGTTCAATGGTCATGCCGCGATACGAAAGGGAGATTACAAACTGTATGGCGATAACGTCGGCGGCGGAATCGGCGGCACGCTGCAACTTTTTGACCTCAGTGCCGACCCCAGCGAAACGACCGACTTGTCCGGTAGTCTGCCTTCGGTCGTATCCGAGCTGCAAGACGACTTCAATAACACCTGGAAACCCGCGATTGCCAATGACACGGCGCTTTAAACGATTCATGTGTGGCTTGTGGGGCTATGTTGCCTGCCTGTTGCTACCATTCAGCTTACCGGCTGCCGTGAGCATTACCGGTGGTGATTTCGAAGCTGATTCGGGGCAGGATGTGGCTGATTGGTTCGACTTTTCTTCGGGAAACGGCGATCTGCATCAGGACGAAAACGGCAACCCGTCGGCGATTCCTCAGGATTCCGATGGTTCTTACTGGCTGAATCTGGTCGACAGCAGTTCCTTCACACAAGCGACCGGGGTCTATCAGCAAATCGGAACGCACGATGCGGGAGTCACCCGCTATGATGTGACGATGGAGGTCGGCATGCGCAGCGACGCGCCGTTCAATCGAGCCGAGTTGCAGCTTTACTCGGGCAGCGCCACCGGAGCGGACGGCACGCCTCCGTCTTCGCTGGGTGGACTGACCTTGGTGGACAGTGTGCTGCTTTCCCAGCCCGCTGGGAACGCTCCTGTCAGCGCAAGCGTTACGGTGTCTCTCGACGCGGCATCGGTGCCAACGGGCGAGACCCTGTGGCTGGCGCTCGCGTCAACCGACGATGCCAGTTCGGGGGCACAACAGGGCCTGTTTGACGACATCAGTATCCTTGCCTTCAGCCCGACGGTGTATGAAGCGAGCCATTACTACATCGATCCATCCGGTGACGATGGTCATGACGGCAGCGAGTCGGCACCCTTTGCTACCTTGGCCCGTGGTGTCGAGGAAGCCGGGCCTAATGTGACGCTGCACGTGGCTCCCGGCACTTATGCTGAGGCTATTACGATTCCTTCGGGGGGCACGGCGCTACAGCCTTTCACCATCGAAGCGCAGGTTCCCGGCACAGTGGTTGTGGCGGCAACGAGCCCCGCGCTTCTGCAATCGGCCGTGGATGCTTCCGGCTATCTGGCCGAAAATGTGACGGTGCGCGGCATCGTCTTCCGTGATGCGGGGGCACAGACGAACAAAGCGGCGCTCATGCCCGTTGCCGGATGGTCGGTAGAGCAGTGCCGGATCGAAGACTGCGGTGCTGCGATCCGTATCGATGGCGGGCTTGGCCGTGTTTCCGGTATCCGAATCTCCGATACGGTGATCGAGGATTGCCCGTCAGGCGGAATTACCGGGGTGGGGGATCCTGTTTCCGGAGCCAGCGGGCCGACGGGCATTGAGATCCGTAATTCGGTCGTGCGTCGCTGTCACAGCGCCGGCAACCGGCAGGGCAGTGAGGCGGCGGGCATCTTCCTTTCCCGGGCCGTCGGTGCGAAGATCCAAGGCTGTGTGATATACGATAATGCCGGTCCGGGTCTCTGGTTGGCCGATCAATCCGATGGTTATACGATTTCCGGCAACACCATTTTTGCCCAGCACGGGCGTGAGTGGTGGAGTGGTGCCGGGATCCAGATCGAGTATTGCGGAGGTGTCTCAACGATCTCCGATAATTTGCTCTATAGCAACACCGGTCCGGGGGTGGCGCTGTGTGAAAGCAATTCGGTGTCCGTTTCGGGAAACACTATGATCGACAACGGAACGTGCATCACTTTCCGCAATATTTACATATGGAACACGGGCACGACCGGTTTCAGTATCGCCAATGACAACAAGCTTCGCGACATCAGCATCAGCGGGAATCAGTTTGCGCGCTGGCGTCGGGCCGCGATTAATTCCTGGGACCGCAGCTTGATCCGTTTGAGCGATCTGGAATCACGTGAGGTCGTGATTGCCGGCAATACCTACGACCCTTCCGATGCGGGAGACGTCTATTTCAGCCTGCTTGATGATTTGGTGGGGGATCCTTCGGAACTGCCCGCAGTGGTCTTCGCTTCATTGGATGACCTGCAAGGCGGAACCGGCTTCGGACTTGGTGCCTCTGATTCCGTGGTGACTTTGCCCAAGGGGACGCAGCTTTTCGAATCAACTCATACCGGGCTGGACCCTCAGGTGAACGGCGTCGCTGAAACGATTTCCCAGCGCGCGATACTTGGAACTGCCAGTGTGGGGGATACGGTCGTGCTTCCTTTTCAACGGGCGAGTTTGCTGGTTGATGAGGCCGGGACCTACATTGGCTCCCTTTTTGATTTAACGGATCATGTGGCCCTCCGTATCGAAGCACCGAATGCTACGGTGGCCAACGCGCTGAATGCCAGCCTTGTCGAAACGGCGATGACGGCACCGGCCTTTATCAAGGCTCAGGTTTCCGGTCTGACGCCTTACGACACCGTGATCCTCTATGATTCGTCGGCGGGCCATTCCATACGAGACAATCTGGTCACGCCTGTTTTACAGGTGGCAACGGCTTCGGAAGATGGTCCTACATCCGGTGTGGTTGACTTTCAACGTCAGGGGGTGGGGGTGCTTCCATTAACACTGGATTGGAGTCTGGAGGGCGATGCTGTGCCCGGTGTCGATTATGTGGATCCGGGAACCACGCTTGAGCTTGCAGGCGAAACCACAGAGCTTTTGCTGACTGCGATCACGAATGATGCGGTCGATGGCGACCGCGAGGCCGTTTTGGTGCTTCATGACGGCAGTGGCTACTTTGCCGGTAGCCCGTCGAGTGCGATGGTGACGATTGTCGACCGGGCTTTCGAAGTCTGGCGTGGAGATGCCTTCAACTATACAGGATCAGCCCCGGTCGGGGCGGGACCATTGGATAATCCGGATGGCGATGCCTATTCCAATCTCGAAGAATTTGCACTCTGTGGGAACCCCACTGAAGTGGATACGAACTTGGTCCGCATCGGGCAAAGCCCGTCTGGACATCTCACAATCGAATACGACAGTCCGAGCGATACGGGCGGGGTGACGATCACGCCCCAATTAAGCGAGACTTTGCTGGTCGGCAGCTGGTCGACGGATGCTGTGGAGATACTCGGCACGATTGACATGGGAGCTTCCCTTCGGGTGACGGCACAGGATGTTGACCCGATCGTAGCGCATGAACGTCGCTTTCTTCGCGTCTCGATCGCCGAGTAATGCGAAATGTTTGAATCATCTGCTATTTTGGGCAAATTCAGTGTTGCGCAACACTGAATGATCCCTTGCCACCGATCGAGGTGGTGTGTCATTTATCTGCAAGTTACATCCTATTCACCCCTCGCATGATGAAACCCCTACCTATTCTTATTCTATCCCTATCCACCATTGCAGGCCTTGCCGGCAACGCGAACGCTCAAGTGCTGGTCGGCCCTGAGGCCTTTAACGATCTCAGTGCCTGGAGCTTCGACGACAATGGAACTGGTTTTTTTGTTGGCAGCACTTTCAATATTCAATCGCCCCCAGTTAACGCGGATTACTTTGGGGCTGACAACAGCTACCTGAATGTTGGAGCGACCAAAGACAGTGCCTTGGCACTCTATCAGACATTTACAAGTAGTGAGGTTGTGACTCTGTCGACCAAGCTTTATATGGAAGGCACGACCACGCCGGGGGATGTCACAACCATGGTCATGGGGATCGGTAATGCATCATTGGCCGGAGGGGCAGATCAGGCGTTGCATCTGCGCTTTTATACGCAGACGGATAGCGTAAGGGTCGCTAATTCAGACAATACTGCTTTTTTTACCTTCAATTACGATACAGTTTATAATTTACAGATCGTTTTGAACAACTCGGCGAGCACGGTGAATTACGGAGATACCTCAGCAGTGGCCTCCCTGACGGCTGATATCTATCTGGACGGCACGCTCATGGCCGATGACGTCAACATAGCTCATGGTGCCTACACTGGTGGAGTCGCAGGCGTTGGCGAATTTGAATTCCGAACCTTTTCTAGCGTGTCGCATAGCAAGGCAGTAATCAACTACGACGATTTTTCAATCTATCAGGGAGCGATTGCCGTTCCGGAGCCGGGGGCTTACGCCCTGCTGGCCGGCATTTTCGGGCTTGGTTTTGTGATGCTGCGACGCCGGCAGTCTTGATCTTCGAATACAGGTTTAGGACCTCTCGCGGGGGCACGCCGCATCGGTGATAAACGGTCACTGGCACCTGCAAAAATCGCTCGTATTTCTTACAACGGCGTTCGCTTGCTGCCATCGACAAGCTCAGGCCAGGAAAGCGGCGCGCTACGTTTATTATGAGGGCTGGTATTGTTTGGGACGGATGGACGTGTCCAGTGAATGGTGGGTTGTTTCTTTGGCCGGATTTTGTTCCATGTAGGCATTACTTTCCTCCATGGCCCAACCAAACCCAATCCCCATGAATTACCTCCGTTCTACATTATTCTTCAGTTTCGTAGCTTCACTTGCCGGAGTTTCCAGTCTTCAGGCTGCGACTCTGCTCAACGACACGTTCGAGAACTCGGCGACGGTGCTCGACGATGCCGGTGATCCTCTCGATAGCACTTGGTATGAGGTGGGGGATTCGGGACTGACGCTATCGGTGGCAGACGACAGTGCGGCAGGAGGTTCGAATGCGATGTTTGTTGATATGAATGCCAATCAACAACGTGTGGTCGCTTCCTTTTCGGAATTCACGCTTAGCAACATCGGCGATTCGATTACATTTTCCGGTGAGATCCGTATCCCGAATCCAGTTGGAGGCGGATTTCGTTTTGGCCTGTTCAGTAGCAATGGAACCCCGATTACGGGTGATAATACATCGGAATCCGATAATGACTATGGCTACCAATTAAACATCGGCACGCCGACGCTAAACGCGATCGGTTCCTCTAAGATCAGTAAAGATGCCGATGATACGGAATTGATTGGTGTGTCGGATACGGATTTGGTGACTGCCAGCGCGGGGTTCGATGATGATTATGCTTATCATAGCTTTTCATTAACGATCGAAATGACGGGGGCATCCGAGTTGACGATCTCAGGATCTTGGGACGGGAGCACCAATGCCACGACGACTATGGTCACCACGGATACCAGCGCTTTGATTACCAGTTTCGATGAAGTGATGATAGCTTTTGCCGACACGGTTTCCCGGGATCACTACGTTGACAACATCACCGTGACAGCGGTTCCGGAACCGGGCACCTACGCATTGATCAGTGGCTTGTTTGGTCTGGCCTTTGTCGTGTGGAGCAAGCGTAAGTGATAGTCGCTGCTTTCGGATTCTCAGCACCAACTGAAATTGGGTTCATCTGGTATGGCACGGACTTAATGAATGAGGCGATTTGAATATTTGGGCCTATAGAGGCTTGGGGCGGTAGTGGCTGCTTTAGCTGCCATATTACGTACTGTAGGTGCGTCGACTTGCTGGCGACTGAAGTCGCCACTACGGCATTGCCTTAAGTCCGTGCCATTCGGGTTCATCTGCGATTCGCGGGAAGACACTGCAATATACGCCGCTATTTAACCCCTCCACCGCGTTGCGGTCCTCCTCCCCTGCAAGCAGGTGAGGCGCTTCGATTGTAGCGAATGTCTCGGTGGGGCTATAAAACACAAGCTCCTCCTCTCTCAGAGGGGAGGTGGCTCCGCTAAGCGGAGACGGAGGGGTTCAAGCATGGCATGACTCGATGTCCAACACCGGTGTTTCCCGTTGATCGGGGATTCAGCTGAAATTGTGGGACGTTGCTGTGCTGCCGTTGAATCGCAAATACTGATCAACTTCCGATCAAGGGTGCCCATGTGTGTTGGGCTGGTGGAGTCTTTTCCATGACATGTATCCACCGGCGGCGGTGCCAAGCCAGGGTTTCGGTATAGTCCGGATCGGCTGAAAGGTCCTGTTGTTCGTGAGGATCGTTTTCCGTGTCGTAGAGTGCTTCGCTTGGCTGATCCGGATCCTTACTTGTGTGCAAGCGGACGTATTTGAATTTTGAGCTGGTGATACTCGACCAATCACCCGCACATTCGGAAAAGGCGTATTCGCGGATGGAATGGGATTCTCCGCTTAAGACCGGGAGCAGCGAGCGGCAGGGCACCTTGTTGTTGTGTTGCGGCCAAGCTTTGCTGAGCGCCTCTTTCGGGGCGAGCCCGGCTGCATCCAGAATCGTGGCTGTGACATCTGTCAGTTCGACCGGACTGTCGTTGTATCCGGCATTTAAATACTTGGGATGGCGGATGGCGAAGGGCACATTCAGGGAACCCTGGTGGTAGTCCGATTTCTGCACGCGGAAGTGATCGCCCATCATTTCGCCGTGGTCGGAGCTGAAGAGTATCAGGGTGTCCTCAAGAATACCTTCGCTTTCCAGTTGGTCCAAAATCATGCCGACTTCTTCGTCAATCAGACGGATGGTCGCTTTGTAGGCACGTCGCAGTTTCCAGAGATCTTTTTTCTGCTCTGCGGATAACGACCGCTCTCCGGGGATGAAATCATCCTCTTCTTCGTATGGGATTTGGTCGAGCAGCCTCTGCGGCGGATCGAATGGCTTATGTGGACTGCAGAAGGATCCGTAGATGTAGAAGGGCTTGTCCTTTGGTCGTTCAGAAATCGCCTCGCGAATCTTTCGTCCGGTCACCCGATCCACATGGTGTGCTTCGTCGAAAGGCCACGGATTGCCGTCCTTGGCCAATTCAGCATCGGGAAAGTTTCGGTTCAATCCACTGGCTTGAACGAAATCACGATAGGCTTCCAGTAGACCTTGTTCCTCCAGATAGACGCAATAATCGCAGTAGTTTTTGAGGGCCAGCTGCTTGCCGGCTGTTTCCCAAACGTGGTCGTAGCCGAGTTGCTGCATCTCCTTTTTGAGGGCCGTGAAATCGACGCCTTGGCCACGGGGGCGATCCCAATGCCAGGTTTGCAGGTAGTGGAATTTGCCGATGCCGGCGGTCCAGTAGCCCGCTTTTTGCAGGGCCTGCGGGCAGGTCGGATGGTCCAGGCTCAAGTCGCCAGACATGGAAAGTGTGCCGATCTGATGCGGGTATTTACCAGTTAGAAGGGCGGTGCGTGCCGGTTGGCAAATCGGGTTGACTGTTTGGCAACGTGTAAATGCATGACCTTGCGCAATCCGATCGATATTCGGAGTCTCGACCTTACTCCCGGGGAGGTAGCTGACGCAGTCGTAGCGCAGCTGGTCGGTCATGAGGAAGAGTATATTCATATCCGATGCTATCGTCAGTTGAGCGAGTTTGTCAAAGCGATGTGTCGCATCGACGCTGCATTTGTTCAGTCGTCTTTTTCGATGCTTGTCATATCAGCCTCTTCGGAGAACCCGTATTCCGTCCCATTCTGTAATGCGGTTGCGGAGAACATGTTATTCTCCAGCTTCACGTTCATCGCTTCACCGATTTTAATGCGAGCGACATCGGAGGGAGCCTTCGGGTTGGGCACCCCGATGACGTTGTCTTTAACGAGGACATTGTCAGCCGTATTGACTGAAATGACAGAGCCGAAGTCTCTACCGCTGTGTGCGGTGGGTTCGCCATAATTGTCGAATTGATTGCCCGTGATCTCGATATCCTTGATCGAGCTTCTCCGGGCCTCCGTCGCTGCCGGAGGCCCGGAGTCATTCAGGCTGATGTTGACCGATTGCACATAGGAAAAGCTATTGTTGCGTATGATGGCTCCGGCACCATTGGGGCCTTCCTTACGGCCATGGTAGTGGTGTCCGACATTGATCCCGCCATTCAGGTTTTCGAAGTGGTTGTCTTCGACGATGGCACCTGGTGCATGCAGCATAATACCGCGCATGCGATGGCGCCCGAAGAAGTTGCCTTTAATGATCGGGTTCATCGCTACCTGGTCGTAGTTGATGACCAAGTCGCAGTGGTCGAAATCGGTATTTTTGAGCATTGGGCCGATCCGCTTTAAGTCCTCGCTAAAGCTGAGCTGCATGGCCGCTTTGCCGTTGTATCTCATTGTGCGCAGGCCGCTGCATTCCGGAAGGTCGATGACCTCACCGGTTTCATAAACAACCCATTTGATATTCTTTCCGGTGGCCAGCGATCCATGTGCTTCGACGATGAGCGTGCGGGGATCCGGTTGGTCGTAGATTCGTTGATACGTTCCTCCGACGTTCATGGAATCGTCGCCCATGCCTTCGAAGTGGCAGTCATAGACCTTCGGGCCGATATGCCCCCATTTGACATGCAGGCCGTCGGCGATGGAACTGAGGATCCGGTTGGTGCCGGGCTTTTGGATGATGTTGCATTCCCTCAGTGTGATATTGCTGGAGGACCGGAGCAAGTAGGCGAGTGCGGGTGAAGCATGCACGGAAATTTGATACAAGGTTCCACCTTTGCTCTTATCATAGGTGACCGCATTGGCTTTGCGGCGTCCTACTAGCACGGCACGCTTGCCGACGAAAGCATCCGTGACCGGATTGCGGCTTTTCAGCTTCGCCCGGTGGTCACCGAGTTGTTCCATCTTGACGATATACTGGTCGTAGAAGCTGTTATCCTTGATCGTGGTATCGTCTTTGTAGATGTAGAGAATGTTCTTGGTGTGATCGGCATCGATTTGCGGATCGCTGACCAGAGGATAGCCCTCGTCGATCTCCAACACATATGCGTGGCTTTTCGGATCCGCTTCCACAATCGTGCCCTGGGTAAAGGGGAGCGGTTGGTAGTCGATCGCAAAGGATTCCAAATTTACATTTTCGGACTGGCCGACATAGACTCCATCATGAAAGGGAGAACCCATGACAAAGAGCGTGCCTTTGCCGGCCTTGAGTGTGAGATCCTTTTGCTTGGTGATCGAAATGTGTGCACTCGATCCCTCTGTGGGCTTGAGGTAGTAGGTGCCGGTTGGAACGATCAGTTCTTTCGGGCCCTCAATGGCGCGTAGCTGATTCAGCGCCGACTCAAAAGCAGCGGCATCGTCGTGCTTCCCATCACCCAATGCGCCCAGGTCCTGGACATTGAGGCGATAGACGTTTTCGACTGCAGGCTGTGTCGTCTCGGCCGGCGTCGTCGTTTTTACAGAATTCCCGCAGGCGGCCAGTAAGAGTGAGAGTAGTGAGGCACTGAAGTGTTGTAGTTTTTGCATTCTAGGGGAAGGGCTTGAAGCAAGGTTTCGCTTTGTCCGGAGACGTTTTAGCTTTGGGTTAACTGGTAGGCGAGATTGAGCAGTGACTGCGCGATCTTTGGGTCCAAGTTTAGCTGGGCAGCAACACTGTCTTCTCCGGTCGAAAGTTCCCGGGGGTCGCGCTCAAAGATTCTAGCATAGAAAACCGCAGCGGATAGGAAGGAGCCGTAGTTGCTTTGATGGTAATGGTCGCCCGCCCAGAGTGAGTGAGGGCCCTCTTTTGCCTCGGTGCTTGGGTCGTCCGCGTAGCCCGCCTCAACGGCTGCGACAAAGGCATCACCCACCGGAGCATATGCGGCGTTGAAGTCCTGGGCGGCCTGCTTGTAGGCGGTGCGGATTTCCGATTGCATCGCTTCCAGATTCGAAAAGGTCCCTGTCTTGACCATGTTGGGTCGCGCCCAGGTTTCGTAGAGGATCATCTCAGCGTCTGGATTCTTTGCTCGCATCATGCTGCAGAGATCGTCGACTGCTTTCTTGAAGGCAGGGACATTGGAACCTTTGCCGCTGGTCGGTGTGGTTAGAGTGCGGGTGCTATAGTCCTGAAGCACGACAACATCCCAGGGCTTGTCGATGAGCTCGCGCTTCTTCGCATAATGCCAGGAGAGTGTTTGGCCACCGACGCATTCCATACTGATTTCAAAGCCGGTTACACCGCTTTCGCTGGCCATGGCGTGAATGATCGCGGGGATACCTCCCATCTTGCCGCCGTTCAAGTCGCTCACAACGCTGGCGTCGGGACTCTTTGATTTGTAGGTGAAGCTATTACCTACAAAGAGGATATTTTGTGCAAAGAGACTGCCTGTCGCGGAGCAGAGTAGGCAGACGCTGATTTTCAGAATCTTAATGGACATATTAGGTAAGGGGATGGACTCGGTTGGGATGAAAGATTCTAGCTTTAGCCAAGAAAGTTGTCTTGTCCACCGAATACATGAAATGCATTACATTTTACGTTTAAGGCCTGTGTCGGACGAACTGAGTCAATGATGGCTTATGGGGTGAAGGAACTCTTTACCTACTGGTCGGTGAGAGTGTCTGCCAAGATGCGATCTGATAAAAATTTAAAACTCTTTGGGAAATAGTAAAAGGCAATTCGGTTGAATGCACGGTTCGGTATTTCTTAACCTGCGACCACCCTGAACCCCTGTCACGATTGATTATGAATGACTATTCCGCACGTTCTGCCCTCATCGGGCTCCTGTCTGTTGCCTTTGTTTCTCAATTAAGTGCTCAGACTCTGGATAATGGTGATTTCGAATCCTGGACCAGTGGTGATCCGGATAGTTGGACAAAGGCTGGTGGAATCACACCTTCTGAGGTGACTGGTTTGGATGGTTCAGGCTCGGCCGCAATCATTGCCGGAACTAACAGCAGTAGCACCTTATACCAGGATTTTACAACGATGACCGGTGCATTCACGTTGAATGTCGATTTCCAACTTTTGACCACTGGAAACGCTCTTGGAAGCGATAGCCGAACATTTAATATGTTTTTGCGTGATTCAGGAAACGTAATTTCTGCTAATACGCGTTTAGATAACACAGGTAATTTCCAGATGTATGATGGCTCGAATTGGAAAACTCTAGTCGATGCGGGTGGTTCACAAAGTGAATTAATCACTAGTGCAAGCACTGATGTTTATCGTCTTACATTGGATGGATTTTTCGACGAACAAAGTGGCAGTAACTCCTACTATAATATTACGATCTACAATTTGACCGATGACGTAGTCGCCGGTTCTGCCACCGGTATCACATACTTTCACTATGCAGCAGCCCGTAACGATTTGGCCAATATTACTTTTGGTCGTGGGAACTCGTCCAGCGATTACATTATAGATAATGTTTCTATTGTTCCTGAGCCGAGGGCATCTGCTTTAATTGGTGGTATTTGTGTCTTAGTTGTGAGCCTTGTTCGAAGAAGAGCGTAAATAATGGGAGTTCTATTGGGCTGAGTCTCTGAGGACTCTCACCGGAGGCTTTTTTTTATACATTTAATGCTGTGTCGTATTTTCCTCCCTGTATTGTCCCGGGCTGATTCCTTCGCGCCGTTTGAACCAGTTGACGAATAAAGAGTCGGAGCGAAACTCCAGCTGATAGGCGATCTCTTTGATGCTCTTACGGGTGTCCATTAACGCGTCCTGTGCCATGTTAAGGCGACGGTTTTCCCAATACTTCCTTATGGTAAAACCGCTGTAATTGAGCATCAAACGGTTCAGATGAACCATGCTTAAGCCTGTTTCCTCCATCAATGTGTCTTCCGGGAGCTTCTGGCTGAGAGGGTGTTTGTTGAGGATGCGAATGGCCTTATACAGGCGCTCGTCCTCAGTGTGATTCTTCACCCATTCGGCTCCTTCACTTTGGACGACCTCTGACCAGAGTCCGAGCCATTCTAGGAAGAGTGATTCGATTCTGAGGTAGCTTCGAAAGTCCAGCTGTTGGGAATGGTAAGTGTTATAGATCGCTGATTTCGGGACTGCGGTGGATACAGTTTTTGCCAGTTTGGTGGCGGATTTCAGTAGCTCAGGGAATTTTTTTGCCTCGAAGACCAGTCCTTGTTGGGTGCGGACCAGATTTTCGCCTGAAGGCCATTGGCATCGGTAGTGAATGGAAATGATGTGCGTATTCTCTTCGAATACATGTTGCGAGGTGCCCTCGGGCAGGAGGATCCATTGGCCTGGGTTCACCCGGATCGTTCTGTCTTCATGGATTAAATTCAAGCAGCCTGTCCGAATGAACCAAGCCCAATTGCCGCTATTTGCATTGCGAGTCACGACTTTGGTGAGGGATCCCGGCGCGTGGTCGTAAGCCCAGATCAGCTCATTGCGTAAACTGGCAAACTCATGGAGGGAAAGGCGTAGATGTTGCGGGGTGAAATTTTCGACCATGGTGAAATGATATAAAAATAAAATGATTTATAAAATATCAAAATTCAATCCGATTGCGCCGTTATCTGCATTTTCTTGAAACTCGAGGACATGAATTGCTCCTCCCTATCAAAACAGCTGACAATTGATGGCTATCGTGGCATCTGGTTCGAGCTCGGGCATCAATATGAACATGGCGACCGCTATTCCGGAGGTTTGGGCACCTATACGGCAAATCACCAACCGATGGCGGTTTACTCTGAAAAATTCGACAAAACCTTTTTCACCTACGGGGGCACACCTTCGGCCGATCAACGCTATTTGTTGATCATGGCCGGTTACTACGATCACAAGACAGGCGAGGTCTCCAAGCCGGTTGTCGTTTGTGATAAGCAGGGGGTGGACGACCCCCATGATAATGCATCCATTCAAATCGATGCCCAAGGTCGTATTTGGGTATTCGTCAGTGGGCGTGGAGTGAAACGTCCGGGATATATTTTCTGTAGTCGAGAGCCGGGTTGTATTGACGTTTTTGAATGCATTTCGGAACAGGAAGTAACTTATCCGGAGGTTTGGTTGATTCCAAACCAGGGGTTCTTTTTGCTTTTTACAAAATATACCGAGGGTTTGAAGGGCCCCGCTCGTGAACTTTTTTGGAAAACGAGCTCTGATGGGTTCACATGGTCGCGGGACCATAAACTGGCTGGCTTTGGTGGACACTATCAAGTCTCAGGCTGTAATGGTGTTAAGCTTGCTACCTTTTTCAATTGGCATCCGGAGAGTGACAATAATGCACGGACGAATATCTACTATTTGGAAAGCAGTGATGGTGGGAGAACCTGGACCAATGCAGCTGGAGCAGTCGCTGCATTGCCCTTGGATCAACCGGAAAATATGGCGTTGGTCGCAGACTATCGTTCTGCCGGGCAATTGGCCTACACTTGTGATTTGAATTTTGATGCCGAAGGCAACCCGATCTTATTGTATGTGCGCAGTCGTGACGGGAACCCCGGTCCGCAGGGCGACCCGCGGGAATGGTGTGTGACGCACTGGGATGGGAAGGCTTGGCAAACATCCGTAATTACGATTTCGACCCACAATTACGACATGGGGAGTCTCTACGTCGAAGGTGATCTCTGGCGCGTGATTGCTCCGACGGATCCGGGCAAGGATCACTACGGGACCGGTGGCGAGATTTCGATCTGGGAGAGTCGTGATCAAGGAGCTCATTGGCTCTGTGTGTGCAAGGTGACCGAAGACAGTGAGATGAATCACGGCTATGTCCGTCGTCCTCTCGGGGCCAAGGATCCCTTCTATGCCTTTTGGGCCGATGGCAATCCACGTGAGTTGAGTTCATCCAGATTGTATTTCTGTGATTCAAGCGGAGAGCTTGTCTTTGAGTTACCGTATGACATGGAAGGCAATACTTGTCAGCCGCAGCGGGTCAGCTTCAATCAGACTCAAGGCGTATGAAGTTGCTGGCTGCCATATCCGAACGTTCCAAAAAGGCATTCTTACAGGGGCGGCCGTTCCCGAATCTGGATGGTTATGAGATTCAGGAAGTCGATGTGACAGGCTTTTCCGGGGAACAATGGCTTCAGTGTTTGCGGGAAGAACAGCCTGACGTCTTGGTCGCTGGCTGGGATACGCCATCAATTCCCAAGGTCATTGCTGAGGACCCGAATGATTCGATCCGTTACGTGTGTTACTTCGCCGGATCGGTGCGTCAATTGGTGCCACGCTCCATGATTGAACGGGGTGTGATCGTCAGTAACTGGGGTTCGCAAATCAGCTATACCATAGCAGAACATGTGATGCTCCTGACATTGGGTGCGCTGCGTCGTGTTGTGGATTGGCCTGATCTCATGATGGGGGATTCTCGTAATGCTAAAGCTAGGCTGAATGCGCAGAGTCTACGGCATCGCCGAGTCGGCATTCACGGGTTTGGTGTGATTGCGCGCGAACTCGTTCCAATGCTGCGAAGTTTTCAAGTGGCATCGATTACTGCGTATTCCGAAGGGGTGCCTTCGTCACTGTTTGAGGTTAACGGGGTTCAAGAAGCCCAGAGTTTGAAATCGCTTTTTGCCGGAGCCGATGTGCTCATCGAATTGGAGGCCTTGCGGGAAAGCTCGGAACTGAGTGTGAACGAGGCCATATTACGCGAACTGCCGGAGGGGGCTGTCTTTGTCAATGTGGGCCGGGGGCGGGTCGTTGATGAGGCTGCCTTGACCCGGGTGGCCATGGAAAAATCTCTGCGTGTGGGATTGGATGTCTATTTTGAAGAACCTCTCTCAAAGGACTCGCCTCTGCATCAAGTGTCGGGGATCGTGCTCTCCCCGCATATCGGAGGGCCGACCACGGATGCTTACCGGTATTGCGCCGACTTTGCTTTTGAAAATTTAAAGCGCTACTTAGTTGGCGAACCCGTTCAGGCCGCAATAACTTTGGAAATTTATGACAGAAGCACCTGAGACATTCAGACCTTTCAAACTTTGCTTTTCCAGCATGGGTTGGCCGGAAGCGAACTGGGCCGAACTCTCAACTCTGGCTCGTCAGTTTGACTTTGGTGCAATTGAATTGCGCACGCTTGGAGGCGAATTGGATATTCACTCGGCGATGATTCAGGCATTCGGCAGTCCGGAATCGATGCGTGCCCAGTGCGATGCATCGGGTGTGGGTGTCGTTGGCCTCAATAGCTCCTGGTTTTTACTCGCTGATAACGAAGCGGGCTGGCAAGACGTGCAAAAGTTGGCGCACTGGGCTGAGCGAGCAAACATTCCCTACATTCGTGTCTTTGACGGAAAACCAGATGGGCAGGAAGATGGCGTTGCTTTGATTCTGAAGGCCTTGGAAAAATGGGAGGCTTGGAAGTGCGCTGCAGGTATTCACACTGAACTGCTGATCGAGACCCACGATTATTTGGCGGATTGGCGGAAAACAGGGGAGCTCGCTGAGCGTTTTCCTGGGAAGATTAACATCCTCTGGGATGTCTGCCATTCTTGGCGCTTGACCGGGCGTTCGCCTTTGGACGATTGGGCATACTTCAAACCATTTACCCGGCACATCCATATCAAGGATGCTCTTCTGGATGCATCGAGCAAAAATGGAGTTCAGTATGTGTTACCGGGGGAGGGGGCTTTACCGATCGTGCCTTTGTTGGAGAAACTGACGACTGATTCCTTTGACGGTGTCGTCAGTCTGGAGTGGGAGAAGCAGTGGCATCCTGATTTGCCCTCCCTGAAAGAGGCCCTCGAATCCGGGGGTGTTCACGGATGGTGGCCAAGCTAGGCTGCTTGAGCCCATTTATTCTTCGGCGCCCACGATCGAAGCCGGGATGAAATACTGGCCTTTCCGTCCGTGGCGCTTGGGAGCTTTCGAGACGTCATAGGTCCATGTCTTGTTTCCCTTGGTCACTTCCAGAAGCTTAAAGAAACCAAACTCGTCTTTGCGGCTAGGGCCGTTGGTGCAGGCGAAAATAGTCGCTTGGGAGTTTTCAATCAGGAAAGTCGCATCCGGCGAGTAGCCGTCACGCAGATACTTGGCTTGCGTGTATTGATTCGAGACGCCACCGAGCACTTCGACGCGGGAGCCGTCGTAGGCTGCGACCGAGCTGCGGTGCTTTTCCGTTTTATATCCGAATAACCAGAAGTCTGTATTGACGACTGGGAACTGCGGAGTGAGCCCATTTTCAGTATTGATAAAACGTGCCCAGACTTTCTGGTCGCGGATGCTGCCTTTGTCTTTCCCAACATTACAAATATTAGTGAGGAATAGCTCAGCCCCCGCGGCTTCATTTTTATTCTCATACATGCTGTGCTGGCCTCGTGTCATGCGAATCGCGACGGGCCGCATGGCTTCATGGCTGATGATGGGCCGGGCGCCCCAGACTTGAATGTTCTCGAAGATTACGGGTTTCTCTGATGCTTCCGAAACCTTGAATAGTGTCTGGTCCTTAGCCGAAATCTTGGAGAAGAGACCGTTCACGACTTTGACGGAGGCCGGCACGTCAATGGTCCCTGTTATCAAGTAGCTGCCCGTTTTGGAGAAGATCACATAGGGCTTGCCGCTGTTCATCGCGGCTTGGACGGCTTCGGAGTAATCGAAGGGGTCATCTGCGGCCTCGGTGCCTTCGATGTAATCTTCAACCACAGCCCAATCCTCTAAATTCTCAGGATAGGAAACCGGCGGCTCGTCTTTAACCGGGAGATTGAGTGCGTGTAACAGTGCGTCTTTCACATAGGGATAGGCATGAGCGCTTGGATAGGCAAATGCTTCCACGTAGCCTTCCTTGACTTGGCGGTTGCCGTAGGCAGAGATGCTGGTGGCGTATCCGCTCGTGCGAATATCCCGAACATAGAGCGAGCCCATTTCTGCAGATATGGCCGGGCCGCTGACGCCTGAGCTGGCCGCAGAAAAGTCACTGTCCATAGCAAAGACCTGACCGCCTTTGCCCACGATCTCAATTGCAGGGCCGCCGCAGTTTTCAACCCGTATGCGACGTAGCGAGGTCGAGCTGTCTTCGACACTGATGGCGGCTTTGCTCTGACCAATCAGGCTAATATATTCGAAGGAGTTGTGGCTAACGTGGTAGGGCGTCATGAGGATCCCGTTCTCGAAGCCATCGATGGTAATGTCAGAATGGTATCCCATGGTCGGCGGTGCTATCACCGCGATCCCGGCATAGCCTGCACCATCATCGGAGTGAATCGTCAGGTTGCGGAGTGTGGACATGTTTGCACCGACATGATAAATCCCTACTGCTCCAGGATTCTCTGAGCCCGTGTTGATCGTGATGTTTTCAACGAGGTTGTTTGTTTCGACATTATTGAACTCTAGCTTGCCGAAGGAAATGACCGGCTTGTGTGAGCCTGCTTCAAAGCCTTCCGAAGCATCCTTGAGTCGGATGATGGTGCCTTCGCGACTCTCGCCGATGAAGTGAACCAGATTGATCCCTTCAAGGAGATCACCACTGCTAGGCCGACGCCAGATAATCGGCTCGCCTGAATAAATGATGGTATCGGAAACGAGGTATTCCCCGTCGGGTAGGTAGATGATGTAGGATTTGTCAGGTATGGGCGTGTTTTTTAAACCTTTACCATACTCATTTTCGTAGCGGACGTCTTTAGCTATTACGTCGTAGGCCTTCACCAGTGCTTGGGTGTCGTCAGTGACGCCATCGCCCTTGGCATTAAACGGAGCTCGGGTGACATCAATAATCGGGCCACCATTTTCATAAAGGGCACTTTCGGGAAATACCGCTCGGGTCCCGGGGTGCCGGTCTCCAGATGTAAGGTCTACTGCTGACGTGCTATTAAGGGCACTGACAAAGAACAGTGAGAGGCATAGCAGGCGACTGAGAGGGGTGATTTTTGGCATAGTTCGGTAGTTAATGAAATGCATTGCATTTAACAAGTAGAATCGACAGTTTATCGCTTGAATCTATGGATAGAGGCCCCATCCAATGGCTGGTCAGTGATTTAAGAAAACTTTGCCCCTCCGTTTAGGGCTCAGGCTAATTTTCTGGCACCATTGCAGTTTAAGTGGCGTCGAACATTGTTTTATCGTAGGTAGACATGATTTTTGTCAGCCGGTCTGCTAATTCGATGCATAACTCGATGAGTCGTTTCTTTTGCCGGTCGGATGCGTGATCGTTTCCGATGTAACCCACGACGGCCGCCAGTAATTCTCCATCGGCTGACCAGACCGGGGCGGCCAAGCGGAACCATCCGTAATCAAGAGCCTTTGGTAGAGCCAGTCCGGTGGTGCGGATTTCCTTGAGGAAACGGTTTAACTCCCGCTTTGATTTCCATGTCAGCGTGTTGCCTGATTCTATTTGCCGGTCAAACGGGTGCTTTTCAAAGAAACGTTTTACTTGCTCCGATCGCGCATACGCGAGGAAGAGCAGGGAACTCGCCTTGCTGTAAGGGTCCACCTGATATTCGCGGCGCGCAATCACTTTTCCATACTGTTTCGGCAAGACCGCCAGCCGTTGATAGGTGTCCGTGTCTTCCCACTGAAGCAGCGCAAAGGCAGCTTCGGGTAAGCGGCGCTGCGCCCTGAGTAATTCCTTGCCGGCTGAGGTTAGAAGGTGACGGGCATCGTCGATGCTTTTGAGTTCGTAGACCGCGTGACCCAATTCGAAATGGAGTGGAGGGCCCGTGCGTTTGAGGAAATGTTCCGACTCCAGCGTGCGGATGAGTTTATAGGCAGTGATCGACTTGAGTCCGGCTTCTTTCGCAATTTCAGCCACGCTTCTCCCTCCGCTTCGTCCCGCCACTATATAGAGGATTTTAAAGGCTCTTTCGAGTGACTGCACCTTTTCAATCATTTACCAATAGTAAATCGAAACTGCATCACATCTCTAGTATAAAATTGTATGTATCACTGATTTCTTCGCATAATAGGCACTCTATGAATATTCAATTGCTTACCCCTACCAAACCTACCCTCTTCGTCATTCTGGCGTCTTTGGCCGCTGGAGCCTCGCTTCATGGAGGCGTCATCTACTCTGAAACATTCGATAGCAGTGGCACTAATTCGAGTAGCGCCACTATCGGATGGGAGGCTTATGCGACAACGTCGGCGACTGATTTGACGAATGTTGCCCCGAATGCAGGAGATCGTATTGGTATCTCCAGTCTTACAGGAAATCCCTCCAGCGATGGATTTGGCTACTACTTCGCATCGAATGCATCAACCGGAACCCAGGATATGATCTGGGCTGGATTCGAGGATGGTCTGTCCCTGTCAAACGTAGACACCATCACTTGGATGATGGGGAATTCGAACACCACGGCTTCTGTCCAGTTGCTTGTGCAGGTGGGAGGCAGCTGGTATGTATCTGCCGAGGTTTTTTCCAACAGCAGCGCCTATACGTCCGCTAGCAACTTTAGTTCGGCAGATGCGTCGGCTGTGGCCCAACAATTCACCTATTCCACGGACGCGGCCTTATGGCTTGATTTCACCCTGACTCCCGACAGCACGATGTCGATCGGTTCGGTAGCTTCCTCCGATTTGGCTTCGTCTCCGATCACTGGCATCGGATTCTACTTCGATTCAAATAACACCGCCAATACGACGATCCGGCTCGATACACTTCAGGTTACGAATATTCCCGAGCCGGCGACTTTCGCTTTTCTCTGTGGTAGTGTCGCCCTGTTGACCATGCTGGCTCGCCGCCGCCGGAAATAGGACAGGTAGTTTTTTGCCTTAATGTTGCCTGTCGAAGGCCTACTGAAATTCGTTTGGATGAGATACGCCGCCTTTCGTTTCAGAGGCTGCTGGCAGTTCATCGTGCTTTCGTTCGTATTGATTGCGGGAACTCTGCTGCAAGCCGGGGCCGAGGATTTTGCCAACTCGACGAATACCAACCAGCCGCTGTCCAGCGTTGACTGGTCGGCCTATCATGGAGCGGAAGCGGAAGATTATAGCGACCAGACTCCGGCGAGCGGAGACCGGATTGGCATCGCCAGTGTCACCGGCCCGGACGGCAGTGGTGGTTACTTTTTTTCCGTTGCGGACGAAACTGCCTGGGCGGCCATCCATAGCTTTGACGCCCAGGATGTCGCTGCGGTCTCATGGAAAATGGGCAACTCGCTGCCTTCGGTATCCGTGCGACTATTGGTTCGGCAAAATAATGTCTGGTATGCCAGAGAGCAGGTGTATTCGACTGCGGCATTTGCGGGGATTTCCGACTTTCAGAGCGCACCGGAAACCATCTCGGTTGAGCTGGATGTGGAGGCCGCGAATTGGCAGATTCTTGATTTGGACCCGGGGATTTCGCTCGGCCTGACGGGGCAGTCGCCGGAAGAAGATTTGACTGATCTGACGATCGACGGGATCGGCTTTTATATCGAGCATGACGATCCTGGCACGGTTTGCCGTATCGATGAGCTTCGCTTGCTGGGGGAGGTGCCACCCGAGATGCCAGAGCCTACGGAAATCGTAAAAAGTATGCCCGGTCTGGTTGCTTTCTGGACATTCGGAGAAGCCGAGGGAGATGTGCGTGTGTCCGAGGTCGGTGACTATATTTTGACAGATGGTGGGAGCACTGCCGTTTCCCGTGTGGGTGAAGGTCCTTTTTCCGGTTATTCGGCTTCCTTCAATGGTAGCTCCACTTATCTGAGCCTACCTAATGCTTCAGTTGGCGCACTCGATATCGCGGGCGACGATGCCGAGCTCACTGTGGTTTCCTGGGTAAAGTGGACTACGACGGGCAATGCCGGTTTTGTTTCCGGTATTTGGCAGGAGGATAACAACGATCCCCGCCGCCAATATGGTTTGTTCATCAATCTCCCGGCGTATGGTGGTTACAGGAATGTTTGCGGACACGTATCACAGTATGGCGGTCCTTCGCCCAAGGTCTTATCGAGCGGGTATTTGCCTTACAGTCGGGACTATTCCGCGAATCTCACTGAAGTGTTGGGCGGTCAATGGGCGACTGCGGCTTTCACCTACGACGGTGAATATGCACGTTCCTATCTCAATGCCAAATTCGAAGCCCGGCCCGAATATACGGAACCGGGACCCAGTATTGGTGAGGGGATCACCTATGCGAAGAACCCGTATTATTTCCCGGATGGTTTGGGATCTAATGGCGGTGACTTTACGGTGGGGGCGGTGCGTCTGACACATGGAATGTCAAACTGGTATAAAGGTCAGATTGGTGGAGTTGCCGTTTTCGACCGGGCCTTGTCGCCCTATGAACTGTTCATCTTGCATGCCGTTTCTGTGCCGTTCGGTGAGCCTGTCATCCGTTTCTCCTTTCGTAACGCCAGCGGCTCCGACCGAAGTGTTTCGACCCGTAGCTGGTGTGCTTTCGAAGATGCGGTGACCGACGCAAGCGAAACGATTTCAAATGGATGGTTGCTCGGTTCCGGCGTCGGGACGGGGACAGAGGGGGCCGGTTATCTGGCCAAAACGTCGGCCGGCAAGCAAGGCTTCGCTTGGACGGATGCCGTGCCTGCGATACCCGTCACCTTGATCGAGCGTATCGAGTTTACTCTGAATAACAGTCTCGCGGCAGACAGCGTATATTTGGCACTTAAAATAGATGATACCTGGCATATTTACTCACAGCCATTTTCAATGTCGATTGACGGCGCCATTTCGAGTGACTGGAGCAGCGCTGAATTGGAGAATTTGATCATGAATCGTGATGCCAAAGAATGGCGGGAAATGATTTTTGATGCATCCGGATTACTGGAACAGGCACAGGAAGATCCACGCGCCATACCGTCAGGCCTCCTCCAGGGAATCGGCTTTTTTCAAACTCAAAACGCTGGTGTTATCAGAGTCGATGATCTCGAAGTTTTTATCAATAAAAGAAGCTTGGTTAGCGCATCATACGCGACTTGGAAGCAATGGAACCAACATTTGAACCCTGATTTTTCAAATTCGAGTGCAGAACCCGAAATGGACTATGATTTTGACGGATTCTCCAACATCCTGGAGTATGCCTTTGCTCGTTCGCCCATAGAAAACGAGGGAGGATCGCTTTTCAGTTACGATGTTAGCTGGTCTGGTGGGAGTCCCACGATTCAAATAACAGCCAACCGGCGAAAGCACGCTTTAGTCGACCTGTGGCTACAGACGTCTTCAACGTTAAACCTTTGGGAAATCATGTCTTTGCCGGAACCAACTGTGCTGAACCAGTGGGAAATCGAGGATGATGACATTGAACAAATCCTCTGGGAGTTTTCATTATCAGACACTCAGACTGAGGCGTTTTTTAGATTTTCTATTGCTGAGCCACTAAACTGACGATGAAAGGTGCCGATATTTGCTGAAAAGCTTATTCGGTAGTGAAAGGCTTGGTAATCACTAATGGCCTCAAGGGGTGGGACGATATTCCGGTAGTGGGGAAGGGGGGAAGGATTCTAATGATTGCAGGTTTGCAAATGAAATGCATTGTATTATGCAGGTTGTATTTTCGAGGTAATGCTCGAATCAATGGATAGAGGCCCCATACCGACTACTTCGTTCCCACAAAATCAAAAATGATTTATCGAAATTTTCTTCCCCTATTACTGATCTGCTTTGGAGTATTCTCCAATGTGGGCTGTCAAAACTTGTTTCGTTCGACCTATGGCACAGTCAGTCGGGAGGAGGTTCCGGTTCTTGAAGTTCCTCAAGCTAAGTTGCTTCCCGATGTGGACGCATCCACTAATGATCCAGTATGGCAACAAGCGGTTGTCGTTCCGGAATTACCGATGGTTGCTTCCAAATACACAAAGGACTTAGCAACTTCTGCGACAGAACTTAGACTTCTCTGGGCTCCGGAGGCATTATTTATCCGTTTTGTCTGTGAGGATGATGTTCTGGTGGTCCCGTATATGGGACGCGACAATAAGCACCAGAATGGTGATATTGTGGAAGTATTATTTGATCCGGCCCGTCAGCAGCGTGAGTGGTTCGAAGTCCAAGTGACCCCGCTAAATCAGATCTTGGATCTAAGCTACCAAGTCACGGGGGACGCGAAATGGTATGCCGATGGTGTGATGTCCGATGAATCCATCCAGCTTCAACGTAAAGTGAATCTGGGCTGGGATTGTGATGGGTTGCGCACTTCAGCCCATATTCAGGACGATGCCACTTGGGTGGTGGAAATGGCGATCCCCGCTAGCGTGCTTTATGAAGCTGATGACTATAATGGACAGCTGCAGCCTGGGCTGGTTTTACATGCAAATTTTATCCGCTACGAACGGTGGGGGCGACCGATAGCCGGTAAAAAGGCACGCGGGTATATGGTGCCGATGCAATGGGCGCCCACCGTCTATGGTAAACCGAACTTGAGTCCCCACCTGATGGGGGAGCTTCATCTAGTAGAATAAATAGTTATGCTATCGTTTCTCCCTAAGTCCCTCGTGTCTTGTTTCGTGAACAAGTGCAAAAATGATTACGTAATCAGACGTAGTGTGCGAGCTCGCTCGCGCCCGATGCTTGCTGTGTGCGTCGATGGCCTGAGCAAGCTCAGACGCTACGGCCAAATGAGAAGATATCCATTCAACAAGTCACTAATGTCTATTGGTATGCTTATGTCGGGAATGCTGAGTCTACTTTACGCGGATCCGATCGAGCTTTCTATCTGCAAGTTCAAGGACAACAAAGCGGCTGCGGTCAGTTTGACGTTTGATGACGGCATCCTGGATCAATACACGATTGCCCGTCCCTTACTGAATGAACATCAAATGCCGGCGACCTTCTTCGTGGTGACCAATGCTGCAAATACAGCACTGGAGCGCCGGTCAGATCCTTCGCTGGCTCAGAAAATGAGTTGGGAGCAGATTGCTCAACTATCCGATGAAGGCCATGAAATCGGCAATCACAGCCTTTCACATAAGATCAAGCTAGTCGGGCAGAACGAAGCCGTCCTGAACACAGAGGTGACTGAAGCTGCCGCGATGATCGAAGAGCAAGTCGGTATACGTCCGGTGAGTTTTGCTTTTCCTTGGAATGCCTATGATGAGCAGTCCTTGGGCTATGTGATGGCGTCTCACTTGAATGCACGGACTCAGCAGTATGGAATTGGCCGGAACTTCCGAATCCATCATGCCGAAGCGTGGGTTGAACGGCTCACTCAAAAGCGAGCCTGGGGTGTGGCTATGCTCCATGCAATTATACCGGATTATCATGGATATGATCCGTTGCCCAATGGGGAGGCAGATTTTGCTGCCTTATTGGACTTGTTGCAGTCGCATCGCGAAGATCTATGGATTGCAACATTCGGCGAAGTGAGCATGTATACGCAGCTCAGAAATGCTTCCGAGTTGCACTGGCTTGAAGATGGGCACCGCTTTATTATCCGAACCGAACTCGATACTTCGGTCTACAACATCCCCCTGACGGTTCGAGTCACGGAGGGGGAAGACTGGAAACTAATCACTGTTTATCCCAACCAAGTAATCGATCTATAATGAAGTCTTTGTTCTTAATCTTTTTCCTCGCGAGTTTGGCGTTGAACCCAGTAGTCGGCAGTGAAGCTGAGACGGCATCGGAACGCAACGAGCGCATCCTGAAAAGCTTCCATGCGAAGACGGATGTCGTCTATAAACAGGTTGGAGAGAAATCCTTAAAAATGATTCTTTTTCTCCCGGATCGGGAGGTGGAGGGGCCGATGCCAGTCATGCTCTATACGCACGGCGGTGGCTGGGGAGGTGGTAGCAAATACAAGATTTTCGGTCCGGTCTTTCTTTCATCGCTTCGGCAGATACTGGATCAGGGGATTGCCTGCGCCGCCATCGATTATCGTCTGACGCGCAAAGGACAGTCGAACGCGATTGATTGTGTTGTGGATTGCAAGGATGCGGCGCGCTTTTTGATAAAGCATGCCGATACCTATAATTTGGATACAAACCGGATGGGGGTCTGGGGCGGTTCTGCTGGCGGGCATTTAGCTTTGATGACTGGGCTTGCTGCAAACGATCTCTTTCCAGGGGATTCGGATTTAATCAGTTATGATCCGAAATTTCGTTGTATCCTCGCATACTATCCCGCGACGACCTTTCTAAATCCGGAGCTACTCGTCGGGAGTAACTTCGAGAATCCGGGGCGTATGGTTCCGATGATTGGCGGATTGGCCAAAGATTTTCCGGAACGCGCCAAGCTGCTGAGTCCCACGGAGCACTTGAGAGCAGATTCGCCACCGACTTTACTTTTACATGGCGACGAAGATCAGATCCTTCCGATCGGTTTATCACAGTATTATATGGAATGTGCCGAAGCGATTGGCGCCGATGCGGAGCTGATCACCGTGCACCAAGCGCGGCATGGTTTTTCAGGTGCGAATCGATCTCCCAGTATGGAAGCGATCAACCGAATGGCCGCGGATTATATTTTAAGGCACCTCAAACCAGACTCTATTTTTGGAACCGTTAATGGACGTTAATGAACGTTAATTAGGGGGATTGTTATTTGGATTTGCCCCTTCGGTTGACAGTTCTTGTGCCCGGAAGTCCGAAGCACCTGAAAGATGCTGTCAATGTGGTTGATTTTTCACGCTTATTAATAAGCAAATTTATCCACACATAAAAAATTAACGTTCATTCACGTCCATTAACGGTTCAGCTCATCTTTTTTTGAGTCAATCCGAACTAAGCCGAGACTGCTTAGCTCGGATTGTGCCGTCTATTTTACCTAGTCATCCGTGCGGAACGGTGTCAGCAGGAGCGAATTACGATCGCGGACGTTGGCATCCGGATTCTGTGCCCAGGCATAGCGGACGGCGACAGGGGCTTTGATCGAATCGCTCCACACTTCGATGCTGTCCTTGCCTGTGACTTTTGCATCTGCCCAGACGAAGTTCATGTCCTCGCCTGCGATGGCAAAACCTTTGACCTCCTTGGAATCATAAGCGTGTAGTCCCTTGTCGACATGGTCGAAAGTGAGAAGCGCTTTGGAGCCTTGGATTTCCATCGACTTGAAACGGGGACTTTCACAGGGGATCTCATTGAAACCATAATCTTTTGCCAGGGCTAGGCGGGCCAGACGGTGTGCAACAGTTTGTTTATCCTCAGGGTGAATGGTATAAACTTCGCCCGCGTCCAAGGTGACCGCTTGTCCAACATTCGGGAGTTTATCGAGCGTCATGGTTTGCGCTTCACGTAGACGTGCCCAGCTATCGTTACCTGGTTCCTTTGGTTGAAAACGGAAACTGGTTAGCTGTACCCAGTAAAAAGGAAAATCACCTTGGTCCCAGTCTTCACGCATCATCTCGATCATGGTCGGGAAAAGTGTATGGTAGGCTTCCGCATTGCGTGCATTGGACTCACCCTGATACCAGATCGCGCCTTTGATGCCGTATCCAATCGCGCCATAGAGCATGCCGTTGTAGATGTTGGCCGGGCGGTATTGATTATAACGCGGATCCTTTGGTGGTTCCGGACGCTGACCGGATTTTGTTTGTTTCCATTCTTCCATGTTTGTCCGGTATTCGGCGACGCGCTTTGCATGCTCCTCGTCGGTATACTCAGCTGCTCGCTTCTCTTTGGTGGCTATGTATTCATCTGAGACACCGGTTGCTTCAAGTGTTTCACGATCAATCCAGGACTCGATTGCTGAGCTACCCCATGAGATGTCGACTAAGCCGATTGGCACATTGGTGGCTTTGTGAATGTCGCGTCCGAAGAAGTAACCCACGCCCGAAAAGGCTTTCGCGGACCTAGGGGTGCATGCTTGCCAGGTTTCTTTGAAATAGATCTGTGGCTCTTGTCTGCCTTGGACGGGGAAGGTCAATAAGCGGATCTCCGGATAGTTGGCAGTGGCAATTTCAAGCGGCGCATTCTTGCTATACATGACCGGCCACTGCATGTTGGATTGGCCGGCGCAAATCCAGATGTCGCCCATGAGAACGTCATTGAAGGTGAGGGTATTCTTTCCTTTGACTTTGAGGAGGTAGGGGCCGCCTGCAGGCATCGGTGTGAGCAATACTTTCCAAGCGCCCTGGGCGTCTGCTTGTGTCTGATGGCGCTGCTCGCCAATCTCCACGATCACTTCTTCACCCGGATCTGCGGTGCCCCAAATCGGGGTCTGCATGTCTCTCTGCAAGACCATTCGATGGCCAAAGATGCTGGGCATTTTAATCTCGGCATGGGAGGTGGCAATTGCGCCAAGGACGGCAATCAGGATCAGTGCTTTAGACTTCATAGTAAATTAAATCGCTTGTTGCTGGACTGGGGCAGGGCGGTGATCGATTTAGTCGATTCGGATGCTTTGCAGATCGACGTCTTCATCGGTTTCCAGCCAGTTCTCCTTGTCGGTTTCGAAAGTGTTTTTTGAGATCTCGATGTCGCGCGCCTTCTCCAGCACGACAAGCGGGCCGCCTTTCGACTCGGGGTGCGGCTTGCCAAATACATTGTTGCGAATGACGACGTCGCTCGCGTTGCTGAAGGAAAGGATCGGTCCGACCACGCCGCGACCGGGGATTGGGTTAGGGCGGCCATACTTGGTGAAGGTATTGCCCTCAACCAGAATGTCGCTGGAGGCTGCGGGGTAATCGTGGCTAAGTTTTTTACCCCCGTGGGCGATGATGTTATTCCAATAGATGTCATCGAAGTGATTGTTGAGAATCTTGAGATGACTACCGGATGATGATTCGCCCCACCAGAAGTCCGGGCCGATGACGATGCCTGGTCCACGGAAACCTTTGAAGGTATTGCCTTCGATCACCGAGTTATCGCCATGCATCATGATACCCCGTCCCCGGATGTTGATGAAATCGTTTCCGATGAGGGTAGAATTCTGGCCGGAAGTGGCGATGCTGGTGAGCTGGTTGGCTTGCTTATATGGCGTGCCGTCGTCGACTGTGCTGGTTGTTTCCACGGGCTCATTGAGGGTGATACGCACGGCAATCTTTCCTTTCCACTTCTCATTGCCGACCGCCTTGACCGTGCTGGTTGCGATGACCGAGCCATATACAGTGTCGGTCAGTGTCACCGTGTCGCCGATTTTGTAAGTATTGTGAGCTTGGATAATCAATGTATGAGGATCCGCTTGTTCGTAGACGGCTTGGTAGGCGCCGCCGATGTTGACGCCGTCATCGCCGCTGGCTTCGAAGCGTGAGTTATGAAGATGAATGCCGCCTCGGTTGAACTTGGCATGAAGGGCATCGGCATTGGATGCCAGTAGGCGTGTGGTTCCGGGTTTTGGGATGACCCTACAGTGGTCGATGGTCGTGCCTTCTTTGGAATGGCGAACTTTGAAGGCCGCAGCGGGGGCGCTGTAGAGGTCGACGGAGACCGCGCTGCAGTTGGTCGACTCTTCGAAAATGAAGGCGTCGTTGTTGCTACGACCGACGATGGCAACCCGGTAGCCGACAAACTTATCCTGAACCGGATTTCTGGAATGATAACGAAAGGTATGGCCTCCAAGATGAGTCATTCTGGCTTCGACTCCTTTTGAGGCCCAGGCGGGATACTGGTCAAAAAAGAGTGTGTTCAGTTCGGTGCTGTTGGGCTTAAAGAGATAGGCGCGTGTTTTTCTCCAAGTCTCAGTGACAATATGCTCATCGAGCGGGGAGGGGAAGCCAGGGTCGATTTCGACATCAAAGCTGCGTTTGTCAGGATCGGCCGCGATGATCGTTCCCTGAGTGTGTGGAAGCGGGTCGTAGTCGACACTGAGCTGTTCGATGCGCACATTCTCGCAGCGTCTCAAGACGATTCCGCTGGCTTTAGTGTCGGTCATGATCAACTCGGTTTCAGGTCCAACACCGGATAACGTCAGATTGGACAAACCATCGAGTATGACATGTCCACGATGCGGTGGCACGTCGGCTGAAGAGAACAGGTAGCGGCCGGCATCCAATTTGAGTATGATCTGCGCCGGTGCGAGTTCACTGACTGCTTGGAGCGCGGCGTTGAGGGCCTGAGTGTCGTCCTTTGGGTCGTTCGGGATGCCACCAAACTCGCTCAGATGCATGACTTTCTCAGGAGTGATCGCCCCGGCTGTTTTCGGTGGTTCATTTGCCAGAATGACCTGGGTGGAGAGGACTGTCAGAACTGTGCCTTGTAGCAAGCGATGGAGGGGCATGATGGGATTTCTATATTTTTCAGGATAATCGTAGCGAGGGGGCTTAAGTTATATGCAACGCATTACATTTCAAGGGATTAATTTATGTATTAGCCGCATCGTATACGTCACGAGTGTGGCTAGGTCTGTCTCGGAAACATTGAAGACCAACGATACCTGTATGAACTCTAGAATCGTCTCTTTCATCTCTAAGACTCTGTTTACAGCAGCCTTAGCCCTGACTGCGCATGCCGGAATCAAAGGCGATGTGACGGACTTCATGGGGGGCGGAAACTTCATCAACGGGATGGAAGGTCGGCATGTGGACGAGTGTTTGAAGGTGCTCTCTCAAACCCGCTACTCAATGATCCGGCTCAATGTTTATCCCGGTAAATATTTGACGCAACATGGGCAATCCGATGGGAAACCTACACCGGAAAGAATAGATACATCCCTGACCAGGCTCCTAGAGCATGATAGATCCGCCATCGCTTAAAGTTGAGCGGAGTTGATCGACATCAATGTCGCAGGCCTTACGGTTTTCTTTGAGTGCGATGAATGCGGCGACGCCGGCAGCTTCGCCGGTTTGGTTCATGTTGACCATGACGCGGATGGCTCCATGCGCTTGCTCGTCGGCATCGATGAAGCGTCCTGCGGCAAGTACGTTCCCGTATGGTCCGCGTGGGACCAGACTGCGGTAGGGGATCTGATAGTAAGTCGGGTCGGTTGTTTGTTCGGGACGCCAGCGTCCATGTTGTGGTGGATGGCCAGGACGCATGTAAATCTCACGTCCGTCCAGATAGCGGAATATCAGCCCTGGCTTATCATCGTGGTGGATATCGACACGATAAGATCCATATGCGATGGCGTCCGGGAATTTTCGGCCATTAAGAAGGTCTTCTCCTGTCAAATGATAATGGCTGCGTATGTGTCTTGTCTCGCGGATACCGATACGCGCAGGGAGTGCCTGTAGTGTGATCGGATGCTCCGGTGCGTATTTTCTTAGCAAATCCTGAATCGCACGAATCTGCCGACGACCTTCTATTTCCGCTTGAGTGAATCCTTCCGCAGTTGAGCAATCGTCATAGACACGCGTGCCAGCAAACATGAAGAGGTCGGATCCGGGGACTGTGCAACCCCAGGAGAAGCCTTCTGGCAGATTGTATTCGTGGCCATGCTTCAGGATGAGTTCTTGCCATTCGGACTTATCCCATTGGCTGATGCCGTCAAAGAGAGCACATGTGGTGGATGGCTGGCGATGGCAACTGAGGTAAGTGTCGATACCAAGTCGCTGGCACAGGTCTCCATCGCCGGTCGCGTCGATAAAAAAGCGGGCTTTGATGGCGCTTCGGCCGGATTTATTCTCCACTAGAATCGCAGTGAGTTCACCGTCTTCAATATGTGGTGCGACACAGACGGTGTGGAGCAATGGAGTGATCTTATGTTCGTCCACGAGTTCATCCAACTCGATTTGCATCTCACTGGAATTGAAGACCCAGGCAGCATTGGGATCGTTTTCGCGAACCGTGACTGCGTCACGTCGTTGCAGGCGTTCGATTAATTCCGTTGATAGGCCGGCGAAAATCTGTTTTTCGAAGCATTCATCAAGCGGACTATGCCAGATGTTGACCATGGAGAGGGTTGCTACGCCGCCAAAGCTCCCCATGCGCTCAATCAAGGCGACGGAGAGTCCCAGGCGCGCCGCTCGGACTGCGGCAAACACTCCAGTGCAGGAACCGCCAAGCACGCAGAGGTCGTATTCGCCATATACAGGGGTGCTGCGCGCTGCTTCGAGTATGCTATTCTCGTACATAAAAATGCTTATTCAGATACATTTAGGTATGCCAGGCCTTGACTGGATTCTTGCCAGTTTGACCAGCCAAACTGTGACGATGGATCCATCGTTACAGTTAATGGAAAGGCGATGTGTTCATTAACCAGAGCACATTTCCTTTGAGAGCTGACTCTATCCTGAAAGAGTGCCAAAGCCCTCTTTTATCTATTGGGTAAGCGGGCTGCTCAATTATCGAGCTTTTGAGTGCGTCTGTATCCCAAAAGAAGTACTGCAATGGCCGAAAAGATCAGTGTATACTGAGCAGGTTCAGGAACCGCGACGATTTCGAGTGATGTGAGTACACCGATGTAACTGGGGGAATCCGATAATATAGAGAAGACATCATTCGTTCCATCGATTGTGAATGTGCCAGTCAGATAGTTATCCACTTCTGACCAATTTGAGAGGCCGCTTCTCGTATTGATAATTGTCCCGATGCTACTGCCCGAGAAATCCGTCATGGCATCGGTCGAGGTACCTGCATAAAGATCGAAATCCCGTTGCGTGTTTGAATCCGAATCGCCCCGGAAAGTTGTTACATAGAACCGATACTCTCCTTGATCCAAGCCGGAAACCGCTACGGCAATGCCGAGTTGCGTGCCTGTATCCCGTACCGCATTACTTGAGCCCAAGCCTGTATCAAACAGTGTGATGAACGTGTCGTAAGCAGAATTAAATGTGTAGTCGGAGGATTTTGTTGCATTGGAATAATTGACAGTCGTGCTGCCATTGCTTGCGGATGTTCCGAAATCCAGTGCGATGTCAGTGGCCAGACCGTTTTCATCAACGATGCCAGAGGCGGTATCACTTGCTACCGTGTTCCAGTAGGTTCCAGTCAAATCGCCTGTAGAGTGACCGGGAGCGTTTGTGCCGTTGTAGCTCGTTGCTCCGAAGTTCAGCAGAATATTTTCTGCCGAGAGGCTGGAGCAGGCGAGTAATATGCAGATGGAGTGCTTGGGATGGAGTTTCATTGGAATAAGGACTTTTTCGGGTGAATTGTTATCATAATAAATGGGCACTTTGGCGTCTACGTTGGGTTTGGTAATTTATATGGACAAAACAGAGTATTTGGGATGGATTGAACTTCTATGAACTCATCCGTTGAGTCTTTGCTCGGGCAGATCCTGCTGAGCCGGCTTAAGTTTCTCGAGGTGAATCACTCCGTGTTTCCTCAATCCCGTTTTACCCAATCCCAAGTGGTTCCTTCGAGTCGTATCATCGCTTTTATCCGGGGTAGAGTATGCTACGAAGTTGAGAATAGTGATCCGATCATTGCGGTTCCGGGAACAGTTTTATTTGTGCCTCAATGGACCTGGCGAAAATGGAAGGTTATTGGAGGAAAGCCAGCCGAGCTAACATGGGCCGTGTTCAATGTGGGCGAGGGCTTGCTGAGTTCGGTGAATGCCGTCGTCAGTCAACCCGAATGCTTTGATTTGCTTAAGGCTGCGCTACTTCGAATGTATGACCTCTGGCAGGCTTCCGAGGAGGAGCAACTGATTTTGGAAGGCGAGATGAAGGCGATCTTAGCCCGGTTTTTTCTGTCGGCTCCGACCGACGCCTTAACTTCCATAACATCCAGTCGGCACCCAGAGGTGAACTATGCCGTCGGTTGGCTGCAGGATCATTACGCTGTGCCCTCTGCGTTATTTGAACTTCAGGAGCAGCTTACACTCAACCCTGATTACTTTAGGAATTTGTTTCGCCGTCAGATGCACTTTAGTCCGAACCAGTATCTTACGATGCTGCGTATGCGGGCAGCTAGATATTTCCTCAGCAAGCGGGAGATGAGTATTAAAGAAGTTGCCGAGAGCACAGGCTATCCGGATGCACTTTACTTTAGTCGAACCTATCGAAAATTCTGGAAACGGGCTCCATCAGAAGACCGAGGCTAAGACTACCAAAGGCCTGCGCCCGCTGGTATCACTTCGGCGTTTTGAGTCTGTAGCATCGTATCGTGTGCGATCTTCCGTAACGAGATCGCTTGTTCGTCGGTAAAATCTTTGGGGCGATAAGTGATGTCACGGGCATCTTCTTCGAAAAAGAACTCAATCGAAAGGAATGATAAACGTCTGAAGAACCCAGTGATATTATTCCGAAATAGCCGACGCCGTCTTTCAACTGGGCAAGGTTTTCCTGAACGGAGAACTCTTCCCAGCGTTCGGGGTAATCTTTAAAAGATCAGTCGGGAATGGCGCTAACTTAAGGTGGATTGACGTAGTCGTGTTGCTTTAGCCGCACGGCCGAGCGGACTTGCGGAACCCGTTGCACATGCGGGCGACCGGCTGAAGCAAGTCGCCTACGATCACTCCGATTCCTTAAGCTAGCGCCATTCAGATCAGTCGGTTTGATATATTGAGTCGCTACAGCTTGATGCACTCGATGCCGAAGATGATGGCTTGGTTGACGTGGATCGTTGGGAAGTGCAGCGTCAGTGTAGCAGATGTGATTTCGATATCATACTCGCGGACGAGTGCTCGGTGATGTCCGCCTGATGCTTTATGGATGTCGAGCTTTGCATCGACAATGGTATCGTTGATGGCGACATCGAACAAGCGGAGTTGCTCTGCGTCCTTGAAACCTCCTACGCCGAACCAAGGTTCAGCGTAGTGGCAGCGAATGCGGAACTTCCCTGGTCCTGTCTTGAAATGGTATTTCAGGCAGTGTCTTCCGTAGCGGTATGTTCGATACAATTGCTGAAGAGTCGTGCCGCGAACGGGTGTCATTGTAAAGCCTTTGCTCGCCAGGTCATCTTCAACATTATCAAAGCGATTTCCCCAACTGATCCACCCAAAGTCTGATGAGTCGGTCCAAGCTGTGTCTGGTGACCACGTGGCTCCGCAATCGTCGATGTATGCCTGATCGGAACCGCAGTTTACACGATACAAAACGGTTCCCTCAGCCGATACATCTTTGGTTTCGCCGATCCATTTCGTCACGCTTTCATCTTCGGGTAAGTGATCGAGTCGGATGATGTCTTCTGTCACCTTTTGGCCGTTTTGGTAACCGATGGCGTGAAGAATATTTGTTTCTGGAAGCACGTTTTCCCAAATATAGTGATACCCAAAACCCGGATGTGTTTTCTTGCCGTAAGAAACGCGTTCGACGCCGTTGAACAGTTCGACTTCTTCGCAATTGCTATAAACGCGGACTTTCCTTGGTTGCGGATTTATCCAGCGGTTTGGCCAAGTGTGCGAGACGATATATACCATGGGGTCTGAGGCTTGTCCCAGAGTATAATGTGAACGAAACATGTAATACAGATCCGATGGTTGGTGCCATGCGGTAACCAAGCCTTTGTTGTTTACGGATCCGATCTTACTGTTGTCCGGGCCTTCGCAGTTGTCGGGAGCGCGCCCCGGGTTTGGGAACGTGTTGAATATCCAATGGAAATGGCCGATGGCATCATTTCGGGCTTCGTCGCCGAGGCGTAACTTGATTTCCATTGCCGCACAGGCCCAACTCTCGCTGCGGTCATTTTCATCGCCATTGTATTCAGTTTCTGTGTGGACACCAAAGGTGCGCCAGGCGCCGTATTCGCCAACCATTTGAATGGCCTGTAAATCATAGTCGTGGCAATTGCGTCCATAGGTTCCGCTCCAATCCTGCGGCACATTCCAATCAGAGCCTTTGCCGCCGTTGCAAGTCGTCGTGATGCGCCACTGCGGGCATGTCGGGTCGAGCTCAATAATGATGTCGCGTATTTCTTCGGCGAATTCCTTGGGCAAGGGGGACTCGTTTTGTATTCCCCACATGATAATGCAAGGGTGGTTGCGCCGCTCTTTGACCCATTCGCGAACCAGCTGTTTGTAGTTTTCCCGGAAGCGATCATTATCAAACCAGACGCAAGAGCCCATCTGTGTCCAGCACACGATCCCCGCTTGGTCCCAGTGGTCATAATAGCGCAAGTTGTGCGGGTGGTGGGCGTCGCGGAAGGCATTGAATCCGGCAGCTTTCATCATCGTAACATCTGCTGCAATCTGTTCTTCGGTGAATGCGTGATCGCAGCCGAGCATGGTTTCATACTCACAAGTTCCGCGCATGAACAGTGGCTGTCCATTGACTTTGAATACGCGCTCACGGTCGCTCTGTGTCTCGGCTGCTTTTTCTGGCAGTGCTTCGTAGACTGGGCGGGTGAGGTTCAGTGGAGTGCTGGTATCCCATGGTTGATCGCGCATGCCAAAGAGTGTCACGCTGCGCTCAGATAATTCGCCAGACTGTGTTCGGATTTCCACTACAAGCTTATGAAGGTAAGGGTCTTTTTTCGACCACATGTGCGGATGGATAATGGTCGGCACTTGCCATCTCAAGTTGGACTGCGGCGCTGTGACATGCATTTCCTTCCGGTATTGATGGAAAAAAATCGTGCCCATCTCGTTTTGTATTTCACAGAGGATTTGCACCGGTTCGTCACTCTCTAATGCTGCTTGTAGTGTTAAATCTACGACGAGGTTTGCTGCGGTGTTGGTGGTGTCTGCTGTTTGTTGTATGCTGACCCCCATGGGTGCGAGGCAAATGGCCCCATCTTTCGCAGGCACGGCGATCTCGGTTAGCCCGTTGTTCTCAAGTGTGAGGGGTTCGACTCCCCATGAAATCGGTGTGCCGCGACGATCTACGGATACCCCCAAGTAATCTGCATCGGGGGCTTCGATGTGTGGCCATTCAATCCAACGAATGCCGAAAGTTGTATCCGTTATGTGTGACACATTGCCGTTTACAAGCACCTCGGTGTGCATTGTGTAAAGGTGTGGATTCTCCGGTGACCAAAGTTGGGGATTTTCCAATACGGGGAAACTGCTCGAAACGGTTTCCTCTATTTGACCTGTCAATTGAACCGTTTTCTCGCTTTTAGCGACTTCAAGCTTATTGCTATCGAGGACGGATTGTCGAATGATTGCATCTCCACTGAGCTGGGTTGGATTTGACAGTGTATTGACCGTCAAGATTTCCGCTACCAGTTCACTTGCTTTTGGCGTTTGAACATGGACGCCGAAGGGCTCGATTCTGACTGGGCCAGTTGACTCTAGCCACGCTGGGCGAAAGATGCCCATCGGCTGGGAGCCCTCGGTATTGGGGGCACCCCAGCAACCGCCGCAAACGAAGGGCAGGTCGTCAATCATTTCCCTGTGATCTGCTTTAACGAGCAATTCGTTAACGCCTTCGACCAAATGATCTGTCAAATCGACAGTAAATGTCGTTCTGCCACCAGCGTGATAGCCTGCTTCCTGCTTGTTAATGTAGACCGTTGCGTAACTGCCCACGCCTTCAAAGAATGCGTAAAGACGCTCTTGCGCGCATTTGTTGTATTGAAAATGCGTTTTATACCAAGCGATGCCGTGCAGGTTCCCATGGCAGACTTCATGGTAGCCATGATAGTCATCCCAGTTATGAGGAACGTTGACGCTCTTCCATGCGGCAGCATTGTCCAGTGCAATTGGGTCGGGTGCTTCGGATAAGACCGTTGACCACTGTACCAGTGGAGTGTGGCAGGAAGGCTTTGGGCTAAGTGAGACAGGTGTCATGATCAAAGGATACGCTACGTGCTGTTGTTCTACAGGGAGGTTCAGAGTGTGTTACATTGGCTGAATCATCGCTAACAGATCTTCCAGTTTGCCTTCAGCTAAGGCCACTGTTGTGTCGGCTGCGCCGTAGAACATTTTTACTTTATCTTCTTCAAGTAGGAAACCTCCTGGGAAAATCACAGAGCCTCGGAAACCTTCGAGTTCGTAGGGTTCAGAAGCGCGAAGCAAGGGCTCTTGACTCATGCCGATAATTTTCCATGGCTCGTTCAAATCGAGTAATAGCAAGCCAGCCATGTATTCCTTGTGCCATGCACCTCGGTCCCAGGAATAAAGTTGTTTATCCTCGTGGATATAGACGGAATGAAAGGTCGTTAACCAGCCTTTTTCGGTCTTGATCGGTGGTGCGCCTGGACCACATTTCGTGTTGCCAAACGGTATTTCGTGCGCCGCTAAGAGGAGTTGGTGGTTGCCCCAGTGCACGCCGTCGGGTGATTCGCTGATCCAAATGTCAAATGAGTCTTTATGATGGGTGACGATTGGGAATGGGCGTTCCAGACGGACGAGATTTCCATTTACCCTTTCTGGAAAGAGCACCATATTACGGTTGTCTGGAAGTGTAATGTGTAGCAGGTTCCAATTACGGAAATCAGTGCTTTTAGCAATGCCACCGCGGACACCGTGAATCGTGTCTAATGCGAAACAAAGGTAGATTTCGTCGTCAATGATGGTGAGACGTGGATCGTAAATCCGAAACAATTCTTCTGGTCCAAATCGTTCACGATAAACGGAACCTAACCATTCGCGCATTTTCGTCTGGTCGAATACGGGCTCAGGGTCGACTTGCCAGTTGATGCCATCTACACTTGTTGCCAGGCCGACTTTTGTCAGTCGAGCATCTGGGGCTTCTTTAGCACCTGTATCCGTGCGAAATAACATCGTATAACTGCCTTTGTATTTACAGACACCTGCATTGAAGACCGACATGCATTCCCAAGGAACGTCATTGACGCTGAGAACTGGGTTGTTTGTGTTGCGTGTTAGAGCGTAAGTTGAATTATTCATAAATTAAGTTTAAGAGATTTTTAAAATGGTTTAGGAATTTGTATTACGGATTATCTACAAATTCTGATTCCTTATCGAAGAGAACTGCGCCCGCTGGTATCACTTCGGCTGTGTTAGTCTGTAATATCGTATCGTGCGCGACCTTCCGCAATGAGATTGCTTGTTCGTCTGTAAACCCTTTTGGGCGATAAGTGATCTCACGTGCATCCTGATTGAAAAAGAACTCATACCAAACCAAGCCTCCCAGATATTCACCATACTTGCCTGCGTGGTATCCGTCGTTGTGGACCCTCATGTTTCCCGTCTGCTTGTCTTTGATCCAAAAGTGAATCCGGTGAAGGCTTCTACTTTCATCAGGTAGATTCTCTTTGTCTTCGGGGTAGCTCAACATGGAAACATCCATTTCCGTCGGCTGATAATTCCAGAGGGGGTGCTTTTTCGCTTTTTGAAAGGCAGTGCCCACGGGAATGATTCGGAGACTGTATTCATTGCCGATCTGTCCGTAGGCTGCGTGTAGCCGTGCAAACATGTCATCGGGATGGAGTCCCCATTTCTTGAAGCGGTAACTGTCGATACTATGGGACCATGTTTCGTGGATCACAATTTCTGCACTTGGAGCATATTGCCTGATATAGCTAATAAGCTCCCCGGCATAGGGGTAGTAGGTTTCGATTTTGTAGCTCTTGGTGCTGACTTGTTGAATCGTGATATAGTCCCACTCCCGATCCTGAAGAATTTCCTGCAATGAGGCACCTCCTTTTATCTTCGAGCGGTTCACGAAGAAATTATATTTGTTGCCCGCTTCGGGATTTGCCTCGTGAGCTTTGGCTAAGGCGACGTGCTTGTCCAGCGAGCAACCTCCGATCACAGCCAGCGCGATGTCGGCTTCGACCTCAGGCGAAGACTTGATGATGTCAGGCAAATACTGGGCCGCGTTCTGGGTGAAGCTATTCCCGATTCCCAGGATCTGAATCGTGGAGTCGGATGCAAGGATTACAGCCGGAAGGATCGAAATCAGGAGGATCAGAAAGGGGCGGATCATGGCATTTTCAGTTCTCCAAAGGTATAGATGCGTTGATTCTCCATGAGTGGACCCTCGGTTTGAATGTTCAGGCCTGAGTTTGCCGACCAAGACAGCTCATGCCACAGCTGATTCGAAGCGTTCAGGCTTTCACCGTCATCTTCATAAAGAATGCCTTGAGCCTCGGTTGAACTGAATACATGCGGTCGGATGACTGTTGGCTCATGTGACTCAGAGTTATCTCGCTTGATTTCTGCCAGTGGCAAGATGGCTCCATCCTTCACGTAAAGCGGAATTGTATCCAGAGACGGGTTTTCAAGGGTGAGTCTGCGTCCTCCTTCGATCTGCTGGCCTGTCTTGAAATCCCACCATAGCCCTTTCGGTAGATACAGCTCCTTTGTTGTTTCACCGGCTACGAGCGGTGCTGCCAGTAAGTGGTCTCCGATCATGAACTGCTGGTCCAAGCTCCAGGTTGCTTTGTCTTCCGGGTAGTCCATCACCACCGCGCGAAAGGGTGGCCGGCCGCTGCGTGCATATTCTGCAAATGCGGTGTAGAGAACAGGCAAGAGCCTCATCCGGAGATTCAGAGCCTCACGCACGAGTGGCAGCACGGTGTCCATCTCATCCATGACAACCCCTTCGTTATTCAGCTTCCGGTCTACTTGATACCACGGCGGCATGGGGATATACCATCCGTTGATCTGGCTTTGAGCGGTAAGGACGGTTGTCTGTATCCGCCGTAGCAGGTCTTCGGTGTCCTTTGCATGACGGACTTCCGAACTCCAGAGCATGCCACTAAATCCGGAATTTACTACGCCACGTATGAAATCACGGTGATCGTATAGATCGCTATACAAGACTCCAGTGTGTGGTGCGGCCAATGCGCCGGAAGAGCGGACCAAGCCATAGCTACGGAGCCCATTCCGAGTAAAAGTTTCCTCTATTGTCTGTTGGTAGTGGATTCCATACAGGCAGTGCATTTGTTCGCCATCGGCTCCGCTCGGAAAGCGATCATGTTCAGAGAACGACCACGAGAAGGAGATGAAATCACTGTTGTCACATTCATCGAGCTTGAAGCCTGAGACACCTTGCTCGATCAATTTCTTGTGGTGCTTTTGAAAGAGTTCACAGGCCTCAGTTTCCAGGAAATCCGGAACCAAGCCATCCATTGCTAGATTTTCTCCGCAGACAGGTGCGATGGCTTCAGCAAAAGGCGCCGAGGGATGAACAAACGCATGTTCCCATAGGTTCAATTGATAGCCCGATTTATTTAATTCCGAAATAAAGGATTCGGGTTCCGGGAAGCGTTCGCTCCAGGTATAGGTGCACGGATAGGCATGAGTCTGCCAACCGGGTTCCAAGCCAACCACGCTGAATGGCAGCTTGTCTTTTTGAAAACCGTCGACGAGCTCAAGAACATCGCTTGAGGTATGTCTTGCGCAGGCCCGATACCAATTCCCGAGACCCCAATAGGGCGGGAGGCAACCGCCACCGGAAAACAGGTTGTATCGGCTGACGGCATTTGCCATGTCGGGCCCTGCAAAGATATACACGTCGACGCCCTGTGCGGCTGGGATATCAAAAACGACCGACTTTCCAATTGCTTGGCGGGTGTAGAGCTCGGTTGTCGATAGTTTGGGTTCCTCGCTCTTTGCGACGACACGTGCTTTCAAAGCCTCTTGTCCCGCATGTGTGCCCACATAGGCGGAAGCATAGCGGGCTGTATCGACCAGAATCCCGTAACCTTTTGTGGACACATAAAACGGCACGGGTGCGTGTGAGTCACCTGTATCCGCGACCGGATCTGAGTTCACCCGCAAATGCTTTTTCTTTCCGGATTGTAGATGGCTCTTCAGTTGGAGCCCAAAGCCGAAGATCCCTTCCGATTGGGAGAAGGGGAGCGTCAGCACACAGCCCCGAGCAGTTACCCGGATTCCGCAATCCTCGATATTGATTGGGCATTCGCCAGGGCTTGGCAGTTCTTCCAAGGCATCCAGGCATGGGGCGGACCGCCTTACTTTTACAGGCGTAATAGCTTCCGGGGTCCCAAATTGCATCTTCCAAACTCCGGATGCAATTTGTTCGGTACTTTCAAGTTCGATGGTCGCCATTCTATTACGGGAGTAAATGTGGGAAAAACCTGTCGGATTAGAGTGGTTCGATCGCGTCCAGCAGCTCCTCGACTTTGCCTTCTGCGAGGGCAACGACCGTATCTGCTGCGCCGTAATACATCTTCACGGTGCCATCGTCTTCAAGAATGAAGCCTCCTGGGAAGATGACTGAACCACGGAAGCCTTCCAGCTCGTAAGGGGCTTCGCCTTGGAGAAGCGGTTGCTTGCTCATCCCAATGACCTTCCAAGGCTCGTCCAGATCCAGCAGCATCAGGCCGGCGATGTATTCTTTGCGCCATGGATCCGGGCTCCAGGCATACAGGTCTTTATCCTCATGCTTGAACACGGCGTGAAAGGTCGTGAGCCATCCTTTCTCGGTTTTAATCGGGGGTGCTCCAGGGCCGATCTTGGCGTTACCAAAGGGGACTTCCTCTGCCGCTAGCAACAGGCGATGATTGCCCCAGTTCGCACCGTCTGGCGAGGTACTGATCCAAATATCAAAGGATTCGCGCCCGCCGCGCAAATAGAGGGGGAAGGGACGGTCCAGCCGAACAAGCTTTCCATTTACACGCTCCGGGAAGAGCACCATATTGCGGTCTTCCGGTAAGGTGAGGTGAAGCAGCTCCCAGTTGCGCAGGTCAGCGCTTTTTGCAATGCCGCTACGGATCCCGTGTATTGTGTCGACAGCAAAGCAGAAGTAGGCGTCACCGTCGATCACAGTAATACGAGGATCGTAAACGCGTACCACTTCTTTGTCGCCGAAGCGCAGGTCGTATTGATCCTTCAGCCACTCGCGTATTTTCATTTGGTCGAAGACTGGCTCGGGGTCGACTTCCCATGAATAGCCGTCTTTGCTTCGGGCCAGGCCGATGCGTGTCAGGTAAGCATCCGGTGCTTCGCGTGAACCGGTGTCGGTCCGGAATAGCATCACATAGCCGTCGTCCCATTTACAGACACCGGCATTAAAGACGGACATGCAGTCCCAGGGAATGTCGTCCTCATGGAGGACTGGATTGGATGATATGCGTTGCATTAGGCTTGAAGCGGAAACAGTCATTTTGGTTTGGGTTTAGATTTTATTTTCGGATTCCCTGTCGAAGAGTGCGGCGCGCTCCTGGTTGAAGCGCAGATGGACCTTCTGCCCAATTTTGAAGGCATGCTCGGCTTCCACCTTTGCGATGAAGGATTTTCCGGACAGGGTGTTCAGGTAGAGGTAGGTTTCGGCACCCATGGGTTCCGCGACATCAATGATGGCTTCGATGCTGTCGTCGCCTGAATTGGCGGAAACTTCGATATGTTCCGGACGCACGCCGAAGACGGCTGGTTTACTGCCTTGTTGTCGTGCGGCGTCGATCAGGTGGCCTTCGAGCCTGAGCTTGAAGGCGGTGGAACCGCCTTCTTCCGCAAAGAATTGCGTGTTGCCTTGTTCGATGCAATTGCCGCTGAAGAAGTTCATGGGGGGCGAACCGATGAAGCCGGCGACGAACATGTTCTGAGGGTCATTGTAGAGCTTGAGCGGTTCATCGACCTGCATGATGTTACCGTCCTTCATCACACAAATGCGGTCGCCCATGGTCATGGCTTCGACCTGATCGTGGGTGACGTAAATCATGGTGGCGTTGAGGCGGGCGTGCAGGCGGGAAATTTCGGTGCGCATCTGCACGCGCATCTTCGCGTCGAGGTTGGAGAGCGGTTCGTCGAAGAGGAAGACGTCAGGTTTGCGGACGATGGCACGGCCGACGGCGACGCGCTGGCGTTGCCCACCGGAGAGGGCCTTGGGCTTGCGGTCGAGCATGGAAGTCAGCCCGAGAATCTCGGCGGCTTCGTCGACGCGGCGCTTTATTTCGTCTCGCGGGGTCTTGTTCAACTTGAGGCCGAAGGCCATATTGTCGAAGAGCGTCATGTGCGGGTAGAGCGCATAGTTTTGGAAGACCATGGCGATTCCGCGGTTCTTCGGTTCGACGTCGTTCATGATCTGCTCGCCGATTTTCAGGGTGCCGCCGGTGATTTCCTCCAGCCCTGCAATCATGCGCAGGGTGGTCGACTTACCGCAGCCGGAAGGGCCGACAAAGACCATGAACTCCTTGTCGCGGATTTCCAGGTCGATGCCCTTGACGGCGCGAAAGGAGTCCTTCTTGCCGGGGCTGTAAGTCTTGTCGAGTTTGCTAAGTGTAACAGTGGCCATTGCTTTTTTAGAGTATGAAAGTGGGAAGGTAAAAGGTGTGAAAGTGTTCGACGTTCCTTAGCCTTTGACCGCGCCGGCGGAGAGGCCTTTGACGAAGAACTTCATTGAGAAGAGGAAGATGATGAGCAGTGGCACCGATGAGATGGCGTAGCCGGCCATGAGCTGGCCGTATTGCTTCACATACTCGCCGTCGAGGTAGAAGAGGCCGACAGGAATTGTGAGTAACTGGTCGTCACGCAGCAGGAGCAGCGGCAGGATGACGTTGTTCCACGATGCGAGGAAGTCCATGATGCAGGTTACCGAGATGATCGAAGCCGAAAGCGGCAGGATGATATGGCGGATCTGCTGGAGATGGCCGGCCCCGTCGAGCTGGGCGGACTCGAAGAGCTCCTTGGGGATGTCCTCGATGAAGTTGCGCAGGATGAAGACGCCGGCGACCTGTCCGCCCACCGAGGCCATCAGCACGAGCGCCCAGAGGTTGTTGACCAGGCCCATGCTGCGGAGCAGGTCAAACAATGTGACCAGTGCGGCGACGGTGCCGGGCAGGAACATGGTTGCCATGACCAGATAGAAGATGAAGTTCTTGCCGGGAAAATCGTATCGGGCGATCGCATACGAGCACATCAGGACGATACAGAGTGTGATGAAAGTGCCGAGGAAGGAGACAAAGATGGAGTTGCAGATGTAGCCGCTGACGGCGTCCCAGCCGAGGACCCAGTTGTGCCAGTTCCAGTTGCTGATTCCGTCGAAGAACCAGGGATTGTTGAGGAACTGCTCGTTGCTCTTGAAGCTGACTACGATCATCACGTAGAGCGGGAAAAACGCGAAGAGCAGGATGAAGGCGAGGTAGCCGATCTTGATCGTCTCGCCGAGTTTGTTGGATGTTTCCGGTCGCATGTTTCGCAGTAAAGTTTCGGGTTACTTGTCCACCTTGACGTATTTCTGGTAGACGATGGTGAGCATCAGGATGATGGCGAAGAGGACCATGCCCAAGGCGCAGGCGTAGCCGAAACGGCCTTCACTGAAGGCGGAGCCGAACATGTAGAGCCCGGGCACCATGCCCTTCGCTCCGGGGCCGCCTTCGGGGCCCAGCAAAATGAGGTAGATCTCATACGCGCTGAGGGTATGAATTGTCATGAAGATCAGGTTGATTCTCACCTGAGTCATGATCAGTGGCAGCTCGATTTTGAAAATCATGCCGAGCGGGCTGACCCCATCCAATTTGGCGGCTTCATACACATCCTGTGAAATGTTCTGAAGGCCGGAGAGATAGATCAGCACGCCGACGGTGCCCACCCAGGGAAAGCCCCAGAAGAGGATCGCCGGAATGACCAGATCCTTGTTGCCCAGCCAAGCTGGCGTGCCTCCGGCAAATTGCTCGGTTGGTTCCGTCCAAATGTTACCGAGAAATATAAATGCGATGCCGCAGGCAATCAAGACGCCGGCAATGACATTGAACCAGGGGCGCGCTTGGTAAGCATCTTTCTTTGCACGGATCAGTTCGGCGATCCCGAATGCGAGGGACAGGGCCAAGGGCAGACGCCAGAGTTCCTGCCAGAAGACGCCGACCCCAGCAAACAGTAGAAAAGGCCAGGCGATCCAGCTGCTGCCCATGCGGCGGGCGCAGGCGAACATCCAGGCTAGAAAGGCCAATCCGACGGCATAGACTTTTGCTTCGCTCGGGCTGCTTTGCAGGCCGAAGATCGTGCCGACCGGTAAAATCATTGCTCCGGCCAACAGCACCGCGTAGTCGCCCCAACGGGAGGCATCGTGCTCCTTGCGACGACTTGCCGCGAGGATATAGGCGCCGAGGATAATCAATCCACCCACACTTCCGAAGACGGGAGCGATCATGTTGTCCTGTATCGGGGCAAGGTTCTGCGCCAATTGAGGCATAGCTGTATCCATCCAGTCGAGTAAACGCATTCCCCCCGTCATGTTGAGGAAGCGGTTGACCAGACCGAAGTCCGGATCGTAGAAGTTTTTCCAGATCAAGAGAAAGACCATCGCCGGCACGATCATGGGGACGACGAAGCAGACTTGGATGAAATACCGCAGCTTGTCGCTCTTGATCCGGTTTAGTGCGATCGCTGCAAGGATACCGGGCCAGAGTTTGACAAGGTTGGCGACCAGCAGAATACCGACCAGCTTGAAGGACTGCCAGAACATGGGATCGGAGAAAGCTTCCTTGAAGTTCCGTAGTCCCACAAACTCCTGCACGGTCGGTGGCTGCCAGCGGAAGAACGACATCAGGAAGACATCGAACTTCGGGTAGTAGCTGAAGACCAGTAGGGATAAAGTCGTCGGTAAGACCAACAGGTAGAGTGCCAGGAACAGCTTGCTCTTCTGGAAGAACTTTGCGCGCAGCTTTCCGCGGACGTCGGCATCAGGAACCGTAATTGGGGGAACTTCTGGGCTCGGAGGCATGATATTAGTGTAAGATATTTCGGTTATAAATTTTATTAGTAAGACGGATATGGTTCATCCGGGTGCATTTCATGCCACCACAGCTGGAGTTGGATGCCTTCATCCTGAACGGCGTCGCCGTATAAAAGCGCTTTTTCCCGTTTGGCGGAGATTTCAGAGCCCAGCATGGTATTGAATCTTTCAATCGTAGCCGCCTGGCTGTTCGAACGCGACTTCTCCTTTTCGGTTTGCATGGTCGTAATCCAGTTCTTGTGGATTCCGAGGACGGGGTTTCTAAGGAAGCTATCCATCCTCGATACAAGCTCCTCATAGCTGATGTCACCCGTCATATAGAGTTTGGTTTGGACTCTCCATAGGCTTCGTATATTCGAGGGGATGCTGGAGTTGTCCAAATCGAGCGTAAAGGCACGCGGGAGTCCGTCGAAAATGGGTAAAAAGGCGGCGACGCTTGCCGGAGGTGTCGTGTCGATAATGACCGGGAGCCATTGTGCGCGTTGATTGAAGCTTTCGTTGATGCGCTGGGATGTCAGGAACTTCATAAAGTCCAGGGCCCAGTCGAAATTCTGGCTTTGTTTATTAATCGCAAATTTGAGGGTTACGCTCGAACCTGCCTCGGTGACTCGTTCGCTTAAGACGTCCGCCCAGCGTTCGCCTTTGACCGGAAGCGGTTCAGGGGCGATGGCGATCTCGAAACGGTCCTCCGGCTTGCTTCGCTGGCTGACTCCAAGGAAAATACCTGCCGCGTCCCAGCCACCGCTTGTGATGATTGCGGCTTTTCCCTGAACGAAGCGGCGGTTGGCTGACTCACGATCCAGGCCCATGAATCCGGAAGGGTAGAAGTCGCCGATGATGTGGGTGAATTCGAAGTAAGACTTGAATTCCGGAGAGGTGAAGCTCCAGATGCCCCGGGTGTAGCCGGATAAGACTTCCATAATATTCATGGTGACGCCGGGGGCGAATGAGATTTCCTTCCAGAACGAGCTTAGAAACTCAGCGCGATAGAGCTCGGCGATGTCGTTACCAGGATAGCTGCTGCCGGCGACAGGCACCAGAAAGGGTGCATTGATGTCCTGTGCGTAGGCCTTTACCGCGTAGCAATAAAGCATCAGCTCACCCATTGTTTGGGGGATGTTGTCACTTTCCAGCCATTGCGCCCCTTTGGCTTCAGGTAGGAAGCCGTTGCTGTTTTCAGCTGTTCGCCAAAGAGCGCTCAGCCATTCAGGCTGCGGCGAGAGTTTAAATTGATTCCGGGTGAAGTCTTTGACTTCGTTCAAAAGCTTTAGGTTGTAAAAAATACGAAGCCCGCCCCATGTGCTTAGAGGGATCGAGTAGTATTCGCCGAGTCGTGTATCGTAGCCGGTTTCCATCCCATCGGCAAAAGTGTTCATCCATGATGCCTCTTCGAGCTGAGCCGCGTCGCTGTCCGTCAGGTCTTTCTTTTGATATTCCGGAGCGTTATACGGGTTGGGGTCATTCACATAATTGCCGAGAGGCGCGTAGAATTTCGCCAAGGCATTGCCGGCGCTGATCTTGGACCCCCCGTTCACGGCGATGTCAGGGGCGGTTCCGCTAATCAGGTGTACATTCATGAACTGGTTGAACACGCGACTTGGGATTGCCTTTTGTTCAATACGAACACCGGCTTCACGGACTTGGGGGAGGGCGTTATATTCGTCGATCGCCCACTGCATGGCCTCCCGGAAGCCGGGTTCCAATTGCCAGTGCGTGATGCGGACGATCTTTAGTTCGGTATTGGTTTCACTGTCCGTGCTTCTTCCTTTGGAAACAACGTAGAATCTGACTGCACTGAATATAAAAGCCCCCAGTAACAAGCCGACCGCGATCCAATTGGGGTTAAATCTGAGTGTTGATTTCTTCATGTAATGTAGCGAAGTGCGGGGATGCGTTGAACGTCTGAAATCGGATTAGTGTTGCTGCGGAAGCTGAATCCCGAGCTCGGGATGCGCTTGCTGGATTGAAGTCAACTCATCACGGGCCACAGAGCCATAGGCACTGCGGGGATAGTTATTCAGAATGTTGGTGTAAGCTTCGGATTCGAGTTTCAGGTCGTCGTTGTCACCCGCAAGAACCCCCAGTTGCCACAGGTATTTGTCGCTGTCGGATGTTTTCGGGAATCCGTCTCTCATGGCCTCCGCGTAGGGTTCCAGGGCCTGCTTCGGTTCGTGCAGGTAGTAGGCGTAGAGTTGTGCTTTGTATTGTTGAAGCAGTCCGGACCAGCTCGGGGACGGTTGCTTCATGAGCTCTTGATTTAACACCGAGATCGCTTCCCGAATGTTTTCCGGTGTCAGTGATTGAGCCATACTCTGAGCGAGATAAATGCTGGCTCGGATGGACATGTCCGAATCAGCGAACTGATCGCGAACTTTGTTGTAATAGCTTTGTGCCGCTTCGACGTCCGCTTCGTCGCCGGGGTAATCCACCACCTCGTGGATGCGTCCAAGGTCGATCATGGCAGAGGCGGCGAACTCTGATTGCGGCTTTGCTTCAATGATCTGGTTGAGCAGGCCGACTGCAGTGTTGACTGAAGTTTTGTTTGCCGGACTTTGATACCAACTGCTTAAGGCCTCACCGTAAACTACCTGTGTCCATCGCGGATCCTCTTGCGTGAGTGTAGCCTGCGCACGGGCAAAATAGTCGTAGGCCGAGTCGTAACTCACCGTCTTCAACGCAGACATGCCCCGTTCGATCAATTCGTCAGTGGATGCCTGCGTATCGCTTTGCTTGTCGCAAGCGCTTATCAAAAAGGCGCTGAGAGCCAGTATGCCGGTGGTCCTTCGGATTTTCATGGGGTGGCTTTGCTGCTTGGGAGTCTTGTTGATGCGGTAATACTAATATTGGATAAAGGGTCCGTCGCCTGCGGAGATTGACTCCGGGACGTTTACCAAGGCACCGGGAAGAGGCGTGATGTCGCCTTGAAGCAAGGGGTCATTGGTTTCCTTCATCCAGTTTGTTAATTTCTGTTCCAAGTCTTTCAGTATGTCCGCGTATGTAGGGGAACCTGCCAAGTTGCGGAATTCCAAAGGATCGAAAAACAAGTCGAACAGTTCGACTGCCGGTAATTCGTCATGCTGCCAGCCTTTTTCGAGCATCACATTCCGAGTGTGGGACCCGTCGCAATTCGAGAGGCGTCGGGGGCCGCTGTAGTAGCGTTTTATCAGTTTATACCGGTTTGTCCTGACGCAGCGCATCGGCTCGTAAGCCCCGTGGAAATTCACTTCGGCAAAAACTTCTTCCCGGATGTGGTCTGCGTTTCCCTCAAAGAGAGGGCGTATGCTCGTCCCTTCGAGATAGTCCGGTGGTTCGAGCTCAAGCAAGTCGCACAGGGTTGGGTAAATATCCAAATGGGATACGAGTGAGTCGGTCGCGGTGCCTTTGGCTGGATTGCCCGGATAGTCCATCATCAGAGTGACTCCCATGCCCTGATCGTTTAGATTACATTTCATGCTGGGGAAAGCCAGTCCGTGATCGGTCGTAATAATGATGATGCTGTCCTGATCACGACCAGTCTCTTGGATACATTGTAAAACCCTGCCGATGTTGGCATCCGCGTCTTCCACGCTGCAGTGGTAATCGGCCATGTCCTTACGGGTCTCGTCTGTATCCGGTATGCCGTCGGGGGGGCGGATGTGGTCCGGATTATACACGTTATAATCAGCCTGCTTATATTTCCGGTGCGGATAAAAGAAGCCTAGCGAAAGGAAAAAGGGCTTCGTGTGCTCTTGTTTTAGGTATTCAATCGCGGCATCCGCCTTTTCTTCGTCCGATGACGGTTGCTCCTTGTAGATGTGATCGTAAGGTTTGTCTTCGGAATGATCGCTGAACTCGTGTTGTATCCCGCACAGTACAGTTTCGAATCCGTTGCGGCGAAGGAAGGCTGCGAGATGGTTTTCGGGATTGCTCAGTTTGAACCCTTTGTGGGCGAGTCCCCACATGCCAGATTCATGGGCGGTGACCCCTGTTAACAGGCACGCGCGGCTTGGGGAGCATGTCGGAGCCCCCGAGAAAGCCTGACGGAATAGCGTCGAATCCTTCGTGAACTTCTGGAGATTCGGTGTCGGAACCGGATATCCGTATGGACTTATGTAACGACCCATATCGTGTGTGTGGATGTAGATGACGTTACGTGCGGGATGATTTTTTGGGGGCATTGGAAAGGCTTTGTTTCGTTGTATTTTCGATTGAATCAGTGCTCCAACAAGACTCAATGTAATGCATTGCAATTGCAACCTGAAAATAAGGTCAGAGTTTCAAATTCAAATAAAAAGCGGAAAATCAGCATTGAATTAAGGATTCACAATTTATTTTATAAGCTAATGTCAGGTAAAATAGTATCGATGAAACAAATTGCAGAGTTGGCCGGTGTGTCAACCGCCACTGTTTCCCGTGCCTTACGCAATCAGGAGATCGTTGATGCCCAAACACGTAAGCGGATCATGGATTTGGCGGATCGCTTGCAGTATCGGCCGAACAAGCTGGTTCACGGTGTGATTCAAGGGAAGATCAAGTTGGTGGCGATTGTGGTCGGTAACTCTGCCGCGGAAACGACATCCCGGTTAATTCGCTTGATGCAGGACCATCTCTATCAGAACGGATTTTCGACGATCATCTACAATACAGACCAAGACATCGAGAAGGAGATTCAGTGCCTTCACGATGCGGTCGAATACCGCGTGTCCGGGATGATCATCTCGACGGTGAACTACAACGCGGGAGAGAAGCATTTCTGGGAATTGCGCGAGCATGGAACTCCCTTCGTTTTGCTCAGTGCGTATGGCGAAAGTGTCAATGCACCGCACGTTCACTTGGATAACGATGCCGTAAGTCGGGAGGCATTGGATTACCTCATCGACATGGGGCACCGCGATATTCTGGTCTTTGCCGGGCCCGAGGAAAGCTGGGGCAACAGTCTCTTCGGGAAATGGGGAGGCTTGATGAAGGAGCGGGGAATCCCTGATGCCGCAGATCGTTACGTCCCGACTCTCTGGGACATCAAGAGTGGCTACGATGCGATGCGTAAGGTCTTGGAGGAGGGCCGGCGCCCCTCGGCAATTGTTGCGATTACTGATGATGTGGCTGCCGGAGCCATGCAGGCGATACGAGAGTTCGGCCTGTCCATTCCAGACGATATTTCGGTTATGGGCTTCGGGAACTATCGCATTGGCGAAGTTCTTTTCCCTCCATTGACGACTGTGGACACCGGGTACCAGGAAGTGGCGATCAAGAGTGCTCAAACTCTCATTTCGATGATGAAGATGTCACGTGATGATTTGAGAAACCTGGACAAGAACCAGCTGCAACAGATTGTAGATGGGGCGGTTGTGCCGAGGGCATCGGTTGCCCGTATTTCCTGAAAAGCAGGAGACCTGCAGCTGAGGGGCGATTAAAGCTGTGCGCGGCTATTTTTGAATTGCAGCCCGAATATGTAATGTATTGCATTTCGATCTGGGTAAGTGACATACCTTCTGACACCGTCCACATCTGAAATGCATCCACGATCAATATACCTATTGGAGCGTAAAGCTTTTGGCCTAATTTACAGTCAGACTGCGCGTGATAGAATCTGTGAAATCACCTGTAATGACGGTGAGATATACACCCGGGAGGATCTCTTGGAGAATCCGGCACGCTTTTCCGATGTGGAACTCGTTTTTTCTGGATGGGGATGTCCGGTCATGGATGAGGAGCTGCTCAAAGCACTACCTTGCGTGCGCGCCCTCTTCTATGCCGCTGGTTCAGTCAGATATTTTGTTACGGAGGCTTTTTGGGAGCGCGGTATTTTGTTAACCAGTTCCTATCGAGCGAATGCGATCCCTGTGGCCGAATATACGGTCGCCTCGATTGTATTCGCACTGAAGCGTGCCTGGTTGGATAATGCAAGCATTCGCTTGGACTCGGAGCTACTGGACCGGGACGGAACGTTGGGGGTCTACCTTGGCTCGAAAGTCGGCATCGTTTCGATGGGGGCGATCGGGCAATTGGTTTGCGAGAAACTGTTCAACATGCAGGCGGATGTGATTGCTTACGATCCGTATGTATCGTCCGCGATCTTTGATGAATATGGTGTGACGCGTGTGGATAGCTTGGAGGAAATCTTCAGGCATTCCAACGTGGTTTCCCTCCATACGCCATTGTTGCCGAGCACTACGGGAATGGTGACTGGAGACCTGCTACGTCTGATGCCACCGTACGGAGTCTTTATCAATACCGCGAGAGGCGGCTTAGTTGAGGAAGAAGAAGTGCTGGACGTACTTAAAGAGCGTTCGGACCTGTTTGCTGTGTTGGATGTACTGGCGGATGAGTCGAAAATCAGACAGTCGGAATTTCGCAATCTTCCGAATGTTTTCCTGACGTCTCATATCGCAGGTTCGTTGGGCAATGAATGTTTCCGTATGGGGGATTTTGCCGTTGAGGAAGCGATGCGTTTCCTGACCGATCGGGAAGCATTGGATCCCGTGAACAGGGACAGTATAGAGCAGATGGCTTAAGGGAGAGCCGCGCATTGCGAATGAATGCCTGCCCGATCCTTCAAGCTGGCTTTTATTTACAAGGCGTTGAAGCGGAGCGCGGACATGATGAAATGGCATCGCGCCCTTCATCAGCATCCATAAACGCGAACATGGTAATCAGGTCGTCCCGGTGGCCGAGGCCGCTTCCGGCCTTGTAGGTCTCCAACATTTCGCTGCGATTGTCGTTCCATCCGATTTTGCGGGTGTATTCGCTCCAGATGAAGATGTCGGTTTCGTCGAGGGGGCGGCCGTTCTCGAAGCACCAGTCGAGGATCTCGGTATCGCTGCCGCCCTGCAGTGTGCGTTCAACCACTGCGGAATAGTCCACGCGGAGGAACTGGCAGCAGCGTCCGTCGAGGGCGGTGCCGAGGTTTTTGTGAAAGTCCTCGCGGAGGGTACCGGCCGCATGCTTGCGGATCTTGTCGAGCATGCGTGCGAAGTAGAGCATGCCGCGCGTTTCAGTGAAAGGTGAGATGGGTGCTTCCATAGGCCACCGATAGCATGCTTTGGCGGATTCGCAATGCCTGCGACATATTGCCGGGACGCAGACTGGAAAAGGGCGTCCTTATTCGAGGTCTCCAAATAGTACCCGCTTTTGATCGGGGAAATGGGAGCGGATGTGAAAGCCATGTCGTTCGAGGACGAGTCGACGCGCGAACTGCCGGAGACTTGGCTGCCGAATATGCTCGGGCTGATCCAGGAGCACTGTTTGCATTGGATGGGCAGGACCTTTCACCATCTGGCATCGCCTCGCATCCTGGTCGACTTGGACAGCTATGAACCCACGCCGTTTCTGGGGTTACCTTTGAAGGCCGCCTTTGCAGGCGAGCGCTTCGAATGCAAGAAGGCTGCGTTGACCGAAGGTCGTATTCAGGGGCGTACGAGGACAGGTGTGCCGACGGCGACGGCCTGGAGGACGGTTTCGGCATTCCAATTGGCGAGCCGGAAGCAGCCGCTGGACTCGGTCCGTCCCACTTTTTCGGGTTCCGGTGTGCCGTGGATGCCATAGCTCGGCAGGTTCAGCCCGATCCAGACGGAGCCGACGGGATTGTTGGGGCCAGGCTGAATAATGAACTTTTCGGTGATTCCCTCGCGTTGCGCGGTGGCGGTCAGGATCGAGGGGTTGAATGTGTAGTTCGGATCTTCCACCCGGACGATGACCTTTAATTCACCCTGTGGACGTTTATCCACCCGGCGTGCGATACTGACCGGGCAATGGAAGAGTAGCTTGCCGCGGTCGTCGCGGAGCTGCAGGCTGCGCTTGCTGAGCGATATCTCGATCTGTGTGGCGGGTCGAGGGCATTGGTAGGGCGGCATGTGGGGGACAGTGACCTCGTCACCAAGCTCAAGGAGCAGCCAATCAATGCCCGGATTGAGTTCCTTCAGGAAATCGGGATCGCTTTGGGTGAATTCAGCGACTTGCTCCAGGATCGAATTGTAGGCCATGCGTTGACGCTGTCCCCGTTCTCGCCAACTTGCGGGTTTGGTCTCGATGCGCTTGAAGTCTGCGGCAGAGAGCTTCAGCCGTGCGAATACAGGATCCTCGATCTTGAGACGTGAGGCTGTGGACGCATCATATTCCCCGCTCGGCTCCAGACCGGATTCGCGCTGGAATGCCTGCAGGGCCTGCCGGGTTTGCTTGCCCAACTGTCCGTCGATGGAGCCTGGTGAATAACCGCTGCGCGCCAGGGCGATTTGGATTTCGGCTGCGTTATCCGCGATACGTCCCTGAATGGGGGCGTGATGAAAGAGCTGTCCCCGGTACAGATAGAGGCCGACGCCAAGCAGACCGAGCAGGAGTAGGGCGGTCACGGTCTTCCACGGAAAACCTTTGCCTTTCGAGCGAGGTTTCCGAGCGGAGCGTCCTTTTGCTTTCCGCGGCTTGCTGCTGGCAGCGGGTGTACGGGAGGCGGAGCGGGAGGTGGATTTCTTGGCCTTGGCCACGCAGGTGAGGCTCTCAGCTGTTACTGGTTGGTCCCAACAGGGGGATGATCGGAATCGCGCTTTGCGCGACCGCCTCGACATTTTCGTGGTCGGGTCGTTTTCGGCGACGTTCACCGGCTTGCTGGGCAAAGATTTCCTGGGATGCGACGGCTTCTTTGGCCCGGATTCCCTGATAGGCACCATTGGCGCGTAGGATACGTGCATTTTTGGTATCCTGCAGATAGGTCTCAAGGATCTGGTATACGCGCTTGCGGATTTCCGGGTCTTCCACCGGGTACACGCATTCGATGCGCCGGAAGAAATTACGCGGCATCCAGTCGGCGCTCCCCGCTAGGATGTGGGCTTGGGGGCCCTTGGCATTCTCGAAATAGAAGATACGGCTGTGTTCCAGGTAGCGCCCCAGGATACTGCGCACGCGGATGTTCTCGCTGACCCCTTTGATGCCGGGGACCAGATTGCAGATGCCGCGGACGATCAGGTCAACTTTCACGCCCGCTTGGGAGGCGAGGTAGAGATTGTCGATCGTCTGCTGGTCCACGAGACTGTTGGTTTGTGCAATGATGCGCGCCGGCCGTCCGGCTTTGGCGTTGCGTGTCTCGGTCCGAATATATTGCTGCAGGGTGCTGTGCAGGTTGAACGGTGCGACCAGCAGCTTACTGAAGCTTGGGGAGTGAGCGAAGCCGGTGAGTGTGTTGAAGAGGTTGGCGACGTCTTCCGTAATGTCGTCACGTGAGGTGAAGAAGCTGAGGTCGGTATACAGCTTTGCGGTTTTCTGGTTGTAGTTCCCTGTTCCGAGATGCACATAGCGCCGCAAGCGATCGCCCTCGCGCCGTACTATCATGCAGGTCTTACAGTGGGTCTTCAGGCCAACCAGACCGTAGACGACATGCACGCCGACATCTTCGAGCTGCCGGGCCCACTGGATGTTGTTGGCCTCGTCGAAACGGGCCTTGATTTCGACCAGCACGGTGACCTGTTTCCCGTTGCGAGAGGCATCGATCAATGCTTCAACGATCGGGGAGTCGCCCGAGGTCCGGTACAGGGTTTGCTTGATGGCAAAGACATCCGGGTCGTGGGCGGCCTGTTTAATGAAGTCGATAAAGGGCTGAAAGCTGTCGTAGGGCTGGTGGAGTAGGTAGTCCTTTGCCGCGATGTTCTCGAAGAGGCGATCCGGTACCTCCAACTCTGCCTCTACATGGGGGACATAGGGCTTGAACTTGAGGTCCGGCCGGTCGATCAGGTCATAGACACCCATCAGTCGAAGCGGGTTGATCGGTCCATCCGTGGAAAAGACTTGTTCCGGGCTCAGGTCGATCTTTTCGAGGAATTCCTGAAGGAGGATCGGATCCGCATTTTTGCCGATCTCCAGGCGCACGGCGGCACCTTTTTCGCGCTTCATCAATTCCTCCTCGATCTGGCGCAGGAGGTTCTCGACTTCTTCCTCATCGAAGTAGAGGTCGCTGTTCCGGGTGATGCGGAAGGGCTCGGCCGAACGGACCCGCAAGCCCGGGAAGAGCTGCTTGACGAATTGCTGCACCACATCACTCAGGAAGATATAGACTTCGGGATGGCCTCGCCGCGGTACGTCGATCTTAACGATGCGGGGCAGGATCCGGGGGACCGGAATGATCGCCATCATCCGCTCGATCATGCGTGTCTTCGGATCGTCGATCGAGGCGAGGATGTAGAGTGCCTTGTTGACCAGTTGAGGGAAGGGGTGTGCCGGGTCGATTGCGAGGGGAGTGAGGACCGGGTAAACCTGCTCTTCGAAGTAACGGCGCACCCAGGCCTTCTCGTTGCGGGTCAATTGGTCATATTGGCGGAAGAGTATGTTTGCCCCTTCCAGGCCGGGCAGAATCTGAGTTTTCCAGCAGTCATTCTGATCCGAGACCAGGCGTTTGGCGATACTCTGGATACGTCGGAGCTGTTCCTTGGGGCCCAGGCCGTCCGGGCCACGCTCGATCAGCCCTGATTTGACCTGCTGCATGAGGCCGGATACGCGGATTTCGAAGAATTCGTCTAGGTTGGAACTAACAAATGCGAGGTATTTCATCCGCTCCAGCAGCGGATAATTGTCGGATTCCGCCTGTTCCAACACACGACGGTTGAATGCCAGCCAACTGAGTTCGCGGTTAAAATATGGAAAACGATGTGAATTTTTAGTATCTTTGGGCACGGGTGTGATCGAAACTTATCTGCAGGGTGGTTGTCTGGGCCGGTGAAATCAAGCAAGACCGGCGGTTTTTGTACAGGTTTCACCGTAGGCTGTCGAAGCTCGGGCAGAAAATGAAGCAAACTAACGAGAAAAGAGGTTGAGAAAGTTTGCAATGTCGTTAAAAATCATAAGCATAGAATAAGTCACAACATATAATAGCATCATGAAAACTCTGTACATCCTTCTCGCTGCGTCTGCCGCGCTTTTCTTCTCCGCTTGCACAACTACGACATCCACTACTGCGGATGACGGATCGGCACCTGAACAAGAAACCACGATGACGCCGGAAAAAACCTCTTACGAAGGTTCGACCGGTTCCGGTTTGCTGATGGAGCGTTATAAGGATGGCCGCATCGAAGGCTACCAAAACTAGTTTGTATCCGAATTTCTCCCACAAAATGCCGCCTGATGTTCGCATCGGCGGCATTTTTTGTGCAAAACGTATGCCCATGGGTATATCACGTTCGCAGGCAGGAAACCAAACTGGTGTACCGCTTTGCCCGTCATGATCCCGGCCTCTGCCATTGTGGAATAATTATAATACCACTTCGATTTAACTATGGCATCGTTGAAAACCGTCATCGGGTTACCGCCGACGCTACATGAATAAATTCTGTCAGGATGGCGGAAAGTCATTTTGTTGCGGAGCCAGGCGTCCCTTGCCGGCGCGGGTCGTGGAGCGACATCAGGGGCGAATTCTGGCTCATGTCCGAGGGCGCATCTCGCTCAGGTAGGAGAGGCAAGATCATCTGGCATGGCTTCTGCGTGCCGCGGGAGCTACAAACGCAAAGACCTAGAATGAAAAACATCCTATCCTGCCTTCGTAAACTCACTCTGCTGACTTGTCTGAGTAGTACACTTGCCGGCTTTAGCCCGGACCCTGAACTGGAGCGCTTTGTGATGGGCCTGCCAAAAGCGGAGCTGCATCTGCACATGGAAGGGACTATGGAGCCGGAGCTTTTTCTCAAGATTGCCGCCCGCAACGGGATGGAAGTGCCATATTCCGAACCGGATGAAGTCCGGGAGCGTTTGAGGACGGCTCATGACCTGCCCAGTTTTATCGAGATCTACGAGGAATTGATCGGCGTTGTAAAGTATCCGGAAGATATCCGGGATATCACCCTGCATTACTACCGGAAGGCTTACAGCCAGGGGGTGCGTCATGTGGAAATGTACTTCGATCCCCAGTTACACCTGGAGCGCGGGATGGGCTTGGATCAGGTTTTTGAAGGCTTGGCCATGGGCAAGGCTGCCGCTGAATCCGAGATGGAGCTCACGATCGGGTTTATTATGGCCTTCCTGCGTGACCGACCGGCGGAGACGGCCATGCAAGTCCTCGAGGATGCGAAGCCCTGGCACAAGCAGTTAATGGGGGTGGGGCTCGATAATCCGGAGGTCGTGAACTTCCCGGAAAAGTTCAAGGAGGTTTACGCCAAGGCCAAGGGCTACGGGCTGCGCTTGACCAGCCACTGCGATGTGGGGCAGAAGAACACAATAGAGAATCACTGGGGTGTCATCCGTACCCTTGGGGTGGAGCGGATCGACCATGGCTTGAATGTACTCGACGACCCGGAATTGCTGGCCGAAGTGAAGGCGAGGGGGATCGGGCTGACTGGCGTGCCTTCCTTGTTCTACCGTGAGATTCCCGGACGATTGGAATATCGTGCGGGTGCCGTTAAGGGCCTGCTGGACGCGGGGGTCGAAATCTCGATCCATTCCGATGATCCGGGCATGAAACGCGGTCTCTACGTGGGTGACCTGATGCTGCGCGCCCAGTCGGTGACCGGCATGACACGTGCAGACCTGGTTGCTCTTGCGAAGAATAGTTTCCGCACCGCATGGATCTCAGATACGGAACGTGCGTATTACCTCGCCATGATCGACGACTATGTGGCGTCTTTCGACTGAGGCGGCCAGCCTCTCGTTCTGCGGGTATCCTACCATTTCGGCGGTATAAGGTCGATGAACCAATAAAAAGCCCCTTTCCGTTTCCGGAAAGGGGCTCGGTTCCTATTTAGCTATCCTGATTACAGGGCTTCATCTCCGCTCTCCTCCGTCCGGATCCGGACGGTTTGTTCGAGCGGGAGGACGAAGATCTTGCCATCCCCGATCTTGCCGGTCTTGGCGGCTTGGCTGATGGTGGCGACCGCTTCTTCGGCTTTGTCGTCGGCCACGGCCACTTCGACCTGAACTTTGGGAAGAAAGTCCACGGTGTATTCGCTGCCTCGGTAGATTTCGGTATGGCCTTTTTGACGGCCGAAGCCCTTGACTTCAGCGACGGTCATGCCGTCGATGCCGATTTCAGCGAGCGCGTCCTTCACTTCCTCGAGTTTGAAGGGCTTGATGATTGCGATAATGAATTTCATAATTCGGATGATTAATGGTTCATCTTTCTAGCCGCTTAGGTGCGGTCGGCTTCGATACCGAAGTTCGGGTACGATTCGACGCCGTGCTCGCAGATATCGAGACCCTTGTCTTCCTCTTCTTCGCTGACGCGGAGACCGATGGTCTTCTTCAGGATGAAGAACAGGATGAAGGCTGTCACGAATGTGAAAGCAAAGACGCTGACCACGCCGATGGCTTGAGTTGCCAGTTGAGAGAAACCGCCTCCCATGAAGAGGCCGTCCTTGATGCAGCTGGTCTCGTCCCAGTAGAGCACATCAATCGCTTGTGAGCCGAAAAGACCGATGGAGAGCGTGCCCCAGGCACCGCAAACACCGTGGACGCTGATGGCGCCGACCGGGTCATCAATCTTGAGGAAGTGTTCCAGTGCATAGCAGGAAAGGACCACGAGGATACCCGCGACGAGGCCGATGATGACCGCGCTGCCTGTCGACACGGAGGCGCAGGGAGCGGTGATGGCTACGAGACCGGCCAGTGTGCCGTTCAGCGACATGGAGAGATCCGGCTTCTTGAACATGATCCATGTGGTGATCATGGCAGCAACCGCACCTGCGGCGGCACCCAAGGTGGTGGTGACGGCGACATGAGCGATGCCGTCCACCGCGGCGAGTGTCGAGCCGGGGTTGAATCCGTACCAGCCGAACCAAAGGATGAAGACGCCCAAAGCCGCGAGCGGCATATTGTGGCCCGGAATTGCGCGGACTTGCCCGTCCTTCGTGAATTTGCCCTTACGCGGTCCGATCAGGATCGCGCCTGCCAGTGCGGCCCATGCACCCACCGAGTGCACCACCGTGGAGCCGGCGAAGTCGCGCATGCCCATCGATGCCAACCAGCCGTCGCCGCCCCAGATCCAGTGGCCGGAGATGGGGTAGAGCAGGGCGGAAATAATCAGTGAATAAAAACAGTAAGCGATGAACTTCGTGCGTTCAGCCATGGCACCCGAAACGATCGTGGCGGCGGTTGCGGCGAAGACGACTTGGAAGAACCAACCTGCGCTGGTGGCGTTGTCGGTGCCGAGTGTCGCGCTGTTCATCAGCAGGAGAGAACTATCCCAGCCGAAGAAGCCGTTGCCGGATTCGCCGTACATCAGCGTGTAGCCGATCGCCCAGTAGACCAGAGCGCCCAGGCTGAAGTCCATCAGGTTCTTCATCATGATGTTGCTCGCATTCTTCGCGCGGGTCAGCCCGGCCTCAACCATGGCGAAACCTGCCTGCATGAAGAACACCAGCAGGCCGGCGACGACCAGCCACAGGATGTCTGCCGCGCCTTGCGGCAAGTAGTCGATCGCTTCCGCCTCTTGCGCGGCAAGCGAAGTGTGTAGAATCGAGAAGATGGCAGCTGCCGCAATCAAGCGCCGGCTCCATCCGCCGATTCCCCAGTTTTTCAGTATAGCTTTCATATCTATTTTGCTCAGTTATCTACAGATCAGTGTGTTGTTTTGAGCGCGTCCTTACTGTTGGACGTGGCTGAATGCAGGGGGATCTGTCCCCTGATCCAGCAGATATTAAGGGAGCATAGGGTGTGCCTTTATTAGATTTTTAGATATAAATACCCACCTGTTGTAATCTTGCTAATGACTTCGAGCAGTCTGGCTTCTCTGCTAACTTGCTCCTTCAGAGTGGATTAGAGAAGTTTTTAGCCGTTTGTTCTCTAGGCTTCCCACTTTCGGAGCCCAACTACAGCAGTGTGATGCCGCTTCGATTTAAATTAGGCATTTTTTAAATCGGTTATCGACCCTTAGCTTTAGCGTCGATGCAACACGAGATCCCTGTGGTGTCGCGTCCGGCGTAAGCCGTATGTTGGATGTAGATGCCGGAATCATTTAGAATCGGCATTCAAAGACGCGGACCGTCTGCAGGCATGCGGGCGGGAATCGATATGCGCAAATAGAAATACCTGCTGAATCAGCAGGATCCAACCGGCATTCTGTGCGCATGAACCTTTTCGGCTGTGAAACGGCCTATTGCCCGCCGATTTTGGATAGCCGCCGTACTGTGGGCGAGCGGACCGGGATAATGTCGGTCACCAATGCCTCGTTGGTGCCAGGTTGGGCCACAATCACGACGCCCATGTCAACCGTCCAGTCGTAACCGCACTGTTGGCTGAGGAAGCTCAGGTTACGGGCAAGCGACAGGTTACGAGTCTTGAGGTCCACTATCGGGTCCCTGTCGTCGATTTTGCGGAAAACGATTTGGATGCCGTGCGGCTCGGTGATGGCATCCAGTTGTTCGAGCGCCTTGGAGAGGGGGATTTTGGCCATCTTGAAGTCCTCAATGATGATGGTTTCAAGGCGTGTCTCGACCTCGGCTTCCGTCAGGTTTTGGTGCTGAGGAGCCGGACTGTTCGTGGAGTTTGAGAGGAGTGGGGTGACAGTGGCAGTACTGCTTAGCAATGCCACGGAGAGGAGAACAATAGTAGAGTTTTGCATAACGCAAAAAGGCTAAGACATTTCAGGCTTGGGGGCGAGGAAATTCCTTGAAGTTCTTGTATACAACGGTCCGTGAACGGACAGACCCGAAACTCACGATGCACTTTCACTGAGGCAATTTGCCCGCTTCCTGCTTAGGCTCAGGATATGTCGATGAAGCTTCTGACTTTCATACTTACAGTATCCTGTGCTCTGACAGCGGTTTGCTTTTGCCAAGAACGGTTGACCGGTGTCATTCAAGGCGCCAAGTTCCAGGTGGATCTACCTGCTGAACCGGGTGGTCGACTCCTAATGCTGGCGCATGGTTACCGGCCTGAAGGCTTGCCTGTTGAGGCGGATGTCGGATCGAGTCACGGGCTGTCGAAGAAGCTGGTGGCGGATGGCTGGGCAGTCGCCTCGACCAGTTACCGCCGAAACGGCTGGATCATGGAGGATGCCGCCGAAGATATCATCCAATTGCACGACTGGATCCTGCGAGAGACGGACTTTGAACCATCGGCGGTCTATCTGATGGGAAACTCCATGGGCGGCGGTATTTCGACTTGGCTGGCGGAGCATGAACCGGAACGCTTTGACGGGGTCCTCGCGATGGGAGCCTATCTCTTTGAGCCGATCGGTGCCTCCGGCGAAAGTTCGACCACGCTGGCGGATTACTACAATGGGCTGCCCCGCATCCCCGTCCTCTTCCTTACAAATACCTCGGAACTCGATGGTCCGGCCACCTATGTGAAACTGTCGGAAGGGGCAACAGTGCCCCCGGTCCTCTGGACCATCCACCGGGATGGGCACGTCAACCAGAACGAAGCGGAGCAGGCGGCCGGATTGATGGGGCTGGTCGACTGGGTCGAGAAAGGAGAGGTTGTTGCCGGAAGGGACGCCACGATTGCTTTGCATCCGGACTCCACAGTCTCCTTTTCAGAGGGAGAAGCCATCGGCCGAGCCCTGACCCTCGTGCCCGTCTATGGTAATTTCATTACGAATTTCGTGAGTGCCGACATGCAGGCGCTGGGGATTGAACACGGGGATTACTTTCAAATGCGTACGGGCGAGCATGTCCTGCGGGTCAAGCTTGGCAGGACCTATACCGATGTTCCGGTCGGGGACTGGGTCGGGTTCTGGGACGCGCAGGGCTATCTCTTGATCTGCCGGAACTATAAGGACGCCGTGGCTACGCTCGGGCTTAAGGCAGACGATCGGATCGTGGTCCGGGCTCTGGATCAATGATCCGGCGCAAAGCCCGTAGTCACTGAATGCCTGCGGCTCAGTCTCGGTAGACCAGATTGATGCGGTCCGCTTCGTCCAACAGGGTCAAGGGGACGTCTTTCAAATTAACCGCCATGAAATGCCGACGGTACACGCGCTGGTTGCTGGTTTTCATTGTGCGGCTGTCATCACTGATGGACATGCGGTGCAGGAGCTCGTTGCCCTTGTAGAACTCGAGCCGAGAATAATGAAACCGATCCAGCGACGGGTCGAAGGCCAACTCCAGATGGTAGGAACGATAGCCGACATGGTTGGTCACGGTCTCATCTTCCGGGGATTGGATCGCGCGTTCATCCACGACGGCTCGCAGACTGATTCCCTGTTGGATGACTTTCAATTCAATGTCGTCGACCGTGACACGGTAGTCCGTCTCGACCAGTTGCAGTTGTTCGAAGACAGATTCGGCCCGCAGAAGCGGATTGCAGAGAAACAGTACGAGGAGCGGGAGGTAGAGCTTTTGCATGGTGATGGCAGGCTTGGCGGGGCGGATGGTTTAGAATAGACGCTTCCAGAAACTTTTCTTGGCCGTCCATTGTTGTCTCAGCTCAGGATGGGCTTCGAGCCAGGCTTGTGTGACTGCTTCGGCGCCCTTGCCGGATTCCTCGATTTGAAGAAGCAATTCGTTGAGCTGGCTCTCTGTGAGGCTGAACTGGTTCAAAATATGGGCGACTTCGGGCATTTCCTTGCTGAAGCCGAGCCGTGCGAGCTTTCTCAAGCCCTCCGCCTGATACACATTCTGCGGGTCGGGCAGGAGACGAAGGTCGTATTTGGCGAACATCCAGTGCGGGGTCCAGGCTGTCACCACGATCGGTTTCTCCGCTTGGATTGCGGCATCGAGCGCGGTGATCATTGCTTCGGTGCTGGTATTGCTCTGGGTCAATTCCAGCTTATACTCGCGAATGGCAGTGTTGGTTTTTCGTGTGATGCCGGCATCGGTTTCGATCCCGATAATCTTTCCGCCCAGCTCGGGGGCCAGTTTGTTGAGCGCGTAGAGATCCTGAACCTTGACATAGGCGGGGACCGCCAGTCCCGTCTTTCCATGGGGCATAACCGTACCCAGACGTTCCAGTTGGTCGTAGTACTGCTTCCAGTAGGCGGCATGGGTGTAGGGGAGCCAGGCATCGAGAAAGACATCCTGATCGCCGCTGGCCAGCGAGGCAAAGATCGCTTCCGGTTCGGCCTGTGTCAGCTCCACCCTATATTCCAATTCGTCTTCGATCAGGGCTTTTGCCAGATAGGTGATCGCGATGCCTTCCGGCCAGTTCGGATAGGCGATCTTGACGGTTTGGGCCTGTGCCTGAATTGCAACGAAGGCGGCAAGGAGGAGCGTGTAGAGTGTTTTCATGGTCAGTTCGGGGGATGACTGTGTGGTCTAGGTGTAACGTAGTGAGAATGAGAAAAACATGGTCCATTTCCTGGTCTAAGACAAACTGTTTTGTCATTTTAGAGGCCGAGTTCCAATTGCTCGGCTTGTGCGCGGCTTTCCGCGAAGCGAACCCCCAGCCCCAGTAGTCGGACTGACTTTCCACTGCGCCCCCAAGCCTCCCGGAGCAGGCTGTCATAGGATTCGAAGGCGGGTTGGCCGGAGCTGATCTCGGCAGTCGTCCGCTGGAAATCCGAAAACTTCAACTTGACGAATAATTTGGCTATGGGCCGGTCGGCCGCGGATTGTTTGAGGTCCTCGAGCAGTTCGGTGTGTTGCCGCCGAAGGACCGCCCTGCAGTCATTCAGGCTTTCCAAGTCCTGTTGAAAGGTGTGTTCGTTACTCAAGCTCTTCCGGATACGGTTGGCGACGACCGGACGTTCGTCGATTCCGCGGCATAGCTGGTACAACTCTAAACCGAAACTTCCGAAATGGCGGACCAGTTCTCTTTGCTCCAGCAATTGCAGCTGTCCGCAGGTCTCAATTCCGAGTTCGGCGAGTTTGGCGGCACTCTTGGGCCCGATTCCCCAGATCCGTCGAACCGGAAGCGTTTCCATGAAGGCGGCGCCCCGGGACGGGTGTACGACGCACTGTCCGTCGGGCTTGTTCCAGTCGCTGGCGATCTTGGCGATCAGTTTGTTGGGGGCGATACCGGCGGAGGCGGTCAGGCCCGTTTCATGTTGAATGCAGGCGCGGATCTCCGCCGCAATGTCCACCCCGCGTTGTTTCAGGTGGCTGACATCGAGGTAGGCCTCGTCGAGGGAGAGCGGCTCAATTTGGTCGGTGTAACGTTTGAATATTTCCCGAATCTGTCGGGACACCGAGCGGTATAGTTCGAACCGGACAGGCAGGATGATCAACTGGGGGCACAGTTCCCGGGCCTTGAAGACCGGCATCGCCGAACGGATGCCATATGCTCGGGCGGGGTAGTTGCAGGTGGTCAGGACGCCGCGGCCCGTACTGCCGCCGACCGCCATCGGCTTCTGCTTGAGTTCGGGGCGTTCCCGCATCTCCACCGCCGCATAGAAGCAGTCCATGTCAATGTGTATGATACGCCGCGTTGCCTTCATCCTGATTCTCTTAATACATGTCTTTGACAAAGTTTGCAGGAAAGAAATAAGTATAGGGACTGATATTTCCCTGCTTATGTCTGACGAGTCCGTATTTACGTTGACCTACCAATTCGATTTTCCGGACGGTTCGAGCAAGGTCTTCGATGTACAATTGTTACGGAAGAATTGTTCCCTGATCCAGCCGAGCCGTGACTATTATCCGGAATGGACTCGACTGGAATATCGCAAGTGTCGTCATTGTCCGCTTTCGGCGACGGAGCATCCCCGCTGCCCGGTGGCAGTGAGCTTGATCGATGTGGTCGAATTTTTCCAGGATGCGCAATCGGTCGAAGAGGCCGTGGTCACCGTGAATACACGCCAGCGGCTTACCGAACGTGGCAAGACCGCCCTTTATCCGGCGATCAGTTCGATCATTGGGATCTATATGGTGACGAGCGGCTGCCCTGTAATGGATAAGTTGCGTCCCATGGCGCGCTTCCATCTTCCCTTTGCGAATACCGAGGAAACCGTTTACCGTGCCCTCTCGATGTATGCGCTGGCCCAGTATTTCAGGCAGAAACGGGGCTTGTCGGTGGATCTCGACTTCAGTGGGCTACAAAAAATCTATCAGGATGTGAACCGGCTGAATATCGACTTCTCGCGACGTTTCCGGACCGAAAGCATCAGTGAGGCGACGATGAACGCCCTGACCAGTCTCGACTGTTTTGCCCAGATTATCGATTTTTCTATCTCCGAGGAGATGCTCGAGGAAATCGAAGTGCTTTTCGAGGGCTACATGGATTAGTCGAATCTTCGGGGCTGCGGCTTATTCCGAAGACTGAAGGATCGCTTGAGCGAGGATGAATGGACGTACGATCATGGCATTGAAGCGGGTGCCTGTTTTGATCCAATGTTCGACGTGCAGGTCGCAAGGTTGGACCAGATCGCCACTGCGGAGCCATGCCTGAACTTGTTCCTTGTCGTCTTCGGCAAATGCAAGGCCCGCTGTCTTTAGGTCGATAGAGGGATCGACATAGATCAGATTGCCGGCCTGGTAGTGCGGATGCAGGTATTTCCAGCCCACATCGCCGGTATACTTGTCCAGTTTTTCCCCATTTGTGAGGCGGTCTTCGGCCGGGCTGAAATCATCGTTAAACATGTCCGGAGGCTGACCGTGCGCCGGGATGGGTCAAGAGCAGGCTGAGCGGTTCAGACGATACGTGTCTTGCAGCACGAGGCCGTTTCCACGGTCTTCAGTACGACATTCAGATGTCTAAAATGAACGATGCCACGAAAGCTGGTCGCGTGTACCGTGACGCGGATTCTTGATTCCGGGCAATCCTGCACCGCAGTCAGAAAGAGGAAGCCTTGCTTGCTGTCGATGTCCGCGAAGATCAGGTCCTTTGGGTCGATTTCCGCTTGGAACAGGTAGTCCGTGCCACCGAAGAGCTTGTGCAGATCCACCAGGATGGCGGCATAGCTATCCTGAACGAGTATCTCAATTTCCTCTGTTTGTTTTTGTACGATGTGCTCGTCTTCGGCAAACTCACCGAAAAGGCGTGTGATATGTATGAGGGACTCGCTCTCTTTGACTGTATTTGTAATTGTCATGGCTGCATCTTAGCATCCGTAACATGAATGCCGGATGAATCACCGGAATTTCTGAGTGTTTGACTGTGAGCACGCACATTTTGATATTTCATGGCTTTCATCTTATGTTCAGATGGGATTTGTTAGGATGAGCGCATGAATATGACAGGCATATCCCGAATACCCTTGTTTCTCATTGCACCGGTCTTTGCTTGCTTTGCGGAGCGTCCGCCCGCCGTGGTGGTCGATACCATGCAGGATCGTTGTTATGATGTGCTGGAGCCGATTGAGATGCCCCGGATGGGCCAAAAGTATTTCGGCCAGGATGCACAATATGCCGGAGTCGCCGCAGTTTACCGCGATAATGCTGATGGTACGGTGAGCGACTTGAATACCGGGCTGATGTGGTCCAAGGCTGTGGATGTCCGGAAAGCCACATTGGAAGAAGCGGAAGCGCAGGCCCGGGACATGCGACTTGCAGGTTTCGACGACTGGCGGGTGCCTACGATCAAGGAGCTCTACTCGCTGGTCGATTTCAGGGGGCGTACCGGTACCTCGCGGCCGGGGCAGTTTACGACGGTTCCGGATAATGCGATTCCATACATCAATACCGACTACTTCGATTTCAGATATGGGGCGGTCGATGCGGGGGAGCGTTTCATTGATGCCCAATGGCTCAGCTGTACAAAGTATGTCAGTACGACCATGCGCGGACAGGCGACCTTGTTTGGCGTCAACTTTGCGGACGGGCGGATCAAAGGCTATGGACTCCAAGATCCGCGCAGGGGCCAGGAAAAGAAATTCTACGTGCGCTATGTGCGAGGGCGTGTGGGCTATGGGGACAATAACTTTCAGGACAACGGGGACGGTACGGTCACTGACTTGGCCACAGGTTTGACCTGGATGCAGGCAGACAGTGGAGTCGGAATGAATTGGGTGGAGGCGCTTCAATATGCAGAGAATTTGAAACTGGCCGATCATGAGGACTGGCGATTGCCGAATGCCAAGGAGTTGCAATCAATTGTCGATTACGCCCGGTCTCCGAATACGACGGATTCCGCCGCGATTGCTCCGGTGTTCGCCACTTCGAAAATCAAGAATGAAGCCGGGGAGGCGGACTATCCATACTTTTGGACCTCGACGACCCATGTGGACGGGCCGAATGCACGACAGGCGGTTTACCTGTCCTTTGGCCGGGCGATCGGGCAGATGCACGGCCAGGTGATGGATGTGCATGGGGCCGGTGCGCAACGCAGTGACCTGAAGGAGGGGCAGCCCCGTATCGGGCATGGCCCACAGGGTGATGCCCAGCGTGTGGCGAACTTTGTCCGCTGTGTACGTGGCGGAGCGGTCCTGATGGAAGCGGGCCGCACAAGAGTGGAGCGTACGGATGCCTATCCGAATACGATTTGCGTGAATGGCAAGCGCTACCAGCCCGAAGCGATGGAGTATCGCGACCTGCCTGCAGGCGGCGGATCCGGTTTGTCCGAGGGGCCGGGTGGGGGCTTACCCTTTCCGCCTCCCTTTGGCCGTCCGCCCCCGCGTTGAATGCCTCAGGCTTCCCCTTTAAGCTGTAGCCTCAGGCCGGCCTTTTCGAGGTCGGCTCCGCTGGGGCTCTGGTAAGCGCTCAGTTTGAATTCCGGAAGGATCGATAGGAGATGGTCGAAGATATCCCCTTGGATGCCTTCGTAGTTGGCCCAGACGGTATCGTTAGTGAACACGTAGATTTCCATCGGTAGTCCGTGCTCCGCCGGAGCCAGTTGGCGGACCAACAAGGTCATGTCCTGATGTACTTTCGGGTGATTGCGCAGATAAGCCACGCAATAGGCACGGAAGGTTCCGATGTTGGTCAGCCGTCGACCGTTGATCAGTTCGTGCAAGTCATCACCCACTCCGTCGTTGTATTTCTTGATTTCCTCGAGTTTGGAATCGAGGTAGGGGCGCAGGATACGAATGCGTTTGAAGCGGTTCAGCAGTTCCTCGTCGGCGAACTGTATGGTACGTAAATCGACGTGGATCGGCCGCTTGATCCGGCGACCTCCTGATTCACTCATGCCGCGCCAGTTCTTGAAGGAGTCGGAAATCAGGGCGTAGGTCGGAATCGTGGTGATGGTTTTGTCCCAGTTCTGTACCTTGACCGTCGTCAGGGAGACGTCGATGACGTCGCCATCCGCCCCGCGCGCCGGCATCTCTATCCAGTCACCGACCATGACCATGTTGTTGACCGAGAGCTGGATGCCTGCCACGAGCCCGAGTATGGCGTCCTTGAAAATTAACAGGAGGATCGCTGTGATCGCGCCCAGGCCGGAAAAGAAAACCAGGGGCGATTTGCCCAGGATGACCGACAGGATAAAGATCACGCCGACCAGGTAAATGACCAGTTTCAGCGCCTGGATGACGCTTTTGGCAGGGTAGCGCTTGCCGACGGGGCCGCGTTCCCAGACCCCGCAGGTGAAATTCAGCAGGGCGTCCGCGATGAGCAGGACGATGACGATCAAGTACACATTCAGCACCAGATGGCTGAGTCGTACGATTTCGGGCATGGAGGCAAACAGGACCGGGGTTAGCGCGCGGATGATGGCGGCCGGTACCAGGTGGGAAAAACGTATGAGCACACTGTTTTCAATCAGGAGATCGTCCCATGCGATTGTCGTACGTTTGATCAGCGGGTGTATGATCTTCGCGATGATGCGCTTGGCGATGAAGTTCGCCAACATGGCCAGAATGGCCACGTACAGCATGACTGTTACGGTGCCGATCATCTCGGCTAGAAATGAGTCGATATTAAACTGGATGAGCCACTGGGCGATGTTGTCGGGGGTCATAAGCCATTCTTTGATGTGGAGTGCCTACGATCTTTTCAATGTCATATTCCTCTGATGATAGGCTTGCCTTTGCCCTGATTCAGGTTAGCGCCTGTTCCATGCCTTTCCGTTATGCATTGTCTGCCTTGCTCTTGCCGGTTGTTCTGGTGTGCCAATGCTTCGGGCAGTCGGATACGCGTGTACTCAACCGTATTCTAATGGGCTATACAGAAGCTTATGGTGGTAACCTGGAGGCCCGGTCCATCGAATCCGTGCAAGCCGAAGGCGTGCAAATACAGGGAGAGCAGACGCAATCGATTATTGTCCACAAGAAGCGGCCGTCCTCTATACGCTACCAGTTGCGTTCCGGAGATGATCTAATGACGGCGGGCTACAACGGTGTGTCCGGATGGTTGCGTATTGCTACAGGTGATACGGTTGAGGTGAAGGACCTGTCGCCGGAGCAGACGCGGCGCTTGAAGGATGAAGCCACTTTCGACAGTCCGCTGTTTAACTTCCTCGATAAGCCCGAATATACGGTCTCTCTTGAAGGGACGGAACGGGTCGGAGAGAAGCTTTGCTATGTTATACGGGTGGTTCAGGAGCAAGCCCCCGATATGCTTTTCTATCTCGATGATACGCAGTTCTACCTGCAAAAGAAGGCGATCCTGTACAAGGACGGTACTTCCACGATGGAGACCTACTATCGTGATTATCGCCTGGTTGACGGCTATCCTTTCGCTTTCGAGATCGAGAACCGGATGGGGGGCGAAACGGTGTGCCTTATCCGTCTGGAGCAGGTGGAAGTAAATGTCGGACTATTGAGCTTCTTCTTTGAGAAGCCCCGCGGCTAGTTGTTGTACAGGTCGCCTTCGTCCAGGTCGCCTTTGAGTTTTTGGTCCAGCTTGATTTTGGCCGTCAGCTTGCGCATATAGTCGACGAACAGGCGGTGACGGGCCGCGACGTTTCCCGTTTCCAGAAGTCTTTGTTTCAGTTCGCCGGATGCGCAGAGGGTCGAGATCGCCAGGTCCAGCATCGCTTCCGGGTCCTGGACATTGGCTAGGAAACTGACGACTTCCCGGGGAATCTCCGCGCCCAGGCGTATCTGCGTTTCGATAATACGCAGAATTTCTTCGGAAATCAGCGACAAGCTGTCCTCCGGTCCGTCCCGTTGGCTGCAGAGTTGATGGATGCGTGCGCGTCGGAACGGACTTTCACTCACGATACTTTCAAATTCGACCCGGGCCAGACCTTGCAGGATGAGATTGGAAGTTCCGTCTTCATTCGTTTTGCAGGCACGGACAATGCCGATGCCGGCAACTTTATGGGGTGTTTCCATCCCGGGGCTGTCATTGCGGCTTTCATCCAGAGACGCGACAGCAAAGATACGGTCACCGGCGAGGACTTCGTTCAGCATCGTACGGTAGCGCTCCTCGAAGATGTAAAGCGGCAGGATCGCTTGCGGAAAAAGCACAGTGCTGCGCAGTGTCATCACAGGGACCTCTCTGGGGATCTCGATTTCCTGGTTCATCTTGGCTGGGCGCAATCTTGGACTCTTTAGTTCCAGGCATCCGGATGCAATTTCGATGCCTCATGCTCGGGATTTTCCGCATAGTACACCGCCAAGCGGAAAAAACGGATCCGGTCGTCCGGTGTGCCGGGATTTTTGCGTTTGGCTTCCTCCATCAGGACTTCGGGAGCCCGGCCCTGTAATTCATAGATCTCCCGGATCCCGAGGTCGATCAAGCTGCGTGCGGCGGCGACATCCATGCGCGGTATCCGCATGAGCGAGGAGTTCAGTGCTTCGTAATCGACCTTCTTTTTTTTCTTCTCCGGGAAAAACATGACTTCATGCAAGCCAACTGGCTCCACTTGGCAAATCGCATTTCACAAAACGGGGCAAGTGTGCCAATTGGCTGCGTCATGTCATTATAACTGTGACACAAAGTGTGACAATCTGGCCTGATTTTTGGCGCTATTTTGGGGCTATGTGCTTTTGGGCGTGTTGTAACTTACTGTTGTATAGGAACTTAAATATATTTATGGGGCATGGCATCTAGAGTGCTAAATAGGTGGCATGGGTAAAATTATTGGAATCGATCTTGGCACAACCAACTCCTGCATGTCCGTGATGGAAGGCGGCGAGCCGGTTGTGATCCCGAACTCGGAAGGTGCACGCACCACGCCGTCCATTGTGGCATTTGCCAAAAATGGCGAGCGTCTGGTTGGTCAGGCTGCGAAGCGCCAGGCTGTGACCAATCCTCAAAACACGATTTTCTCTGCAAAGCGCTTTATTGGCCGCAAGTTCTCCGAAGTGGAGGAGGAAGCCCAGAGCCTGCCGTACAAGGTGGTCGAGGGCAAGAACGGCGACGCTTACATCGAGTGTGAAGTGAAGGGCAAGACTGAGAAGTTTGCACCGGAGCAAATCTCCGCCATGGTGCTGCAGAAGCTCAAGTCCGATGCGGAAGCCTACTTGGGGGAAAAGGTGACTGAAGCCGTCATTACCGTGCCGGCTTATTTTAATGACGCCCAGCGTCAGGCCACCAAGGATGCCGGTCAAATCGCCGGTCTTGAGGTGAAGCGTATCATCAACGAGCCGACCGCTGCGGCGCTGGCTTATGGTCTCGAAAAGGGCAATGACGAAGTGATCGCCGTGTACGACTTGGGTGGGGGCACCTTCGACATCTCCATTCTTGAAATCGGTGACGGTGTCTTCGAGGTGAAGGCTACCAATGGTGACACGCACCTTGGTGGTGACAACTGGGACAGTGCCTTGATCGACTACCTGATCGAGGAATTCAAGAAGTCCGACGGTATCGACCTTCGCAACGACAAGATGGCGCTTCAGCGTCTCAAGGAAGAGGCGGAAAAGGCCAAGATCGCCCTGTCTTCGACCCAAAGCACCGACATCAACCTGCCGTTCATTACGGCCGATGCCACTGGTCCGAAGCACTTGAATATCTCGCTTTCCCGTTCCAAGCTGGAACAAATCTGTGACGGTCTTTACCAGCGTACGGTCAACCCGTTCAAGTCCTGCTTGTCCGACTCCGGTCACAGCGCTTCCGAGATCAAGGAACTCGTCCTTGTCGGTGGTATGACACGTGCCCCCAAGGTGGTTGAGATTGCCAAGGAATTGACAGGTAAGGCGCCGCACCAAGGCGTGAACCCGGATGAAGTGGTTGCAATCGGTGCCGCCATCCAGGGTGGGGTGCTGCAAGGCGATGTCCGTGACGTGCTACTGCTTGACGTCACTCCGCTGACTCTTGCCATTGAAACCGCCGGTGGCGTGGCGACTCCGATGATCGAGCGTAACACCACGATCCCGACCAAGAAGAGCCAGACTTTCTCCACCTACGCGGACAACCAGACTGCGGTGGACATCAAGGTGCTCCAGGGGGAGCGGCCCATGGCCAAGGACAACAAGGTTCTGGGCAACTTCCGTCTCGACGGTATCCCGACCGCACCGCGCGGTGTCCCGCAAATCGAGGTGACCTTCGATATCGACGCCAATGGTATCCTCAACGTCAGTGCCAAGGACCAAGGCACGGGCAAGGAACAGCACATCACCATCACCGGTTCTTCCGGTCTGGACAAGGATGAGGTCGAAAATCTCAAGCGCGAGGCCGAGGCCCACGCTGCGGAAGACGAAGCCCTCAAGGCGCGCGTCGAAGCCCGCAACGAGCTCGACAACATCGTCTACCAGTCCGAGAAGCAAATCGGCGAACTGGGCGACAAGATTCCGGCAGACAAGAAGACCGAATTGGAAGGCGCCATTGCCGAAGCCAAGGCGGTACTGGAAAACCAGGAAGCCGATGCCGAGTCCCTGAAGGCTCCGAAGGAAAAGATCATGAACATCATGCAGTCCTTCGCTCAGGATCTGTACGGCCAGGCCGGTGCCGAAGGTGCAGGTCCCGACATGGGCGCCGCCGCTGCCGGTGCTCAGGCTGGTGCCGCCGAAGGCGCGAAGAAAGCCGACGACGACGCTGTCGATGCCGACTTCGAAGTGGTCGACGACGACAAGAAGTAAGTTTTCAACGCCGCGTGTGCCGGAACCGGTACGCGCGGCATTTGTATACACATATATCAATACAATAGATCTCCAACTAAACCATAACACATCATATGAAAATCAAACCACTCGGTGAACGCGTTCTCGTGAAGCGCATTGAAGAAGACGAACAAGTCCGTGGCGGCATCATCATTCCGGATTCCGCCAAGGAAAAGTCGCAGGAAGCTGAAGTTGTTGCGCTTGGCACTGGCAAGAAGGACGACGTTCCTTTCTTCGTGAAGGTCGGCGACAAGGTGCTGCTTCCGCAATACGGCGGTACTCCGGTCAAGGTCGAGGGGGTCGAGTTCATCCTCATCGACGAAGACAGCATCCTCGGCGTCATCGCTTAAGGTTTAACCCGCATCTTAATAACAAAGAAAACGAATAACTAATATGGCTAAGCAAATTCTATTCGACGAAGCAGCCCGTAAAAAGATCCTCACAGGTGTGGAAACACTTGCCAAGGCTGTCAAGGTGACCCTTGGACCGAAGGGCCGCAACGTGCTCCTCGACAAGAAGTTCGGTGCTCCGACCGTGACCAAGGACGGTGTGACCGTTGCCAAGGAAATCGATCTTTCCGATCCTTACGAAAACATGGGCGCACAAATGGTGCGCGAAGTGGCTTCCAAGACTGCAGACTCCGCCGGTGACGGCACAACCACTGCAACCGTCCTGGCTGAAGCGATCTACCGCGAAGGTATCAAGAACGTGGCTGCCGGTGCCAACCCGATCTACCTCAAGCGTGGTATCGACAAGGCTGTTGTGGCTGCAACCGCTGCTTTCGCGAAGCAAAGCAAGAAGGTGAAGGACCGCGAAGAAATCCGTCAGGTCGCTACCGTTTCCGCCAACTGGGACACAGAAATCGGTGAAATCATCGCCGAGGCTATGGACCGCGTGGGCAAGGACGGCACCATCACTGTCGAAGAAGCCAAGTCCATCGAAACATCCCTCGACGTGGTCGAAGGTATGCAGTTCGACAAGGGCTACCTCAGCCCGTATTTCTGCACCGATGCCGAAGCGCAGGAAGTTCAATTCGAAGACGCACACATCCTGATCCACGAAAAGAAGATCAGCAGCCTCAACGAAATCCTTCCGCTGCTTCAAAACGTTGCCAAGACCAACAAGCCGCTCCTCATCATCGCCGAAGACGTCGAAGGTGAAGCACTGGCTGCACTTGTGGTCAACAAGCTCCGTGGCACGCTGAACGTGGCCGCCGTCAAGGCTCCCGGCTTCGGTGACCGCCGCAAGGCTATGCTTGAGGACATCGCTGTGCTCACCGGTGGCCGTTGCATCACTGAAGACCTCGGCATCAAGCTCGAGAACGTTCAGCTCAGCGACCTTGGTAAGGCCAAGCGCATCACCGTGGACAAGGAAAACACCACCATCGTCGAAGGCGCTGGTAAGAGTTCCGACATCCAAGGCCGCGTGAAGTTGATCCGTCGCCAAATCGATGAAACCACTTCCGACTATGATCGTGAGAAGCTCCAGGAGCGTCTTGCCAAGATCGCCGGTGGTGTGGCCGTCATCAATGTCGGCGCGCAAACCGAGCCGGAAATGAAGGAAAAGAAGGACCGCGTCGACGACGCATTGCACGCAACCCGTGCTGCCGTTGAAGAAGGTATTCTTCCGGGCGGTGGTGTGGCCCTGCTCCGCGCTGCCAAGGCAATCGAAGCCTCGACTGAAGGCCTCGAAGGTGACGAAGCCCTGGGTGTGGCCATCGTTCGCCGCGCGATCGAAGCCCCGCTTCGCCAACTTTGCACCAACGCCGGTGTGGAAGGTTCCCTCGTTGTCGCCGAAGTCCTCAAGGCCAAGGCCGGCAACGGTTACAACGTCGCGACCGGCGAATACGTTGACCTCATCGCTGCCGGTGTCGTTGACCCCGCCAAGGTGACCCGCACCGCGCTGCAAAACGCCTGCTCGGTTGCCGGTCTGCTCCTCACCACCGAGTGCATGATCACCGACGAGCCCGAAGAAAAGGGCGGCGCAGGCATGCCTGACATGGGCGGCATGGGCGGTATGGGGGGCATGGGCGGCATGATGTAATCCATCCGGATTACCGTCCGTTCACACGCATCACAGATTCCAATTCACACAAAGCCCTCCGGATTCCGGAGGGCTTTTTTTGTGCGATATTTAGATGATTGATGTTTACGATCAGTAGAATGGATGATTCAACCTGTTTGAATAACGCCAAATAGCTGAGCGGATTGTTCGCTTGGATACTGATAAATATAGATTACATGAGTTCAGCAGGAAAGAGGAGAGTTCCCGGCGAGACTTGCGCCAAGAAGGTCGACGCCCCGATTTCAGTCTATGACTATCTGCAGAGTGCCTCGCCTTCCTCTGCCCGAAGTGCAAGGGAGAACAATGAATCCGGTGGCTTTTTGCTCTGGCTGTATTCCCATTCTCTGGAATTCAATAGCCTGCTTTGCGCTTTCTGCGCTGGCATGGTGGGGAGCCTCTGCCTTTTTATCGATGACGGTCGATGGATTTTGCCCTGGGTCGCACGTGGGTTGCTACATAATATAACCACGATAACGGCCATCATCTGCTGGTGGGAATTGGTTTTTACCCTTACCTATCTCTTCGCGGCGTTAACACTGCTCGTCCGGTTCTTTCAATCCGGTGTCGTTTGGATCGTTACAGGTCTAATTATCTTACCGCTGATTCTGTTTACCTGCGTTATTGCAGGAGTGGATCCCTCTCATTTGAGGGCCGTTGGCGGTGTGTTTCAACTCGCTTTCATTGTTATGAACTGGTCGCGAATCTGGCGCGGCTTTCTGCTGTTTATTGCAGCTGCCTTCTTTATGGGCTTTTGTGTCGGTCTCAGCCCTGATCTCCAAAGGATCATACGGGACATCACAAATTCTGGCTTACACTTGTGGCCTTGATTCCTTTGCTCTGACGTATCGGCAAGAATGAATCAAAGCGGGGTTTTGCTAGCGAAGCCCCGTATACTGGCTGGGGTTTCGAGAGTTTATGCACGTCTCGTTGCCCCTCGAGGCTCGTAAGCGATGATCTTAAGGCTTACAACAAGCCGATTGCCTCTAGCATATCCTTGCCGCGGAGCCCACTGAGCCAGTGGCTGGGGATGGATTCCATGCCGTGCCGTATGCCGGCGATGCCGCCGGCGACACAGGCGGTGGTGTCGGTGTCATAGCCCAGCGAAATCGCGGTCTTGACGATGTTTTCGTAGCTGTCGGCCTCGCAGGCAAGGCGGGCGGAATGCAGCGTATCCAGTACGTAACCGCTACCGGTGCCGTGAGGCGGCTCGTCGGGACGGACATGGGATTCGAGCTCGTGAAGGTATGCCGGGTCTTTCTGGTAGATGTCCCGAAGCGTGGTGACGGCACTTTCCCAGGCATTTGCATGTCCCTCCAACTCGCGCCGGGCCCACAGGCAGTAAAGTGCGCAGCAGACCTGGGAGCGGAGATGGGCGTGGGTGACTTGAGACTGGGCGTGGGCTTCCGAGACGAGGGCGACATCCTTGCCCCCATGCATGAGGGCAAGCGGCAGGCAGCGCATGAGCGAGCCGTTGCCATTATTGCGGTCACCCCGCAGGCCCGCGTAGCGGGTGGTCATGCCTTGCTTCAGCTTGGCGATGGCGGTGGCTGTCTGGTTGCCGATATCGAAGACATAGTTGTCCACCGCCATGTAACCACGGTCATGCCACTTGATTAAGCGGTCGGTGAAGTCGTAGGCGTGGTACATGCCGCAGAGTTTGAGCGAGACGTAGAGGCAGAGCGCTTGTGCCCCGTCATCCGACCAGGTCCCCAGCGGCACATGCATGTAGGTGCGGAAAAAGCCCTTTGGCGGGTACATGCCAAGCTGCTCGAAAGGCGGCAGCTCCGAAGGGTGCCGGAACTCATAGGGCACGCCGCAGGCGTCACCGACCAGTAAGCCAAACATCCCGTCTCGGACGCGGTCGGTATGGGATTTTTCGGCAGGCATGACTTCTGTGGCGAGCATTAGGAATTGGATTTTGGTAGCGGCGCGTGTCCCTACGCGCCAATCGTAGTTGTCAGTCCGTCTCGGTGGCGCGTGGGGACACGCGCCGCTACCTGTTTATTGGCTTTCATCAATAAAGTAGCTCCTTTACGAGGTAATCGCCACCGATGACGAGGTATTCGTCTTCACCGTTGAGGATGCTGTTGGGCAGCAGGCCGCTGAAAAAGACGATCTTGGAGGCGGCGACCGTGGCTTGCCAGACGGTGGAGCCGAACTCCCAGGCATTTTCACGGTTGCAGGTGAAGGAGACCAGGTTGTTGAGGCGTACGATGCTTTGGCGCTTGTCTTCGACTTTCTGGACGAAGTGTTCCTCAGGATCGTAGGTTCCCCGGTAGAGCGTCAAACAGGACTTTTCGGGCCAGCGCCGGTTGAGCTCGTACTGGCAAAATTCATACATGAGGTCGAGTTGCGAGAAGATGGCGTTGGTGCGTGCGCTGCCTTTCATCCGGTCGCTGGCAAAGCGTGCGTCTTCCTCGCCATCCTGGTGCTTGAGGATCGATTTGTGATAGGTCGGCAGGACGCCGAACCGGCTTTGAACCCAGCTTTTCATCACCGCGCCTTCGATACTGTTGCTGTCCACGCCCCAACCATGGAGGAAACGCACATAGCTGTTGCGCAGGCTGCTGCGGGCCTTGCCTGTATATTCCGACCATTGGTGGAGTGCGAATTTAACATCGAGGTACTCGTGAAAGATGCGCCCGCGTTCCTTGGGGTCTTCCTGCTGCGCCAGCTTTTCAAAGAAGTGTTTGTTCGAGCGCCGGACGCCCGCGAGGTGCAGTGCGATCGGGTTCGCGTTGAAGTCGCAGGAGGCGATCACCCATGCGGGGAGGTCGCACAGGTTCATGTGGATACCTTCTGGAATTCCTGGACGTTCTTGAGTCGGAGGCACGGGGCAGGGGAATGGTGAATGTCGAGTCGTGGATTCGGAATAAATGTGACTCCTCCCTTGGAGGGGAGGAGCCACATGAGTCATTCAATGGATCGGACTGGTGAACCGCGAATATATTATTCGAAATCCACCAGTCCAAATGCCGGTGTCAGCGGATCAACCCCAACCGTCGTCATCGTCGTCCTCGTCTTCGAGGCCGGCGGCGGCGAGCTTTTCGAGTTTGCTCCAGCGTTGGTCCACTTGTTCCTGCGCGGCCTCGAAGAGGGCGCCGGCACGGTCCGGATTGCTGCGTTCCAGCGCGCGGAAGCGGTTTTCCTTACGCATGAAGTCGGCGACGGGCATGGACGGTTCGAAGGATTCGAGGCGGAAGGCCGGGATGCCCGTACCTTGGTTGCGCGGATCGTAGCGGTAGATCGGCCAGTAGCCGCTGGCCACCGCATCCTTTTGACGGTTCGGTCCGAGCGCGAGGTCGATGCCGTGTGCGAGGCAGGGACCGTAGGCGAGGATGAGCGAGGGGCCGTCATAGCTTTCCGCTTCGCGGATCACCTCGATGGCTTGCTGCTCGTTCGCTCCAAGCGCGATCTGGGCGACATAGATGCCGCCGTAGCTCATGGCGATTTGTCCGAGGTCCTTCTTCGGGATACTCTTGCCCGCGGCGGCAAACTTGGCCATGGCGCCGGTCGGTGTGGACTTGCTGGCCTGACCGCCGGTGTTGGAGTACACTTCGGTGTCGAGGACCAGGACATTGACGTTCTCACCGCTGGCGAGCACGTGGTCGAGGCCACCGAAGCCGATGTCGTAGGCCCAGCCGTCACCACCGAGGATCCATGTGGTCTTCGGGCGGAGATAGTCGATGTTTTGCAGCAGGCGCGTGGCTTCCAGCGTGGTGTTGCCTTCGAGGCGGGTCTTGGCATTGACGATCAGTCCGCGCAGGTCGCCTTCATTGATATTGCCATCAACGGCGAGCAGGGAATCGGCGAGATCGGCACCGAGCGCTTCGCGGCAGGCTTCGACCATTTGACGGGCGACTGCCGTGCGGCGTTGCGAGGAGAGGTGCAATCCGAGACCGAATTCGGCGTTGTCTTCGAAGAGCGAGTTCGCCCAAGCCGGTCCCTTGCCGTATTCGTTTGTGCAATACGGAGTGGTCGGCAGGTTGCCCCCGTAGATGGAGGAACAGCCGGTGGCATTGGCAACGAGGAGACGGTCGCCGAAGAGCTGTGTCAGGCTGCGGACATAAGGTGTCTGCGTGCAACCCGAGCAGGCGCCGGAGAACTCAAAGAGCGGCTGGCGCAGCGGCAGGGTCTTGGCGCTGAGCTTTTCCGTCTCGATTTTCACCTTGGGCAGGGACTCGAAGAACTTCAGGTGCTTCTTTTCTTGTTCCAGGATGGTTTCCAGCGGGCTCATCTCGATCGCCTTCTTGCCTTCCGCGTCCTTGGCCGGGCAGAGCTCCACGCAGGCGTTGCAGCCTGTGCAGTCTTCCGGATAGACTTGAAGGGTGAAGACTTTGCCATCGCTGTTCGGACCCTTATAGTCGGCAAACGGGAAGTTGGCCGGGGCCACGTCGAGCGCGTCCTTGCTGTAAACGGCAGGGCGGATGGCGGCGTGCGGGCAGAACATCGCGCACTTGTTACACTGAGTGCAGCTTTCGGAATTCCATACGGGGATTTCCGTGGCGATGGAGCGCTTTTCGAACTGGGAAGTGGCGGTGGGCCAGACCCCGTCAACCGGGAAGGCGCTGACCGGCAGCAGCTCACCTTGACCGGCAAGCAGATGTGCGGTGACCTTCTTGACGAAGTCCGGTGCATCTTCCGGCACCCATTCGACCGGAACGGCCTTGGCGGTGGCTTCGGCCGGTACTTCGACACGTTCGAGATAGGCGAGAGCGGCGTCAACCGCGGCACAGTTCATCTCAACGATCTTCGGGCCCTTGCGGCCGTAGGTCTTTTCGATGGCCTTCTTGATTTCCTTGATCGCATCGTTGGTCGGGATCACATCGGCAAGCGCAAAGAAGCAGACCTGCATGATGGTGTTGATCCGACGGCCCATGTGGACCTCGGCGGCAACCTTGTAGGCGTCGATCACATAGAAGTTGGCCTTCTTTTCGATCAGTGCGTCCTGTACTTCACGAGGCAGATGGTTCCAGGCTTCTTCCTTGGACCATGAGCAGTTGAGCAGGAATGTGCCGCCTTCAGCCAGGGACTCGAGCATTTCAACACGGCCGAGGAACTGCGGCTGGTGGCAACCGATGAAGCCAGCCTCATCGATGAGGTAGGGGGCTTTGATCGGATTTTTCCCGAAGCGGAGGTGGGAAGTGGTCAAGCCGCCCGACTTCTTGGAGTCGTAAACGAAGTAGGCTTGCGAGTAGAGCTCCGTGCTGCCGCCGATGATCTTAATGGTGTTCTTGTTGGCGCCGACGGTGCCGTCCGAACCGAGACCAAAGAACATTGCAGCTTTGGCGCCTTCGCTCTTTACGGTGAAGGACGGATCGTAATCCAGCGAGAGATCGGTGACATCGTCGCGGATACCGACGGTGAAGTGATCCTTCGGTGTTTCCTCGAGCAGGTTGTCGAAGACCGCCTTGGCCATTGCCGGCGTGAACTCCTTCGAACCGATACCATAGCGGCCGCCGACGACATACGGATCGACGTCACGGCAACCATTCGGGCAACGGGTTACCTTGCGCAGGGCGAGGGAGACGTCGAGGTAGAGCGGTTCACCGATCGAGCCCGGCTCCTTCGTGCGGTCGAGCACGGCGACAGACTTGACGGTCTTGGGCAGCACCTCATTGAAGGCACGCGGGAAGAACGGACGATAGAGACGAACCGCGACAACGCCGTACTTCGTGTCGGAGGTGGCATTCAGGTATTCGGCGGTATGTGCGGCTGTTTCCACGCCGGAGCCCATCATGACGATGACCTGCTCAGCTTCCGGGTGACCGTAGTATTCGAAGAGCTTGTACTCGCGGCCGGTCAGCTCGCCGAACTTCTTCATCAAATCCTCGACGATGGCGGGCGTCGCCTTAACGAAGCTGTTGACGGCTTCACGGGTTTGGAAGTAGGTGTCCGGGTTTTGAGCGGTGCCACGAATGGTCGGATTGTCCGGAGACAGTGCGCGATCGTAGAATGCGGCAAGGGATTCCGGATCCAAAAGGCTGTCGATGACGGAGTTCGGCAGTTCATTCAGCGAATTGATTTCGTGCGAGGTGCGGAAACCGTCGAAGAAGTGCATGAAGGGCAGGCGCGATGCCAAGCTCGCCGCGTGGGCGATGGCAGCCATGTCCTGGGCTTCCTGCACGGAGTTGGACGCGAGCATGGCGACACCGGTTTGACGGCAGGCCATCACGTCACTGTGGTCCCCGAAAATGGAGAGCGAGTTCGTGGCGATCGCACGGGCCGAAACGTGGAAGACCGAAGGGGTCAACTCGCCGGCCAGCTTGTAAAGGATCGGAATCATCAGGAGCAGACCTTGAGACGCTGTGAAAGTCGTGCTCAAGCTACCGCCCATCGCTGTGCCGTGAAGCGTGCCGGCGGCACCACCTTCACTTTGCAGCTGCATGACGCGGGGAATTTCACCCCAAAGATTTGTTTTACCGGCTGCAGCCCACTCGTCGCAGAGTTCGGCCATGGAAGTCGATGGAGTGATTGGATAAATCGAGATGAGCTCGCTCATCCGGTATGCGACGTTGGCAACGGCTTCGTTGGCGTCACGTGTGATTCGCTTATGTTCTGTGGTTGTAACCATTGGATTGGGTTGTGAAAGGTGAAAATTAATGGGGGACCACCCCGACCCGCAGACGGGTCACCCCTCCTCAGAGAGGAGGGGATTTTATCGCGGTCTGTGGCGTCCGCTTATTTGGCGACGCCGTAAACGCCAGCCATGGTCTTCCAGAAGTTCTTGGAGAAACCGATGTAGCTGACCATGAAGTCGGCTCCCAGGTCGGTGCGGGCCATTACGGGAGTGGCACCCAGTTCGGCGAGCTTGGCGTCGACTTTCTTGCCGCATTCACAGAAGAGCGGATAGTCGGTGTCGCCCATGGCGAGCACGGCAAATTGCTTGCCGGAAAGGTCGGCGCTGCTGGCAGCCAGTTCGTCACAGAAAGCCACACACTTCGGCGGCGGCATGCCGTCATCCCATGTGGAGATGATGACCAGGAACGGGTTGTCCAAAGTCTCGAGCTGAGCCATGCTGTATTCGGCAAGATCGATGGTGTCGACCTCAACGCCGTTTTTTTCGCCTTTTTTGGCGACTTTTTCCGCAAGGCCGCGGCAATTTCCGGTTTCGGTTCCGTAGAGAACTGTTAGTTTCATATTTGGCTCCTTATTTGTCGTGTGATTTTCTATTTTAGGTGAATAAAAATTATGCGCTGAGCGCTTCGGCCGGGGTGTGGGAATCCTTTATGCCTGCTTTCTTGGATCCGGGGCAGATGGCTGCGCCGATGTCCATTTTGGGTTTGCCCCAGAGGTAAGTTCCCTGGCCCACTCCTCCGGTCAGGCGGAAAGCTTCCACCATTTGGCGTTCGCTTTCGTGTTGCTGGATCCGGAATGCTTTTTTGAAGCTACCGGCCGGCTCGCTTGAACTGCCTTGGTGCAGAAGCTTACAGGCCATGACGATGTCGGATTCGTCGTACTGCGAGACACCCTGGATGGAGGTGATCCGGTAGAGGCTGACCTCAACGAAGGCTTCCGGCAGCATGTCGATGAGTATTTCATGACGGGCCGGGTTTAGGCTGGGATTGATCAGACGGATGATATCTGCGCTTTTCAATTCCCAGCGGAAGGGTGCGTCCGCGTTCTTGTGCTCTTGGAGAAACCGGGCGAACAGTCCGTTGGCACCGGTGAACTTGACGATTTCCTTGCGGGTGAAGTGCTTGTCCGTCTTCGTGTATAACCAGAATGCCATGGCTTATTCCTTGTTGAGGGTGATTGTGTCGAAGAGGCGTGTCAGCTCCGAGGGAGTGAGGGCACGGCCCTTGTCGGTTGCGAATTGACGTATGGCCGGCAGTACGTGTTCCGCCTGTTCCTTGCTGAGCGGACGGCCCATGTTTTGTGCGGCCGCCAGCAGTGCCTTACTGCTGCTGTGGCGCCCGATCATGTAGTCCGGACGCTGGATGCCGACCTGTTCGGGGGAAAGCACCTCATAGCTGCTCCGGTCTTCCATGAGTCCGCTGCAATGAATGCCGGACTCGTGGGTAAAACTGCCGGGGCCGGTTACCGGCTTGTCCCATTTCAGGCGACGTCCGGAGGCGCGGGCAACCAGATCGCTGAGCATGGCGAAGCGGGTGATGTCCAGTCCGAGGTCAATCGAGGCGGAACAGGCGAGCGCTGTGGCGACTTCCTCGAGAGGTGCGTTGCCGGCACGTTCACCGAGTCCGTTGACCGTGACGCTGGCGCAGTCGGCACCGGCCAGAATGGCGGCCACCGTATTGGCGGTGGCCATGCCCAGGTCGTTATGCCCGTGAAATTCGATCTCGATGTCGGTGCAGGCCCGCAGGGACTCGATTGACTTGAAGGTGCTGAGTGGGTTCAGGCGCCCGGTTGTATCCGCAAAGCGGACACGTTTGGCTCCGCAGGATTCGGCGGTTTCGGTGAAACGTTTGAGGAAATCTGCGTCTGCACGCGAGGCATCCTGTGCCCCGATGCTGAAATATTCAAAATGATCCTTCGCGTAGCCCGAGAGCGAACGCATGGTGTCGAACACCCACGACTCGTCCTTTTTCCAAATGCGTTGGTGAAGGGCGCTGGCGGGCAGGGAAAAGTGAAATCCGTGTGCGCCGGTGGCGATGGCCGCGCGGAGGTCGGATTGGCTGGCGCGTCCCCAGGTGAGGATCTTGCAGGGGAGGTTGGAGGCTGCGATGGCGCGGATATGGGCCACCTCACTGGCGCCCATGGCGGGGATGCCGACTTCGAGCTCGGGGATGCCCAGTGCGGCGAGGTCTCGGGCGATGCCGAGCTTTTCTGACAAAGCGAAAACAACGCCGGCAGCCTGTTCACCATCACGCAGCGTGGTGTCGATCAGATATGGCTTGGTTGCTTTCATGTTTTTTGGAGGTTCAGTGTGGGAGGGCGGTTGTCCTCAACCGCCTTTCGTTTCTAGATCTTTTGGATTCTCGAAGCGACTGGGGACAGTCGCCCTCCCAACTGATGTGTGATTCCTTTTAGTCCTTGATCAGGTTGGTTTCGCAGACTTCGCCGTCTTCGATGGCGTCGAGGATCTCGTCGATGAGAGCTTCGTTTGCCTTCTCGTAGAAGTTGCCGGCCGGATAGTCGATGACGACGGGGCCGCGGGTGCACATGTTCAGGCAGCCGGTCATGGAGACTTCGACGCCGTTGAGCATGCGGTCCTGGATTTCGCCCTGTGTGTAGGAAAGAAGTGCAACGGAGTCCTTGTTGCAGCAAACGCCTTTGAGTTCGCCGGTGGCACGTGCGCTTCCGCAGATGAATAGGTGGTGTTCTGGTTTGTTCATTTTATAGCTTGTTTGAGATAAATTATACGAGATACGAGATACGAGATACGAGATACGGGTGGATCAACCGCAGCCGGTGCCGTCACCGCCGCAGGACACGCCTGCGCCGCAGGACTTGAACTGGCGCTTCAGTGTGGGCGGCAGTTCTTGGCCGTGGAAGATATGGGTCAGTCCCATGTCGATCATGCCTTCCATTTCGACGACTTGGATGCCTTCCTTGGTTAGTGCTTGCTTGGGTGTGCTACCGGCAGCGTTGACGATGATTGCGCGGCAATCCTTCAGGCTGCCAGCCAGCGCTTCCCAGCGGTTTTCACGGCCACCCGGTTCCGGAGCCGGACGGGTTTCGACTTGGACGAATTCTTCCTCGTCTTCCGGATCGATGCCGAAGATCGCAAACTCGCGTGCTTCACCGAGGTGTTGGTTGACCAGCATGCCTTCGCGGGTGGCGACGGCCACGTAGGGGCGGTTTTGCTTCGGGTTGATCGGGAGGCGCGAGCAGCTTTGGATGAGCTCGTGGATGTCCTCGCTCATCGGCTCGGAAAGCTTGCCGATGGCATCGGCACGGCAGCGTGCGCAGTGCGTCATTTGGTTCATGTACTCGCCGCACTTCAGACGAAGGGCGAAACGCATCTTGGCATCCGGTTCCGGCAGGTGCTCGAAGGCGGTGTCCTTGGTCGGAAGGAGGGGGATGCAGTTCATGATGTCGGCACCGAGTTCGGAAACTGTCTTGGCAACTACCTTCAGGTGCTCGTCATTGATCCCGGGGACGATGATGGAGTTCACCTTGGCAATCATCCCATATTGCTTGATCCACTTGATCGCTTGCAGTTGCTTTTCGATCATGATCTCGCCGGCTTGTGTGCCACGGTAGATCCGAGTGTTGTCGCGGGCCCAGGCGTAGACCTTGCCGGCGATTTCCGGATCAGTGCCGTTCATTGTGATAGTCACGTGGCTGACCTTGAGTTCGGCGAGCTCCTTGACGTAGTCTTCCGTGAGGCCCAGACCGTTGGTGGAAAGGCAAAGGATCATCTTCGGGAAAGCTTCGCGGACGAGGCGGAAGGTTTCCATGGTGGCTTCCGCGTTGGCGAAAGGATCGCCCGGGCCGGCGATACCGACGACGGCGATGTCGTCGCGCTTCTCCATGATCTTTTCCAGGTAGGCGAGTGCTTGTCCGGGGGAGAGGACGGTGGAAGTCACGCCGGGCCGGCTTTCATTGACGCAGTCGAAGTCGCGGTTGCAGTAGTTGCATTGGATGTTGCACTTCGGTGCGACCGGCAGGTGGATGCGGCCGTAGGTGGAGCATGCTTCCTTGTTGAAGCAAGGATGGTTCTCCAGGTTGATGTTGTCCGGTGAAATTTCTTCTGCGTTGTTCGGTTCAGTGCTCATTTTAATTTTCCAGTTCGTGTTAAAGTTGTGTTGTTTTACAGGTAGCTGTATCCGGTATCGGAATACTCTTGTTTTGCCTCGAGGAGTGCGTTGACCACACGGTCGAAGAGCTCCTGCGTGCCGCGGTAACCGATGTTGAGTTGGCGCTGGCCCCCGATCCGGTCGTGGATGGGGAATCCGGTGCGCACAATCGGAACACCGAGTTCCCGCGCGAGGGGGTAGCCTTTGCTGGAGCCGATGACTAGGTCCGGCTTCAACTCACGGGCTCGTGCGGAAAGTTTTGCGTGGTCGGCACCGGAGATGGCTTCGATATCTGCCATGCCGCCTTCGATCTCGCTGGCCAGCAATTCGGACCAGCCCTTGACCTTGGATCCGGTGGCGCAGACAACCGGACGGATGCCGATCTCGCTGAGGAAGGCGGCCATGCCGATCACGAAGTCCGGTTCGCCGTAGATGGCTGCGGTCTTGCCCGAAACATACTTGTGGGCGTCGACGTAGGCATCGACCAGGCGGGAACGTTCCTCCTGCAGGCATTCCGGCATTTCCTGGCCGGAGATTTCAGACAGCGAGGTGAAAAATTGGTCGCTCAGGCGGATCCCCAGGGGCCAGCCCAGGGCGTGGCGGGTGACGCCGCATTCCTTTTCCAGATAGCTGCCTCCGGTTTCCTTGGCATTGGCCTGGGAATGCCCGATCTCGATGGTGGCGGCCGATGCGCCCATTTCCTCGATTTCATCGAGGGAAGTGCCTCCGGGAGAGATGCGGTGGTAGGCGTCCCAACTGCCGCCTTCGAGTGTGGCGTTGTAGTCGGGGACCAACACAGCGCTGAGTCCGTAGAGCCCGCAAAGTTCGCGCAGATGGCGAAGATCCGCGCAGGACATCATGGCCGGAAGGATGTTGACGCGGTGGCTCAGGCGTCCTTTGGATGGTTTGGCAAATTGCTTTACGACTTCACGGATGGTGGCGTAGTAGCCGTCGCTGTGGGTGCCACTGTAGGCCGGAGTCGATACGTGCACCATGGGCGGACCGTCGGATGCGTGCGTGTCCTTGTAGGTCTTGATCATGCCGATCATGTTTTCACCGATCGTCTCGGAGAGACAGGTGGTGGCCACGCCGATCAGTTCCGGCTGGTATTGGCTGATGACGTTTTCGATCCCCAGTTCAAAGTTGCGGGAGCCGCCGAAGATTGCGTCGTCTTCGCTGAAGCTGGAGGAAGCGATGTCGACCGGCTCACGGAAGTGGCTGATCATGTAGCGGCGAATGTAGGTCGCACAGCCTTGGCTGCCGTGCAGGAAGGGGAGGCAGCCGCGGATGCCTTTGAAAACCATGGCCGCACCAAGTGGAGCGCAGAGCTTGCAGGCGTTCCGGGTGGCGGCGCTGGGAAGCGGACCCTCGGTCGGTGCTCCGTCAGCGGTTGTGATATCGTTGCAGGTTCCAGTCGTCATGTCGTGTCGTCTTTCCTTTGCTTGGTTAGTGCGTGTCCGTTTCTGGTAGAGTTGGGCGTAGGGGGTGTGAACGACGGGGAGCAAATTTCCATACGGGGCTGAGCGCGCTCTTCGCGACTTCGTCGGCGAAGTGGAGCATGCCTTCGAAGCCGGCCAGCGGGATCTTCCGCTCGTGGTTGTGGTCGCAGAAGGCGACGCCGAGCTTGTAGGCGATGGGGCGTTCCTTGACGCCTCCGATGAAGAGATCGACATCCTTTTCCAGGATGAACTTGGCCAGTTCGAGCGGATTGGAGTCGTCCACGATCACGGTGCCGGGATCGCAGATTTCCTTGAGCTGCTCGTAGTCTTCGGCGTTGCCGGTTTGCGTGCCGGCGAGGACCGTCTTCATGCCCAGTGCGCGGAGGGCGAGGACCAGTGAGAAGGCCTTGAAGGCGCCACCCACATAAAGTGCGGCTTTCTTGCCCTTGAGCTGCTTCTTGTAGGCCTTGATGCGCGGTGCGTATTTCTCGATTTCCTCGCGTACCACGTTCTGGGCCTTTTCCATCATCTCCGGATCCCCGAAGAACTCGGCGGTTTCGTAGAGTGCTTGCGCGGTGTCCTCGAAGCCGAAGAAAGAGACGCGCTTCATGGGGATGCCGTGGTTGTCTTGAAGCAACTTGGAGAGGTGCGTCATCGAACCGGAGCACTGCACCAGGTTCAGCGACGCGCCATGGCAGCGGCGCAGGTCGTCGACACGGCCGTCACCCGTGATGGTGGAGACGACTTGCACGCCGATGCGCTCGAAATACTTGCGGATCATCCAGGCTTCGCCGGCGATGTTGAATTCGCCGAGCAGGTTGATGCTGTGCTTCTGGATGCCTTCGGTACTGCCGGTGCCGACCAGTTTGTAGGCGGCTTCGCAGGCGGCTTGGTAGCCGCTCTTTTTGGTACCCTTGAACCCGGGGGAGTCGACCGGGATGCAGTCGATGCCGGTTTCCTTGGTCACGGATTTGCAGATCGCCTCGACGTCGTCGCCGATCAGGCCGACGATGCAGGTCGAATAAACGAAGGCGGCCTTGGGCTTGTAGAAATTGATCAGCTCGATGAGGGAGGCCTTGAGCTTCTTTTCGCCGCCGAAGATGACTTCCTTTTCAGCCAGGTCGGTGGAGAAACTGTTACGGTGGAGTTGGGGGCCGGAGGAGAGGGCCCCGCGGATGTCCCAGTTGTACACCGCACACCCGATCGGGCCGTGTACGATGTGCAGGGCGTCGGCGATCGGATACAAGACAACGCGCGAGCCGCAGAAGGCACATGCGCGTTGTGTCACGGAACCGGCGGTGCTTTTGCGATCGCATACGAACTCCTTGCCGGATCCCTTGGTCCAGACTTGATCGTTGCGGTCGGTTAGAACCGTGATGGCATCGCCTGTAGTGACTGTATTCATTCTTGTTTGGTAGTGTTCGGTGGTTACGGGGTAGGCGTGATGTTTGGATTTAAATTGTTGTCGGGCTTCCTTTTCAAAATCACCCCGGCTCGGTTGCCGGGGTGATTGATGAAAAAGGCTTATCCGAGTTCCTTAATAATGTGCCGGTCCAGGTTGTAGATGCCGCCGGGACATTCGGCCCGCTTGCAGAGCGTGATCATCTTGGCGGCCCAGGCTTCTTCCTCGACTTGTTCGTCGATGAACTTGAGCAACATGGGTTGGCTTGCGAAATCCTTGATCTCGAGTGCGATGTCGTAGCACTGGTTGATGTTTTCCGAATTGCGGCGTTCGAGGATCTCGGCGTACTCGGCGATTTCCACCAAACCCTTGAATTCGGTCTTCGGTGCGTCCATCCCGCTCAGTGCCGGTGCAATGCCGCGGTCGAGCATGTGTTCGATGAACTTGTCGGCGTGTTCCAGTTCCTCTTCAGCTTGCTTGTTGAAGAATTCGGCGAAGCCGGCAAAGTCCTCGGCGGCGCACCAGATGGCCATGGCGCGGTAGGAGTGTGCGGCGAAAAGCTCGTGGTTGGCTTGATCAGTGAGTGCGGCTTGTAAGGAAGCGTTCATTCTATAGTTCGGAAAAATGTGTGTTTTGTATCGAGGAGTTTGTGTATGACCCGGGAACCCGTGGATGTTGATGGAGGCGTGACACGACTAGAACGCTGAACGGACTGCCACGGGCCCCGGGAATTACACATATGACTAACAAAAGACTGCAGTTTGAAATTTAAAGGGAGGGGCGGATTGCAGCACGCCGCCCCTCCCAGAATAATCAGAGAACGAGTTCGATGTTTTCGTCGGCGTCTTCGCGGTCGCGCTTGTCGAAGAACGCATCGGTGATCTTTTCGACCAGGCGCATTGCACCGGTGTATCCCAGAGTCGGGAAGGCACGGTGGCCGACGCGGTCCATGATCGGGAAGCCGAAGCGGACGAAGGGAAGTTTCTCTGTCTTGGCGACAAACTTGCCGTAGGTGTTACCCATGAGCAGGTCGACCGGGTTGGCCTTGATCCACTGGTGGAGGTAGTGGATGTCGCTGAAGGCGTGCACTTCGACGTCTTCGTTGACCGGTGCGCAGATCTCCTTGATCTTTGCTTCCCACTTCTTGCCGGGAGTACCGGTGACGATGATGGACGGAGTCATGCCGATTTCGACGAGGAAGCTCACCATGCTGGTGAGGTGATCCGGATCACCGAAGATCGCTACCTTCTTGTTGTGGAGGTATTGCGACATGTCGCTGATCATATCGACGAGGCGGCCGCGCTCACGTTCGAGTTCCTTCGGCACGCTGGTGTCACCAGCCAGGCGAAGGGCGTCGATGAAGGCGTCAGTTGCGCTCACACCGATCGGAAGCTCGAGGATCTTGTTCGGGACCTTGCACTTCTTCTCGAGTTGAACGGCAGCCGGAGTGCTGGCGAGCGGTCCGAGACCCAGTGTCAGGAAGCTGTCACCCATGGCCTTCAGATCGGCAATCTTGGTGCCGCCGTCCGGATACATTTGGTATTTGCCGTCCATCGCGCTGTCGAGCACGTCGGAAGTATCCGGAGCCATGATGAATTCAACACCGACCATGGAGGCCAGGCGCTTGAGTTCACGCATGTCAGCCGGCTCCACCCATCCCGGGAAGAGGTTCATGACATTCTTGGTCTCACCGGTGGATTCGGACAGATACTTCACGAATGCTTCGCATTGGTTTGCGAATCCGGTGATGTGGCTGCCGACGAAGCTCGGTGTGTTGGCATGGATGACCATCTTGCCTTCGGGGATGATGCCATCCTCAACAGACTTCTTGATGATCATCGGAATGTCATCACCGATCACCTCAGAGAGGCAAGTGGTGTGCACGGCGACGATTTCCGGATCATAGATCGAGAAAATGTTGTCGAGTGCGGTCTTGAGGTTGGCCATGCCGCCGAAAACGGAGGCACCTTCGGTGAAGGAGCTGGTCGTGGCAACGACGGGTTCCTTGTAGTGGCGGGTCAAGTGGCTGCGGTGATAGGCGCAGCAACCTTGAGAACCGTGCGAGTGCGGCATGCACTTGTTGATGCCGAGTGCGGCATACATGGCTCCGATCGGTTGGCAAGTTTTTGCCGGATTAATGCGGAGTGCCTTGCGCTCGCGGATTTCTGCTGTGGTTCCTTCTAACATTATAAGAGTTCTCCAGTTAAAGGTTTTCGATTAAACGGTTGCTGTTTCAGCGACCGGTTCTGCGCTGGTGTCTTCGTCGGACTGCCAGGGAGCGCGGGCCAGCTTCCAGATCTTGGAAGAAGTCATGCGGTCGATTTCCTTGAAGAAGTTGATCGCACCCTTGAAGCCGGCGTATGGGCCACCGTAGTCGTAGGAGTGGAGCTGCTTACAAGGCACGCCCATCTTTTCGATTACGTATTTGTCCTTCACGCCGGAACCGATGACGTCGGGCTTGTAGAGCTCGATCAGTTTCTCCAACTCGTGGTGGGAGATGTCGTCGATCACCAGTGTGTCCTTGGCCATTTGGCGCATCATGCCTTCGTAGTCGCTGAAGGTGAATCCGCTCTCTTCGAGGGCCTTCTTGCGATCGGCATGGCTCATGTTGTAGCGCTCCGGATCGGCTTCGACTTCGATTTCTTCGATGTTACGGCTGTCGGCGTCGATCTTGATGTTCGGAAGAACGTCGCGGCCTTCGTAGTCGTCGCGGTGAGCGAACTCGTAACCGGCGGCGATCACCTTCATGCCCATATCATTGAACAGGTCTTGATAGTGGTGAGCGCGGCTACCACCCACGAAGAGGGCAGCGGTCTTGCCGGTTGTGCGGGTCTTCACATCTTCGACAACCGGGCGAACCTCGGCCATTTCAGCGGCGATGACTTCTTCAACACGGTCAATCAGTTCCTTTTCGCCGAAGTATTGGGCGATCTTGCGGAGCGACTTCTTCGTGCCTTCGAGTCCGATGAAGTTGACCTTGAACCAGGGGATACCGAACTTGGTTTCCATCATCTCGGCCATGTAGTTGATCGAGCGGTGGCACATGACGACGTTGAGGTCGGCCATGTGGCAGTTCGTGATATCATCGTAGCTGACGCCACCGGAAAGGGTGCCGATGATCTTGATGCCGCAGCGGGCGAAGATACGGTCGATTTCCCAAGCGTCACCACCGATGTTGTATTCACCGAGGATGTTGATCTTGTATTTGGCTTCGACCGGAGTGTCGTCGACACCGATCATGTGCTTGAACACACCATTATTGGCGATGTGGTGACCCGCGGACTGGGACACACCCTTGTAGCCTTCGCAGGAGAAGCCGAACACGTTGATGCCAAGCTTTTCCTTCATCTTGCGGCAGACGGAGTGGATGTCGTCACCGATCAGACCGACCGGGCAGGTGGCATACACCGAGATCGCCTTGGGCTTGAATTCGTCGTAAGCTTCTTGGATCGCAGCTTCGAGTTGCTTCTCACCGCCGAAGACGATGTGGTCTTCCTGCATGTCGGTGGACATGCTGTATTGAAGGTAATTGGTTTCACCTTCCTTGCGGATCTTGTTCATGTTACGGCGGGACAACCAGCTATACCAGCCACAGCCGATCGGGCCGTGAGTGATGTGGAGGACGTCGTAGATCGGACCGATCACCACACCCTTACAGCCAGCGTAGGAGCAGCCGCGTTGGGTGATGATGCCGGGAACAGTGCGGCTATTCGCACCGATTTCAGCAGGTGTGCCAGGGTCGGAGTTGACAAGCATTTGCTTGCCGCGCTTCCGCATGGTCTTCTTGGGATAGACCTCGAGCATTTGCTCGCGGGCTTCCGCTGCGCTAGGACCGTTCGGGCCCATTGGCGAATCAGATTTGTTTTCTTCGGACATTATACGAGAAAGTTGAATTTTCGGATCGGAAAGGATGAATGAGGGCCGGGGGCCTGCTGATCAGAGCAAAGTCGCCCCGACCCTCATGAGATTGGATGGCTTAGTTGAAGAGACCGTATTCCATGAGGAGCTTCTCAAGCTCGTCGATGGAGAGCGGTGTCGGGATGACCTTCAGCTCATTGGCGTCGATGTTCTTGGCCAGAGTGCGGTATTCGTTGGCTTGAGGGCAGTCCGGATTCCAGTCGATCACGGTCTTACGGTTGATCTCAGCGCGCTGCACGTCGTTGTCGCGCGGCACGAAGTGGATCATTTGAGTGCCCAGGCGCTTGGCGAATTCCTGAATCATTTCGGATTCACGGTCGCAGTTACGGCTGTTGCAGATGAGGCCGCCGAGACGGACTACACCGGTTTCAGCGAACTTCAGGATGCCCTTACAGATGTTGTTGGCAGCATACATGGCCATCATTTCGCCGGAGCAAACGATGTAGATTTCTTCAGCCTTACCTTCACGGATCGGCATCGCGAAACCACCGCAAACCACGTCACCCAGAACGTCGTAGAAAACGTAATCGAGTTCGTTTTCTTCGTCGTAGGCGCCGAGTTGCTCGAGCATGTTGATGGAGGTGATGATACCGCGGCCTGCGCAACCAACGCCGGGCTCAGGACCACCGGATTCCACACAGAGGCTGTTGCAGAAACCGCCGGCGCGGATGTCTTCCAGTTCGACGTCTTCACCTTCTTCGCGAAGGGTGTCGAGCACGGAACGTTGAGCCAGGCCGCCAAGAAGGAGGCGAGTCGAGTCAGCCTTCGGGTCGCAGCCGACGACCATCACCTTCTTGCCCATTTCGGCAAGTGCAGCGACAGTGTTTTGTGTTGTAGTGGATTTACCGATACCGCCTTTACCATAGATGGCGACTTTACGCATTGCCTTCTCGGCAATCTTTTCGGTGGTGGGTGCTTCTGCTGTTGATACCATTTTCGAGTCCTTGTTTAATGTTCGAGTTGTGAGAGGTTACTCGCCGGCACATATAACAAGGCGCGTGCCAACTGATTTTGCACTTTTGTAAGCACTTGCAGGGCAGTAGGATAAAAAATCTAAAATTTTCGACCGCGATTTTGGCCCCGATTTAGCCCCCGATTTGAGACCCGGATTCCTACATTTGTGGCGTCGCGTAGGCCATAATCCTACATTTTTGTAGGATTTTATTGGATTAGTATAACTTATGGGAAATTTTAGGTGGTACGCTGCCGGACTTTGCTTTATCGTACCTTCTTATGCAGGGGGTTCGCCGCGCTACTAATACCCGGGTCTTCGTGGTATGATCCTTGTGTTTATGCGGCCTCCGAGCCCAAGTAGGCACTTTTTAAGCTATATAAAGCACAATGGTAGAAGAGAGGAGAGCATGTAATGTAGGGGAGTGCACCCTGGCAGTCGAGGGGCCTTCACTGGAGATTCTGGACCGGACGATCGGAGTGAACTGCCGGTCGGTTCAGGAATTGAGTCTCTTATTCGCGGTCAGCCAGACCTTGGAGAAGAGCTTTGACCTGACGGACATCGTAAAGCCGGTTTTGGGACGGCTGCGTGACATGATGGGAATGGAGCGTGGTACGATCGCGATTGTGAACCGGGATGACGGCAGTATTATACTGTCCGAGGCGATTGGTTTGCCGCGGGAGGTGCCCGCGTCCAAGTACCTGCAATTGGTCCGGACGCACCTTGAGCGGACAATCGAGAAGGCCGAGCCGGTAATCGTGCCGAAATTCCTGGATTGGATCCGTGAGAATAGCCGGGATGAGGATATCGCGGAACAATTGCACCTGCAGCCCGGCACGGGCCTGATCAGTGTGCCGATGAAGCTGGGCGACGAAATTGTCGGGACTTTGAGTGTAGAGCGTCCGCACAACCCGCGGCTGGGCTGGGAGGCCGACCTCCGTCTGCTTTCCATGATTTCTTCCATTATCGCCCAGGCGGCCCGCCTGCGGCAGGATGCGGCCGAGCAGATACACAGCCTGCGTGAGGAGAACAACCGCTTGCAGGAGGAAATTGCCCACGATTTCCGTCCCAAGGACATTATCGGGACGGCCAACTCGATGCGCTCGGTCTATTACCACATTGAGCAGGTGGCGCAGAGTGTGACCACGGTCCTGATTCGCGGGGAAAGCGGCACGGGGAAGGAGCTGGTGGCCAAGGCCCTCCATGACAAGAGCGACCGCAAGAACAAGCCCTTTGTTAAATTCAACTGTGCGGCCCTGCCGGATTCGATCATTGAGAGCGAGCTTTTCGGGCACGAGAAAGGCGCCTTCACCGGTGCGCTTTCGATGCGGAAGGGGCGTTTCGAGCTGGCTGCGGGCGGCACCATTTTCCTGGACGAGATCGGTGACGTTTCGCCGGCCACCCAGGTGAAATTGCTGCGCGTCCTGCAGGAGAAGGAATTTGAGCGGGTCGGCAGCCAGGAGACCCAGCGGGTGGATGTGCGCGTTCTCGCAGCCACCAGCCGCAACCTCGAGGAAATGATGGCGCGGGGCACGTTCCGGGAGGACTTGTATTACCGCCTCAACGTCTTTCCCATCTATATGCCTCCGTTACGGGAGCGTAAATGCGACATCCTGCTGCTGGCGGACCATTTCATTGAGAAATACGCCCGTCGCCAAGGGGTGAAGCCGGTCCGTATTTCCTCGGCCGCGATCGACTTGCTGGTCAGCTATCACTGGCCGGGGAATGTGCGTGAGCTGGAAAACTGCATCGAACGTGCGGTCTTGCTGGCCAAGGGACAGTCGATCAAGGCGCACCACCTGCCGCCGACCCTGCAAATGAAGTCGCCGTTGGAGGTTAACGACTACGCCACGCTTGAAGAGTCCATTGAGGCGCTTGAGCGCGAGTTGATTGTCGACGCCTTGAAGGATACCGGCAGCAACATGGCGGAAGCCGCGCGCCGTCTCGGTCTGACGGAGCGGAAGATGGGGCTTCGGGTCAAGAAGTACGATATCGACCTGACGCGGTTCAAGTAGTGCGCCTGTGCTTCAGGAAAAGGGGTATTATTTGCTCTCCATCTCCGCCTTTGCTAGCAGGTAGAGTTCGCGGCTGATCCACGCGTCGGTGGCGGCGTAGCGCACTTGCTTGTCGTCAAGTTCGGCGCGGGCCCAGTTGGACACCTGTGCCGCTTTGCTGATCCGGCCTCCCATGAGGAGGGCTGCGAGGGGCCGCAGACCCCGGTTCTCATAGCCGAGTTTTACGGTCAGTTCCGTAATCTCGGCGAATCCGGCGGGTGTAAAGTCTTCCACCGCACGCAGTTCCTTGACGTCGTCCTTGATCGCCACTCCGGACTTTATGATGTCCGGGGATTCGAGGATCGGCAGGAGCGGGGCGAGCGTATTCGTTTTATTGATACGAAATAGGTAGACCGTTTTCTGGGTCGCCAGCTGGATCAGGGCGGGCGGGTAGTATTCGCCCTTCCGGAAGCTGGGGCGCGTCTCGGTGTCGAATCCAAGGTGCGTTTCGTTCTCCAGGCGGGCTACCGCGTCTGCCATGGCCTCGGCGGTTTCCAGGATTTCAACCGGGCCATCCCACCCGATCATGGGCAACTCGTTGATTTCCGCTTTGGAGATGCGTTTTTGCTTCGTCGATGTGTCCAGTGAATCAGGCATTCTTAACTGTGTTTGGGATTCAGGCCTCCAGGATCATTCCGTCGTAAGCGATATGGATCGACCCGGGATAGCATGCCTCCTGTCCCGGTGCGATTCTCGCATTGAAATCCCGGCAGTACTCCCGGGCGTCCGCGTTCATTTCCTCAATTTCGCTGTCTGAGTGGGCCGGTTCGTGATGAAAGACTGCCAACTTGCCAACTTTTGCCCGGGCACCGAGCTCGACCGCCGTCATATGGTCGGAGTGTCCCCAGTGGCGCTTCTCGTTGGTGGCTTGCTCAAAGGTGTATTGCCCGTCGAAAATGAGCACATTCGCGTTTTTGAAAAATGCGACGAAGGGGTAGTCGGGTTCCCTGGCGTCCGGGCCGTGCTCCGAATCGGACGAATAGACGATGGACTTGCCGTTTTCTTCGAAGCGGTAGCCCCAGGAGTCGCCCGGATGCTGTTGCTTGATGGTCGAAACCTGGACGTCATCGACCTGGAAGCCGGCACCGTCCGTACGGATATCGAACTCGATGTCGGCCTGCATGGTCTCAAAGGGGACGGGAAAGCATGGGGGCGCCATTTGGGAGCGGATGGCCTGTTCGGTCTCGTGATGAAAGCCGTGAAAAATGATGCGGTTCCCGGCGTGGTAGGCCGGCATGAAAAAGGGGAAGCCCTGGATATGGTCCCAGTGCAGGTGGGAAATGAAGATATGGTAGGTGTGGGGCACCGTCGGGTCGACGGTCAATGCATAGTCCCGAATGCCGGTACCGGCATCGCAGAGGATGACTTCTTCACCGGTATGGACGATTTGTACGCAGGAAGTGTTTGCCTTGTAGGTGCCGGTTGCGCTGTGGGGCAAGCCGTCCAGGAAGCGGTCGACCTCGTCCTCCGTCGCGAAACGCTCCTTGCGTGCGGCCCATAGCGCCGACTTGACCTTGCGGCGAATAGTCGCCGAGGAGGCCGGGGACGGAAGGGAGCCGCAGGAGCCCCATATGACAGCTTGCATACTCAATTTGAACTGGGGATTATTCGTTTCGTTGGAATTGAGTCAAAACAAAGGCGGGATGGGAAATCTAGGGTTATCGATTGGCGGGTTGGGCTCATCTCTCCACAAGTGAATGGCAATCAAGAGACTGTGAATGGGCGCTTTTGGCAACCGGATTTTCCCTCCACCCGTACGGATACCCGTTTTTTTACGAATCTGTGCGCTTCCGGAGCCGGAAGAAGCCTTGCTAAAACTGGAGCGGGGGACGTTTGGCTTTTCGGCGGATCCACACGATCGGACGCTCGATGGCCCGCTTCCGGATGAGTTTCTGCTCGAGCTTCCGTTTTCCGGGGAAGTCGATCAGGCTGCTCCCCAGGAAAATGGTGAGGAGTCCCTGGCCGGGGAGGAAGAGCATGGCGATGCCGCCGAGCAAGAGCACCGCGCCCAGCAGGTTTTTGAGTAGCCGCCCGACCAGGCGGATCGGGCGCAGTTCCTTCAGCCCGACCGGCTCCCTTTGAAAATAATCGGCCGGCATGTAGGCGATGACCAGGGGCAGGATCACGAGCGATGCGAGAAAGGTGACCAGACTTACCACTGCGAGTCCGGCCAGTAGCCATTCGGTCTGGCTGAGGGCGGCAAATGTGGGAAGCGGTGGCATTGGCGATTCTGGGAATGAAAAGGTGCGATTCCGGCCTCAGGAGCCTTCCGGGAAGTAGCCTTCCTCCCGGCTGAGCCCGAGTGTGACGGTCAGGTTCAAGAAGGTGATCTCGCCCATCGACTGGCAGAGCAGGAAGCGGAAGTCCTTGTGCATTTCCGCCAGTTCCTTGCGCAGTTGATGGGTCTTTTCCGTGCTGGAGATCTGGTCGGCGCACATGCAGTGACGGATGTGGTGGACACGCTCGAGGGCGAAGTTCAGGCGTCGTTTGATCAGGGTGCGCTCCTCGCGCTGGTACTGGCGGCTGGTTTCGATATTGATCAGGTCGGTGCAGAGCTTCACTACCGGCAGGTTGTTTTTAAAGAACTGCGGCAGGTAGAGGGTGCGGCGGCCCTCGTAGCTCTGCTGGTCGAAGTCGATGGCCCGCACGCGGTACTGGTTCTGCTCGAAGTCGGGCGTGACCTCGACCACGTAATTGTAGGCCCGCATGTCGCCCAGCAGGCGCACGAAGCAGCGCTCGTTGAACTTGATGAATTCCTTGGCCAGACGCACCTCGTGCAGGTCGGGGCGGGGCAGGTATTCCCGGATGAAATCGTCGCCCGGCACCCCGATGATGTGCTCCTCGATCAGGGTGTCCCCGTGGACCAGGAAATTGATGTGGTTGGGCGACAACAGCTCCTCCAGTTCCAGCCCGTAGATCCGGGAGGCGTCGGCCTTCTTGACGTAGAAATAGTCGTGGTTGTCGTTGTACTGGTTCACCACCCGCACCCGCATCGGCTTGGTGTTGCCGAATGTGCAGAAATCGACCCGGTCAATGTAGAGATTGGGCAGGATCGACTCGTCGCCGCCGGAACGGAGGATCACATAGATCCGCTTCAAGCCGTCGTAGATCTCACGCCCGCGCTGCTGTTCGAAAATGAGCGTCTGCCAGAGCGTGTCCTCACCGTCCTTGTTCATCAGGGGGAAGGAATCCTGGTAGTCCAGCAGGTCCTCGTAGGTCACCGGCAATTCCATCGCCCGGTCGTACTCGCTGAGGTACTCGCGGAAGAGCCCGTTGATGGGGAAGAATTGTTTACGTTGTTGGGTCGCGACGGCTTGCATGTGAAGATTTACAGGATGGACGCCGATGCCGGACGGTCCAATCCTGAATTTTTAAACGCCTCATTTTCAGCGGTATTTGTGCCATCCGGGGGCGCCGGCGGGTGAAATATTCGATTTTAAGGTTGAACGAATCTGAAGTTCCGATGTCTACTGTGGATGGCCGGGTCCTATGCAACGCCGGACTAGCAAACCCCGTCAGGCCCGGAAGGGAGCAGCGGTAGTTAGATCCTCGTGTGCCGTAGGGTGCCTGGCCACTTTTGTGTCCGGACCCCGCGATTGGCTGAAAGGATCTGGAAGATTTTTAAGAAGCATCTGGTTGCCCGTCTGCTCAATCGTGATTGAAGATTTAGGACAGTCGCCCTCCCTGATACCACTTCGAAAAGATTCTTTGTGCTGTGTGGATCACGTCTGTTTACTGTGTCCGAAATGTCTACGGATTCGCGGGAAAGCAGGCACTCGCAGGCCTCCGAAGCCTGTCCGAGTGGGGCCTGAGTGGGGAGGGCGAAAGTATTTCAAAAAGTCCCTTGCCACGGGGCGGATTTGCCAGCTTTTCTTTAGCGATTGATGGAAAAAGGTTACCAAGTGATCGCGCGCCGCTGGCGTCCCAAGCAGTTCGATGAGCTGGTGGGGCAGGACCACATCGTGCGCACCCTGCGGAATGCGATCGAGACCAAGCGGATTGCCCACGCCTACCTCTTTGTCGGGCCCCGTGGCACGGGGAAGACCAGTACCGCCCGCCTCTTTGCCAAGGCTCTGAATGCCGAAGGCGGGCCCAGTGCGACACCGGATAATGAGTCCGAGATCAGCCAGGCGATCATGAACGGGTCCTGCATGGACGTGATCGAGATCGACGGTGCCTCCAACAACAGTGTCGACCAGGTGCGTGACCTGCGGGAAGACTGCCAGTACGCGCCGACGCAATGCACCTACAAGATCTACATTATCGACGAGGTGCACATGCTTTCCACGGCGGCGTTCAACGCTCTGCTCAAGACCCTGGAAGAGCCGCCGGAGCACGTGAAATTCTTTTTTGCAACGACCGAAGCGCACAAGGTGTTGCCGACCATCGTGTCCCGCTGCCAGCGCTTCGAATTTCGTCCGATTTCCGACGAAGTGATCGCGGCCAAGCTGCAGACCATCGTGGATGCGGAGCAGGTCAAAGTGGACCCTGCCGCGTTGCAGTCGATCGCCCGGCTGGCCAACGGCGGGATGCGGGACGCCCAGTCGATCCTGGATCAGATGATTTCCTTCTGTGGCAGCGAGATCTCCGAGGCGGATGTCCTGGATGTCTATGGCCTGGTGGGAGCGGATCGTATCGCCGAGCTGGCCAAAGCCATTGCCTCGCTCGATTACGGCGCGATTGTCGCTGCGGTGGACGCTTTTGCCGCTGAAGGGCGGGACCTGTTCCGGATCTTGCAGGACCTTGAAGCCTTTGCTCGCAGCGCCTTGCTCGACGCGATCCAGAATCAGGGCACGACTTCCCGTCTGGGCGTGGATATGAGCACGGAATCCCTCATGCGCATGCTGGACGCCCTGCAACGGGGCGAAGGCACGGTGCAGCGCGGCTTGTCCGAAAAGGTGAACTTCGAGGTGATCCTGCTGAAGGCGGCAGAAGAGTCGCGTTCCCGGGCCATCGACAGCCTGATCAAGCAAGTCGCGGCCGCCGGTGGTATCCAGGGCGAAAAAAAAAAGCCTTAAGGCCGCCGCAGGCGAAACGGACGCCGGAAGCTGAGAGCGGGCCGGCTGCCGGGTCCGCATCGGATCTACTCGCCAGTGCGCTGGAGGATACTGCTGAGCCGGAGAGCGTACCGGACGCCTTTGTCGATGTGCCGCTCGATATGATGGACGAGGACGACGATCCTTCCATGATTCATGAGCTGCCGGTCCGCATGAATTCCTCGGATTCACCCTTGCTCAGCCTCGAGGAAGCCAGCCGTAAGGTGGGTCCCGAGGTGCTGGAGGTCCTGGACAAGCGCTTCAAAGGGAAATTGACCGGGGTGCGTCATCCGGACGAGCGGGACCATTTGTTCTAGGCATCCGAATCGGCCGACGGTTAATCGTCGGCCGGCCCTTGCATCAGCCGGAATAAACTGCTCCCTTGTGGGCTCCTACCACTGCTATGCAGTTGATCCCTCCCTCTATCCTGAAATATATCACCCTGCCGGCTCTTCTGAGCTGTGGCTTGGTGGCCGCGACCATGACCGACACCTCCAACGCACCCGATTCGCCCGACGCCGGCGATATGACTGTCTCCCAATGCGCCTCGGGCTGTGCCTTGCCCTCGCATGTCGATCTCGACTCGGGGGACTTTCCGGTGCAGCGCAGCGAGGCGGAATGGAAAGCGATGCTGACCGATCTCCAGTATCATGTGGCGCGGAAGCAGGGGACGGAGCGTCCGTTTTCGAATCCCTACTACGACAACAAGAAAATGGGCCTCTATCGTTGTGTGGGCTGTGGGACACCCTTGTTCAGCAGCACGGACAAGTACGATTCCGGTACAGGCTGGCCCAGTTTCACGCAGCCGATTGACAAACGTACCCTCGGTGAACATCGAGATACCAGTTACGGCATGGTGCGGATCGAGGTGCATTGCGCGGTCTGCGGCTCGCACCAGGGGCATGTCTTTCCTGATGGTCCGAAGCCGACTGGTCTGCGGTATTGTATCAACTCGGCCTCACTGAAGTTTGAAGAAGCTGCATCGGAGGAGGCCATCATGGAGAAGGTGAAGGCCTGGTACGCGGAGGGGGCGGAAAAGACCGAGGTGCCCTAGGGCGCTCTGCTTGGAGTTTTCCTGAATTTAACAGTCCCGCGCTTTGCAGAATGGCAATTTCGGCTTAGAGGTTCGGCATGTCTGAATCGAATCACTCTCGTCGTACCTTTCTAAAGGGCGCCGGTCTGGCGGGCGCCGCCGCCGTTCTGAACACCGCCTGTAGCAGTACGGGCAGCCAGGCACTGGGGACAGCCTCCGGAAAGGCCAGGAATGTGATTTTCCTTGTGGCGGACGGTATGGGTACGGGCACGCTTTCGCTGGCGCACCACTGGAGCCTCCGGAACCAGAGCAAGCACCTGAACCGGATGGAGCTCTACCAGCGCCCGGACCTCGTGACCGCGATGCAGGATACGGCATCGGCCAGTTCCCCGGTAACGGACTCGGCCGCGGCCTCGAGCTCCTGGGGTTGCGGCCAGCGGGTCAACAACGGTTCGATCAACACGAGTGTGGCGGGAAAGTCGCTGACCCCGATCATGAGCTTGGCCAAGCGGGCGGGGAAGGCCACCGGCTTGGTCACGACCTGCCGCGTGACCCATGCCACCCCGGCAGGCTTTGCCGCGAATGTGCGCCACCGGGATAGTGAAGACCAGATTGCCGACCAGTATTTCGACCGTGGGATCGATGTGATCCTCGGCGGCGGCCGTCGTCATTTTGAACGTGAAGAACGGAACCTCATGCCGGAATTCCAGGCTGCGGGATATGCGCTGGCCACCAACCGGACGGAGTTGAAGAAAGCCAGCGGGCAGGCACGGGTCTTGGGGCTCTTTTCCGAGAGCCATGTGCCGTACCAAGTGGACCGCGAAAACGACCCCGCGCTCTCGGAGGTGCCGGGCCTGACAGAGATGTTTGAGACGGCCCTGCAGAGCCTGAGCCACTCCCCCAAGGGCTTCGTCCTCCAAGTGGAAGCGGGACGAGTCGATCATGGCTGCCACGTCAACGATGCCGCCGCGACCCTGCATGAGATGCTGGAGTTTGACCGCTGCATCCGGATCGCCACTAACTTCATTGATGCGCATCCCGATACCTTGCTGATCATCACGACCGACCACGGGACCGGGGGCTGCCAGTTAAACGGATGGGGCGAAAAATACAGCGAGAGTGGGCCTGCGCTGGAGCGGATCAACGGCATCCGTGCCAGTTTCGCCGCCCTTGAGACCTATTACCTGCAGCTCGGCCAGTTTGACGCCGCTCATTTCAGCCGCCTGACGGGCATACAGCCGAGTGAATCGCAAGTCGCCGCAGTGAACGAGGCTATCACCGGTAATACGGAGTACCTGTCGAGTGCGATGACCCAAATATTCGGCGATGACCTTTTGGATCTCATTGCAGTGGGCTGGACGTCGAACAACCACACCTCTGAATGCGTCGAGTTGCTGGCCCTCGGTCCGGGATCCGAGCGGATTCCCGCTTTTGTCGAGAATTACAAGATCAACGGGATCATGCGGCAGTCGCTGGGGTTGGCCGGCTAGGGGCTGGGCGTTGCGGCTTCCACCTGGTAGAAGCCTTGGTTCGCATCCGCGTCCACCTGTAGCGTCACGGTCTCGGCAGTATCGGTGAAATCGCTGCCGCTCTGGCGATAGCCTGTGCCAGGGACCAGTGGGCTAAAGCCTGCCGTCAGGTCGCTGCTTTGGTTTAGGCCATAGAGGACATCGGCTGCGATGCCATTGCGGGTAAACTGGATATTTAAAATGCCTCCGCTACCGGGACTGACCGCAACCGGCGCCGGCGTCGCAGCCGGGTCTTCGGGGTCGGATAGATAGGCGAACTCGGCGAAGTTGCTCTGCAGGTCGCCGTCTGCGTCCTCGCTCGGAGCATTGGATGGCGAACTGATGTTTTCCGCGGCCCAGAGATCATAGCTCAGGTAGGGGATAGTCAGGTTCTGGACTTTCCAGCCGATATCGCGAAGCACCGGGATGGTAAGGTCGAGCTCTTTGAGCAGGACCGAGCTGATTTGCGGACGCATGATCAGGTTTGGATAGGTGTCCAGAGTCCAGTGCGAGACGGAAGATCCGGACTGCAGGGGATTGGGTGCATACAAGCGGGGGAAGTCATTCTGCGTGCCTGCCAGTGGTGCGTTGTTGCTCATTTTGACGACGACGCCGGGCAGCCATGATTTGATCGCATCGCCGTCGCTGAGACCGATAAAGACCGATGGGATGCCAATGTCTTCGTTCGAGCCCGACATTGCCACAAGATCATCGCCTTCATGGTTCACTATTATAGCGGCGATCGCGCCGGCTTCCTGAGCGCGACGTACCTTGTCGACAAAGTTGCAATCTCCCCGGTCGATCAAGGCGATCCGGCCTACTATCTCATCCGCGTTGATAAAGGGCTGCTCCTCACAGGCGTTGGTCACCGGGGCCGTGCCGTCATCGACCAGTACCACGGTGCCGGAGACTCCCCAGGGCGGGAGCCCGCGGCCGAATTCGCCCTGCGCTGCTTCAATCTCACCCACGGCCCCTTCGGGACTGAGCACGGAGAGCAAGGATCCGCCGGCCATCGCATCGGGCTCCGCTTTCAACTGCCGGAGGCCGGCTTGCTGGGCCGCAGGGCCGGTGAAGACGAGATCCGGATCGTTCTTCGCCGAGTTCCGGCGCTGGTTGCTGGTCATCTCCGTCCAAAGCAGGCCCGACTCTTCATCGCGGATCCAAAAGGTGAAGCTGTCGGGATAGCCCAAAAAGTAGTTACCGGAGGAGAGGTCGACGGTTGAGAGAAAGCCCAGGCCATGGCCGATCTCGTGCAGAAGTGTCGCCAGCAAATCCGTCTGGGTGCCGAAGTTATGATCGTAGCCGTAATAGAAACCGTCCCCACCGAGAACCGCATTGCTGGAGTCGACAGATTCATTGACGGTCACGCTCATGTCCGGCTCGCCCGGGTCCTGGTCGACACCGGCAATACTGTCGGCCACAGCCGAAATGTACCAGACATCCGGAATCGCCTCGGCGCTGAAATTGCTGAAGACGGATTCCGGCCCGGCATAGGCGAGGGTGGCACTGGTGGGCGTGCCCCCGAGCGCCTCGTAGCTGGCCGAGATCACTATGCTGACGTCACTGTCCAGGAACTGTCCCCAGTAGTTGGCCGCATAGGCCAGCAGGTTTTGCCGTTGCTCGCCCAGTGTCGTGCCGGGATTGCCTCCGACGGGGCTGACTGCCGTGCTGTCGTAGTAGCCGAAGTCCGGCGGGTCCGTGTACACGAAGGTGAAGGAAGCAGCCGGGAGGCCGCTCCCCAAGCTCAAGGCCAGTCCACAGCAGATCCGATCGAACCAGTTCATTTGAACGCCTTTGTGATGGAAGGGGAAGGACTGCTTGTATCCGCCGGCTGATACAGGAAGTCGTAGAGTGATTCGTAATCGACGAAACAGGAGGTCTCGATACGGCCGTCAGGAAGCCGGCGGGCGGCGGATACGCTCCGGTGCTGTCCTCCCAGCCGTGCGGATTCGCGACCATCGTTATTTCTCTCGACATTTAGCAAAATATTTACATTTCTAAAGATCAACTGCAGCTGTTGCCTGTCATGGTCCTCAACTGTGGTACTACCCGTTAGCCGTTCTTCGATAGCATAGCTTTGTAATTTCTGAGTGGATACCGGTTTCCGGGAGGCATGCTCCACCATTTTTTCCGTCACTGTATGGCTTGCCGCTTCTTGCCTGTGATCATGTTGCAGATACAGGAAGCCAGCTGCCAGCAAGACAGCAGCAAATGCGATGATTCGTAGGCGGGGATTTTTATGAGGCATGCCAATAGTAAATCTTATGTGTCTCATAAATAATTGCGAGCATTTTGCTGGAGAAGAACGGCCCTACCTGATCGAGAATCCTTTGGCCAAAAGATATCACAGTTTCTGTAACTAGCTTTCCTTCAGTGGAATGTGGTACTTTTGCCATGAATGCATGTCGCGCGCACGTCTTACTGCCCTAATTATTTTTTGTTTACTCCTGCTGTCTCTCAGCAGGTGGGAACGCATGCCCGCCCCGCTGGCAGTTGAGGAGCCGGATCACTTGCCGCTCACAGCAAAGACGGAGCGGGCGCAACAGGCAGCTGCGGGGCTTGCCGCGCGACCGGAGCACCGGGAGGCAGGTCGTGCGGGGCATGAATCTGTGGTGTCACTGATTGGGGACTTGGGTGCGGATGTGGTCTGGAATGAAGTCAGCCCGGCGGCTCGGTGGGCGAAGGAAGTGACCATTCCTTCCGCTATGCTGGACGCAGACCGCACGACGCTGGAGCCGGGAGATATCGTCGAGTTGGCACTTTTTGACGGGCAAGCTCTACAGGCTGTGGTGACGGACAGTCGGATGTGGGGTCGAGCCGGCCGGACCTTTGCGGCGACCGCCCGTTCGACGGAAGATCCTGAGGATTTTATCGTGATTGCGTCGGTCGACGGCGTTTTCAGGCTGTCGGCCAGTGTCGGGCACGGCCGGCATCTCTACGAAATACGCTATGTCCCGGAGTCGGGGAGCCATGTTTTGCTGGAAGTGGACCGCTTGAACTCTTTTTTCCCGGGTTGCGGAGCGGAAGCCGATGCTGTGGACGGGGCTGCCATGGCAGCGGATGCCTCCGGAGACGAGGTCGGGACGGACACAGTGGCTGCGCCCGACGGCGATGAATTGGATGCCAATGTGGTCTTTGACCTCATGATGGTGTACACGCCCGCCGCCTTGGCGACCAAGGGTACGCTTGCCAACATGGAAGCGACCTTGTCCGTGGCGGTCACTCTGGTCAACATCGTGCATGAGAACAGTGAGACAGGGGTGGAGTACAATCTGGTGCACACGGCGGAAATTGCATTCGTGGAGACGGACGACCCGAAGGAGGACCTGAAGGCCTTGACCAATGCCGATGGTGTGATGGACGAGGTGCACAGTTGGCGGAACGAGTACGAAGCGGACTTTGTCAGCCTGCTGATAGATACGAATGAGATCGGTGGGACCGCATGGCGTCCGGATACCTTCGGTCGGCCGGATCTAGCCTTTTCACTGCTGCGCGTGCAGCAGTGCGATTCGGCCAGTACGAACACCACCGCGCATGAACTGGCCCACAACCTCGGGGTCGGGCATTCGCGCACACAGACGCAGCAAAGCTACGATGGCCAGGGCGTCATGCCTTTCGCCGCGGGTTGGCAGTGGGCGGACGCGGGCAGCCCGTATTCGGTCGGCTATTGCTCGGTGATGACCTACGAGAATTTCGACAGCGACGGGACCCGTGAATATGATCGCCTTCCTTATTTTTCGGATCCGTACCGTGAGTACAACGGGGTCGCGATGGGCGAAGCCAACCAAGGCAATGCGGTGCGGACTATCCGTGAAGGGCGCTACTACAATGCCGCTTTCCGCGGGAGCTACCAACTGCCTCGATATGAGAGTTTCCCCTACAGCTATTCCTTCGGTAGCTCGGTCAACGCCTGGTTTCATCCCCGCGGGTACGTGCACTCCTGGAATACCTACCAGGCCGGTGCTACGGTGAGCAACGGAACCGGACCGACCGAAGCCTATGGCGATGTCTATTACGGCTACGTCGAAGCGACTTCGCACTACTCCACAGAGGCCGCCATTGAGGCGGAGTTCGACTTTACACACATGGACAGTCCGTCGATCGAATTCGCCTATCATATGTATGACCAGTATGACAGTACGATGGGCATCCTGCAGCTTGAGATCTCCACGGATCAGGGGCAAAGCTGGAGCACGCTTGTGCTGATCGTGGGTGACCAGGGGGATGCCTGGCAACAGGCGGATTATTCATTGGATGCGTATGCCGGGCAGGTGGTGCGGCTTCGTTTCCGTGCCAATGTGGGCAACGGCTACCGTAGCGATATTGCCATTGATGCCATCCGGATCGAAGACGAAGCGGCTTCGGACGTGCCGGCGAACTTCCTGCAATGGCTCTTTGAAAACTATCCCGAAATCGAGGATGCTTCTGCGGGGGGCGACCCGGACGGGGATGGGTTCTGTAATTTCCTGGAGTATGCGGTGGGGGGCTCGCCCGTGCTGCGTGCCGCGGCCTGTCCGGTTCAGTTCACCCAGTCTGAGTCGGCGCAGTCGGTCAAGTTCTGCTTCAACCGCGGGCAGAGCTCGGTGCGCTACTACATTGAGGCGACGGATGATATCCGTGACTGGACCGGTGCCGGGATCATTTGGGACTCCGACGCGCCGGATCCGGAGCCTGCACTCGTGCCGATCGGATCCGTTCAGACGATCGAAATCCCGGTCAGCGCAGGCGCCCGTTATTTCCGCCTGCAGGTCAGCGAGTAGGGCTTAGTTTGAACGCGCCTCCATTGCCTGGATCAGGGCGATGAGGAGCGTGTTGTTGCCCCCGAGTGCCTCGGCTTCCGCGATGGCCAGGTCGTTGTGCCGCTTGGCTTCGGCGCGGGCGCCTTCCAGGCCGTGCAGCGCGACATAGGTCGATTTATCGGCGGCGGCGTCGTTGCCGACCGGCTTGCCCATGGTTTCGGCGCTGGAGGTGGCGTCGAGGATGTCATCCACGATTTGAAAGGTCAGGCCCATGTGGTAACCGATCCGGCGGATCCGGTCCACTTGCTCCGATTCCGGGGTACAGAAGGACAATCCCATGGTCAGTGCGGCGGTGAGCAGCGCCGCAGTCTTGTTCTCATGGATATAGGCGAGGGTGGCCGGTTCGACGGGCTTCCCTTCGTTGAGGATGTCCTCCATCTGGCCGCCGATCAGCTTCTCGCTGCCGGATGCTTCGGACAGTTCCGACACGAGGGCGGCGCAGAGCTCCGGCTGTGCCCGGTAATGTCCGGCCAGCAACTGGAAACTGTAGGTGAGCAGTGCGTCGCCGGCGAGGACGGCGGTGGCTTCATCGAATTGGGTGTGGCAGGCCGGGCGACCGCGCCGCAGGTCACTGTCGTCGATCGAGGGCAGGTCGTCGTGGATCAGGGTGTAGGTGTGCAGGCACTCGATTGCGACCGCCGCGGGGAGCGGGTCGGCCGCCGAGGGGAAGAGCTCGCTGGCGAGAATGAGCAGGGCGGGGCGCAGTCGCTTGCCCCCGGCCTCCATGGAATAGCGCATGGCGGCATGTAATTGTTTCGGGCGCGTCGTGGCGGGAGGGAGCAACTGGTCGATGCCGGCTTCCACCTGTTGGCGGCAAGTTTCTAATTTTGCTTTCAATAGCTCGTTCACCCCGGTAGCTTGGCGCATACTAACTATGAAGGAAACGCCAATTTTCGAGGAAGTTCAGCGCCAGCTGATTCGCCAGCCGAAATTCACCCTGAAGGTCGTGATCGGAGGACTGCTGTCCTTTATCCCCGTCGTCAATATCCTGGCATTCGGATATTTGTATCGCTTTACATCACAACTCAGGCGCAGCGGACAGCCGGCCCTGCCGGAGTGGAACGAGTGGCAGGGCCTCTTTCTGGACGGCCTGCGATTCGGGGCTGTGTGGGTCCTGTTCTGGCTCTTGCCGGTCCTGCTGGCCAGCGGGCTCTCGTCACTCATGGCGATTTTGCATGTCGGTGCGCTTGGCTACCTGATCTTTATGTCGGTCTGCCTGTGCGCGCCGCTCTTTTTCAGTGCTGCGCTCTACCGCTTGCAGATGCGCTCCGATTTCAAGGACCTGCTCGACCTGAGCCTGATCGCGCGGATGACCTGGACCCTGTTGCCCCGGTATATTGTGCCGGCGCTGGCTTTGCTCGGCTTTTCCGTCCTGCTGTTGCCTCTCTACGGTTTGGCACTCTTTGCGGGCTTCCTCGGAGTGCTCGCTTTTACAAGTCTTTGTTATCGTCAGATTGAAAGACAAAGTGCATAAAGAGCGAAAACGTATCTACCATGTCTGCCGCACTTGCCAAGAACGCTGAAAAAGAACCCACTTTGATTGGGATACTCATCCTTGGGGTCCTGATGGCCCTGATCGGAAGCCTGCTCGGGTTTCTCTGTCTGGCCTCCTTCCCGGCCCGGGCGTTTTCCACCCCCGCCGAGACTGAGGAATTCGTGTCCTCCAAACTGGATTCGTACCCCATGCCGGGGGATGCCTATTACATGCAGGGCCCTGAGTTACGTACGAACAGCTGGGTGTCCAAGCGCCTTCAGGCCCTGAGTGGGGATCCGGTGACGCTCCAGTTGACCGCCGGAGAGCTGAATGCCTGGATGGGGGCACGCTTCAAGCCCGGCAATGCCAATGAGCTTGAAGGCGAAGCGAACATTCTGGTGGTTCCGGGGATTCCCAATTTCTACACCGAGGGGCAAGCCATGTATATCAGCCTGCCTTCGCAGTTGCTCTTCTATGGTCTCGATCTTGAGTTTACCGCATTTGCCAAAGGTCACTTTACCTCCGGCCCCAGCCCTGACTTTATCGTCGACGAATTTCATGTTAACTCTGCCTCGGTGCCGGTGCAGGCTGGCCTGGCAAAGAAACTCGGTGATTTTCTGGTTAGCGCATACAGCAGTTCTGAAGAATACCTTTCCCTTCAGGGCGTCTGGGAGCGTGTGGAAAGTCTCGAGCTGAAGGATGGTAGCATCCGCTTGAATTTGCGCTAATGCGCCGCATCGCTTGCATTGCATGGCTGTTCTGCGTCTTGGGGCTACCGCTGGGCCTCTTGGCCGCGGATGATTTCTACATTGAGCAAGACGCTGATTTTGAGGTCCTCGGCTTGGACCGGCGCTCCGTCGTGCGCATGCATGAGCTGGGCAGGTTTATCGCTGAAAACTTGCGTCGTGATCTGGGCATCCGGTCTTCTGATTACGGAGGCAGCATTCAAGTTTCTTTGCGCCCCGCTGATAAGGCCGGGTTCAGCGAGCATTATTTACTGAGTATCGGTGCCCACGGCGAAATCGCCCTCGATTTCCGGTGGGACGAGACTTTGTCGCTGGAACAAACCTGCTATGCGCTGACTCTCGCCTATGTGACACGCTACTTGTACTATGATGCGGGATTGAAATCACTCGCCAATACCCGGACCTGGCCGGTCGCAGCCTTGGCCACACGCAGCTACCTGCAGTTGCGTCCGGGGCAAATCTCCACCATGGTCGAGTCGTCCCGGCAGGAGATCCCGTTACAATTGAACCGGATCCTGGAACTCAAAGGCTACGATGCGACAGCTGCGTATGCCAGTCGTGATGGTTACTGGCTTTGGGTTTCACTGGACCGCTTGATTCGCTTGGCACCGGTCCGTGTGAGGGAGTTGATGCTGCGTTCCCTCCAGGGGCAGGACATCGCACCGGTTCTGGAGGCAATTCTGCAGCCGGACGAGTCCGATCTGGGGAGTTTGGACGGCTGGTGGCAGGCTTGCCTGCAGGAATTGCTGGGACGCAGCCATTTCGTATTTGAGAGTCTGGACGAGTCGAGGGCATGGATGGAGCAAGTGGCGGACTTGAGCACTGTTGAATTGGAAGGGGATGCCCCCTTGAACCTCCGGAGGATATGGACACATCGCTCCGAAGATCCGGTTCGTGTGGCCCTTCAGGCCCGGGTCGAGCTCATCCAGTTGCGCCTGCCCCGTATCAACCCGGCCTATTACAACAGTGCCGTGACCCTCGGCATTCTCTACCAGACACTGTTGGATTCGGAACAGAAATTCGAGTATATCGGTGCCTTGGCCAAGTTTCTAGGTGAGTTCGAGGACATGAAACGGACGCACGAGACGATTCGGCTGGAATTGGAGTCGGCAGGCTAATGGCGATTGTCTGGCAGCGGAATATCGAAGGCAACTATTACGAGGTGCGGACGGCTGGGGCGACCCTGCGTCTTTACCGCAACGGGGTGAACCACTCCCAATGGAATCCAAACCGGCCACTGGCCGGTTGTATCTGGGATCTCATTACACTGCCGGCCTTACACCGGCCTGTCGGTTCGTTGCGTGAGATCTGTATCCTTGGCTTCGGCGCCGGTGCGGTGGGCCGCCAGATGCGTGAGTTGATCCAGCCGGATCGAATCGTGGGCGTCGATCTGGACGAGATACACTTGTCGATCGCGGACGGTTTTTTCGACTGTGCCGAAGGCTGCGAGCTGGTTGCGGCAGATGCGGTCGAGTGGGTGCGTTCCGGTTCCTGCGAGGGGCAATTCGATTATGTGGTCGACGACCTGTATGCGGAAGAGAATGGCTTGCCGGTACGCTGCGCGCCGCTGGATGCGGAATGGGCCGAATCCATGGTCAGCCTGCTCAAGCCGGAGGGAATGCTGGTTTACAATTTGGTCGAGCCTGAAAAGGTGAAGCACTTGCCACCCTTCAAGCGTGCGGATCTACGAAAGCGATTTCCGCATGCCATGGTCTGCTTGATCGAAGGCTACGAAAACAGGATTGTGGCCTTCAGTCCGGTTGAATTAGATAAGGACACCTACAAGGCGCAACTCCGCGCGATCTGTCGGCAATACCCCGCCAGCTATGGGGTCGGCCGTCGCTACAAAATTGACGCCTTGAGGTAATCCCCGAAAGTAGACCTAGGCTTGCTCGGCCTTGGCCAGTGCGTCCTTCACCTGTTGGGTGATCGCGCCCCAGTCCTTGGCGGCGATTTGGGCCTTGGTGGCGAGCCAGGATCCGCCGATGGCGAAGACCTCCTTCATCGAGAGGTAGTCGAGCATGTTGTCGAGCGAGACCCCGCCGGTCGGGCAGAACTTCACACCGAGGTTGCCGTAGGGGGCCGCCATGGCGCTGAGCAGCTTGGGACCGCCTGCGGCGCCGGCCGGGAAGAACTTGAGATGCTGGCAACCGGCCTTGACCGCGGCCTGGATGTCGGACGGGGTCATGATGCCCGGAATGAAGGGCACGCCCTGCGCCTTGAAGTAGGCGATGGTTTCCGGATCCGTGCCCGGGGCCAGACCGAACTTGCTGCCCGCATCAATCGCGCGTTTGGCTTGTTCGGGAGTGACCACCGTGCCGGCACCGACCATCATGTCGGGGAAGGCCTTGGCGATGCGCTCAATGGCTTCTGCGGCCGCCGCGGTGCGGAAGGTCACCTCAATGATGTTCAGGCCGCCGGCAATGAGTGCTTCGGCGAGCGGTTCGGCATCGTTGGCATCGTCGATGACGATGACCGGAATGACGGGAAATTGATCGAGTTGGGACATGTTGTCAGTTGTTTGTTGAAAGTTGTTAGATGGTTCTTCTGACCAGTGAAGTCGGTTGCTGCCAATCAACGATCACCAACAACCGGCAACTGTAGCGCGCAATGCGCGCTACCGATCCACGCGGGCACCGCCGCCAGCCTTGATCTTCTTCACTTCCTTGAGTGAAGCCATGGTGGTGTCGCCCGGTGTGGTCATGGCCAGCGCGCCATGCACGCAGCCGTAGTCGACCGCTTCCTGCGGGTCGTTCTCGGAAAGGAACCCGTAAATGAAGCCGGAAGCGAAGCTGTCGCCGCCGCCCACACGGTCGAGGATCTCGAGTCCCGGGAACTGGAGGGATTCGTAGAATTCACCGTCGTGCCAGGCCATGGCGGCCCAGTCGTTCACGGTGGCGGTCTTCACCGCGCGCAGGGTGGTGGCGGTGGCCTTGAAGTTTGGGAACTCCTTGATCGCGGTATTGATCATGGCCTTAAAGGCTTCGACCGGGATGTGGGAGATATTTTCGTCCACCCCTTCGACTTCGAAGCCGAGGCAGGCGGTAAAGTCTTCTTCGTTGCCGATCATCACGTCGACATACTTCGCGATCTCGCGGTTCACTTCCTGGCACTTCTTCAGGCCGCCGAAATCCTTCCAGAGGGAAGGGCGGTAGTTCAGGTCGTAGCTGACGATCGTACCGTGCTTCTTCGCACACTTCACGGCTTCCAGCACGACGTCCGGAGTGGTGGCGCTCAGGGCGGCGTAGATGCCGCCGGTGTGGAACCACTGGGCGCCGCGCTTGCCGAAGATTTCCTCCCAGTCGATGTCGCCGGGTTTGAGCTGGCTGGCGGCGGTATTGCCACGGTCCGGGCAGCCCACGGCACCGCGGATCCCGAAGCCGCGCTCGGTAAAGTTCAATCCATTGCGGACGGTGCGGCCGATGCCGTCGTAGTCCACCCACTTGATGTATTGCGTGTCGACGCCGCCCTGCAGGATGAAGTCCTCGACCAGACGGCCGACCGGATTGTCGGCAAAGGCGGTGACCACTGCTGTCTTGAGACCGAAGCAGCGGCGCAGGCCACGGGTCACATTGTATTCACCGCCACCTTCCCAGGCGGTGAACTGGCGTGTGGTGTGCACACGGCCTTCACCCGGATCCAGACGAAGCATCACTTCGCCAAGGGAAACGCAGGCGTATTCGCAAGATTCAGCAGGTTTGATATCGATAGCCATAAGGGGGGAGTTCTGTGTTAAGCTTGTTTGTTGAAAGTTGGGGAGTCGTGTTCAGGAAGACAAGACGCGGGAGCGGCTTCTTCAAGACGAAATGAAGATACGAAGTTCTGTTAATGAATTAAAATTGCATATTGTAGAAAATATTTACAAAAATGCGCAATGATTCAGACCAAGCATGTCCTCATGGTTTTGGGGAGCTATGATCAATCGGCCCATGAAGGCATTGCCCGCTATGCAGGGCAACATGCTTGGCACCTGAATGTCAGTATCTTGAAGGATTTCCAGCTGCCTGAGCACTGGCAGGGCGACGGCATCATCACCTCCATGAACAACAGCCGGCAGCTGGAGGACTTTATCCTCAATGCCAAGGTGCCGACGGTCGACCTCTCGATCTGGCGTGAGGACATTGATTTGCCCCGTGTGGCCGCCGATAACGACGAGATCGGGCGGGTGGGGGCGCAGCACTTTATCGAAATGGGGCACCGGAACTGCGCCTGGTTTGCCCTCGCCAGCAATCCGGTTAGCCAGACCCGCTATCAGGGCTATAGCGACGAGCTGGCCAAGGCCGGGATCGAATGTATCCGTCTCGATACCCAGCGTCCGCAGGACGCCGCCTTTATCCGACAGCGGCTGCTTGAACTGCCCAAGCCCTGCGCGATCTATACCAAGAGCGACTACGACTCCGCCTGGCTCTGTAACCTCTGCTTCGACGTCGACCTCCGTGTGCCCGACGATATCGCCATTCTCGGGGCCGACGACAATCCGCTGATCTGCGAGAGTCAGGCGGTGCCGCTTTCCAGCGTGCGCCATGACCTGAAGCGCATCGGCTACGAGGGGGCCGCCATGTTGGACCAGCTGATGGCCGACCAGCCGCTGACGGAGCGCCTCAAGCTGATCAAACCGCGCGGCATCTCCGTGCGCAAGAGCACCGATGCCCTGGCCGTAACCGATCCCCTGATCCGTGAGGTGCTCGTATATTTGAAGAGCCATTATCGCCGCTCCATTGGAACCGCCGAGATCGCCGAGCAATTCAAGCTCAGCCGCCGTTCTCTCGAGCTGCGCTTCCGCGAGCAAATGCACAGCAGCATCCGAGAGTTCCTCATCCGCTTGCGGATCAATGAAGCCAAGGCTTTGCTCAACTATTCCAAGGAGCCGATCGAAACCATCGCCGCCATGACCGGATTTTGCCACGCCCCGCATTTCAGCAGCACCTTTAAAAAAATCGTCGGCCTCTCGCCGACCCAGTTTAGGAAAGCGTAGGATGCGTCGTCGCACAGCTTTTTTAAGCTCATCGTGAATAGCACGGACTTAATGAGGGGAATTGAATATTTGGGCCGATAGAGGCTTGGGGCGGTAGTGGCTGCTTCAGCTGCCATATTACGTCCTGCAGGTGCGTCGACTTGCTGGCGACTGAAGTCGCCACTACGGATCATTGCCTTAAGTCCGTGCCATTCAAGCTCATCGTCACTTACCGGGAAAGGGCTTGTTGGAATGGACGGATTCCAGAGGGGCAGACTTGCGTAAAGGTTATCCATGGGCTCGATCCAGCCGAGTGATTCTATGGGAGGGCTTGATTGTGAACCCCTCCGTCCCGGACGAGCCGGGCCATCCGGCTTCTCTCCGATACGCCGTAACAGGCCTTCCCTGCAAGCACCCGTCTTCGTCTAAGACTACGCCGAGCCATGGAGGAGGAGTTCCAGGGTGTGGTTTGCTCCTGATGGCAACTTGTTTAGCAGGGGTGCCTCACGATCCATTCCAAGTGGAGGCTGCAACATAAAAGCTCCTCCTCTTGTCAAGGGGAGGTGGATCCGCGCAGCGGAGACGGAGGGGTCGGGATATACGAGCACTCATGTCCAATGCCGCACTTTCCCGGAAATCGAGCATGAGCTTTTTTTAGACCCTTCAGTCCGGCCTGGTTCCCGGTGTCGTTCGCGATTACACTTGCGCCGGCAAGCTTGCTCGAGTTCCATTATGTCTGTCTCTTTTGGGCCCTTAGCCGAATCATTTCTTCTGATGGGATCAAGCTGCCATGTGGATCAATGCAACCTGTTTTCTTGACTTCCATATTCCGGTTGCGACTCCGTTCCTGTTTATGCTGCGCCCGCGCAGTGGGTGGCAGCAGTGGGTGGGGCGCGAAGAATATGTTTTGAACCCCAGCGTTCCGGCGGTCGAGTTTACCGATCCGTTTGGCAATCTTTGCCAGCGGCTCATGGCCCCGCCTGGTAGATTTTCCGTCCATACTTCGGTTGATGTCGAATGCGCCGTGGCATCCGATGCGACTCCCGGGGCTCCCTTTATCGAGGTGCAACAACTCCCTGACGAAACATTGCCGTTCCTGCTGCCCAGTCGGTATTGCGAATCCGATCGCTTCAGCCAGATTGCGGCTTCGATCGTCGCGGGCCGGTTTCCCGGATACGACCAGTGCGCTGCGATCGTCGATTACATTCGCCAGACGACATGCTACACGCCGGGTGCTGGTCAGGACATTGTGAGTGCCTGCGAGGTCCATGAGAGAACCGAGGGGGTCTGCCGCGACATGGCGCATTTTGGTATTGCCTGTTGTCGCGCACTTTCCATCCCGGCACGGATGGTGGTCGGCTATTTGGAGAATCTTGAACCGATGGATCTGCATGCCTGGTTTGAGGCCTATGTCGGTGGTCGATGGTATACCTTCGATCCCACCCGAGATGACTTGCAGGGTGGGCGTGTGGCGATCGCCTATGGTCGGGACGCCGCGGATGTTGCCATCTACACGCAATTTGGCGACCCGGTAGAGTTACTGGCCATGAATGTAAGTGTGGATCGTATCGAGACGTCTTACTGAGGAGCCTCGGACCCTTACTGGAAAATTAGTCAGTTTGGACTTGTGTGAGTGCTCGAGCTATCGCGGGTGCCGCCCTTCGACTCACTCGGGGCCTTGAGCCTGTCGAAACGGTGAAGCTGCCCCCTATGGGGCATACAGTGCCGACGATTTCGCGTTTTCCGGTCACCGAATTACTGGAGGGATCTCACAAAATGTGGATACTTCCGAACTGGAATGATATCTTATTCGGAATACGAAAATTTACTAGTCTAAATAAGGTTTGCCTTGTAAGGTGCGGCAGAAACTCACAAGACGCGATAATAACTTGTTGTGCAGAAAAATGAAGAACTTCATATTCGGATTTATCTCAGCGATAGCGGCATTGGCATGTGTCGCACTGGGCGCGTTGTTCATCTTTGGAGAAAAAGTTGAGGAAGCGCTTAACGGCCCTTGGCACGAAAAAGAGAAAACAGAACTCCAACTCACATTTTATCCCGCAGAAGATATTGATCTAAGAGTTGCACTTGGCATGGATGCGGTTGAGATCGCAGAATTTCTCAGCCAGGGAAACGAAGAGAAGAAAGAGAGTTATCTCAGTTTGTTCAGATCAGGTTTGAGCATTGAGATTGTTTCCGAGCGTGACAGCGATGGAATTGATCGAACTCAAAAGTTATACTTCGCGGATGGTGAAGTTGGAAATAATGTTTTCGAAATGGTCTCAAAAGTTGAATTGATTCGGTCCGAAATCACGGCCCCGAGAACGTGTGACCTCCAAGGAGTTAAAGAGATTTTGACTTCTCCAGGAGATGAAGAGTTAGAGTGGAACGCTGCACAGATAAGATTGAGCGTTGATGAACTTGAGCAACGCAAAGGAGACCGAACCAGTGAGTGAGTCTCGTCTTTGGTGCGCTTCTCACTTACGTCCAATAAAGTATATGAAAACCAAGCTTTTTGTCATCTCACTTCTGCTTTGCGCTTTGGGTCTCTTTGCCGGAGAGCAGGAGGACCGCTTCGAACGCGCATTCTTCCATGCGATATCGGAAGGCGATGAAGCGATGTATGCACTCGTTGAATTTTCCGAGGAAGCGCCGGGGCTTTTCAATGACATGCTGAAGGAAAGCCTGCGTGAAGATCGGGTAAAGGAGATCGAAGGCGTTGCGTTTCGGGAGCTTCCCAAGGATTCGAAGACAGGGTTCACTTATGAGGGAGTTGCCTACGTTCCGACCCTTCGCATTGAAAAGGAATTTGTTGTCAAATATAAGCCCACCAAGGACGACGCGAGGGTGACCGCTACCACTTACAGACTGGGGATCAAGGACGGGGCTTACAAAATTGTCGCCTCGAAGCCCGAGCACTAGGGGTGGATCTGCGGAACGGATGTTTTGGGGGAGGGGGCAGCTGTGGAATTGCCGCCTACGTAGTCGCACTGCTTTAGCCGTGCGACCGTCCGGGATGGACGAGACGCTTCTACCAAATTGCTCCAAAAAGTGGCGTTTCTGTCAGCCAGCTGACAGACGTCCGCGGCGCAAGCTGCTATGCTTCGGTACTGTAACCCAGAGAAACAGCATGAACCCGAATTTAGATTTAGCCGAACCGTCTGCCGTGAACCACGGGCAGGAAAGTATGAACGCGACTGTCGAAGGCGACCGTAAGCCTTGGCGTCCGAGCACGGAGTTTTCCGATGTCTTTTACAAGTCCCTCCAATTCGGACGGGTACGGGGCGTGGTGACCCTGTTCAGTGGCAATCACGACAGTTCGGAGGCTCCGTTCCTCGCCTTGACGCAGGAGCTGATCCAGCGGGACATTCTGGTCGCGGTGACTGGGCGTCTTGCGGAGGACTTTGAAGCTGCCGGCTTGCTGGGCGAGGACGCCTTCGATTATGCGGGGGAAGGTCTGGCCGAGATTTGCGACTATATTGAGATCATGCCTGTGATCGCGCTCGAAGGGACAGAGCATGACGCGGATTCGGCCGAATTGTTCACGCTGCTTTCGGGACAGTCTTCGAAGGAGTTGAAGGGGCTGCCGTTCGTGGGGATGGCCACTGCTATTGACGGTGTTCTGCCGGGGGCTTATGATCGCGTGTTTACGATGGCCAGTGACGTGCAGCAGACCACCGACAGCCTGGACGACTACATCCACGAGAAACGTTTGGCGCTGGGTTGGTCGGACCGCTACCACTGCAGCATGGAGACGTATTCCTGAGCGGGGCTGGCCCGATGTAATTCTCCTCCATGGCAGGAGGAGTCCCGACGTTAGGAGGGGAGGTGGTTAGTCCGCACTGATCTAGCTTCAGACGAACCCTTCCGAGCTCGCTTCTGCGAGCCCACCTTCCCTTAACCAAGGGAAGGAACTTCGTCTTTCGTTGCCATTTTAGCTCAATTTAATGCTTTAACCCTTTTAAAGTTCCCCGCCTTTTCCAGGAGGGGTGGATCCCGCAACGCGGGAGACGGGGTGGTTTGTCATGCCTAGTGATTCAAAACCCCTGCGGATTGGCCAGGCATTCGAGTGCGGCCGGATCGGGGATGAGAAACTTGCCGCGCTCCAGTTTCTGGATCAGGCCCTTGCGCGAGAGCTCATTGAGCAGAGTAGAGACGGTCTGTCGGGTGGAGCCGAGCAGGTTGGCGATCTGTTCGATCGAGAGATCGATTTGCACCACGATGCCATCGGGACCGGTGACACCGTGTCGCGTAGCTTCCGAACTGAGCAGGGTGGCTAGGCGACTGTTCACGTCCTTGAAGACCAAGCCCTCAATGATCTGGAAGGAAGTGGAGAGCATGCCGCCCAGGACCCCGACCATGGATTTGGCGACTTCCGGGTCATCCAGCATCTTTTGCCGGAAGGTCATCGCGTCCGTGGTGAGGATCTCGACCTTTTCCAGAGACTGTACGAAGGCGGGCGTATGGGTCGAGTAGATGTCGCCTTTACTGAGGATGCCGAGGTTGAATTCCTTGTCCTCGTAGCCGAGGTAGACCCGTGCACGCCCTTTCGCGATGAGGAACACCCGGTTGTCGCCCATGCCCGGCTGACATAGGAACGCACCTTTGGGATAGCTTCGCTTCGTCAGGGAAGCATAGAGCTCCGCAAACTCAGGCCGCTGAAGGTGCTCCAACAGGTTCTCATCCAAAAATCTCATCGCTTCGTGTGCTGCTGCCCAACATAGGTGGCAAGTGATTCGGATGCGCTTTAGCAGGACCTATTCCCCTTGGCATTCGAACTTGTTTCCGAAGCAACTTTCCAGTCAGTCTTCTCCGTATAAGTAGAGGAGCTGCTTGTCCTCTACAGTATGACGGCCGGCTCAAGCCGACAGTCAGGGCAGGTTTCATATCGGGGTGATACACTTGTATACAGTTAGAGTCAGCACCGCTGATTGTATCTTCGATCAGATGGATCTAGGCGTGGGCAGCTAGGAAACAGTAAACATACAGCATGCTTACTAGAGCCTTGAATCTTGCTTTTTCCGCGTATTTGAAAATTTGTAAGTTGCTGTCAGGCAAATGGAAGTATGTTCTTTGTTTCGGGTTTTAATGCTGGGTTCGTGCCCGCCCAGGCTAGCTTTTCAGGTGCCGGTTTTCCATTGATTTTAGAATACCTGAAAACAAGCATAGCGGATGGTTTGAGCGAGCGCTATCACCGTACGTTCCTATCCCCGTTTCATTACTTTCCCCTTAGATTCATTTGCATTCCCACGACCATGACTGCTCGCCTTTAAGAGGAGCAGTGAAGAGACCTGTCCACCTGTTGACCTCCACGTCCCCTAACATGATGTATAACGCTTCACCTCTCGAATATCATGAGCAGGATGCACCCGCTCGTCGTCGGGAGGGATTCGCACTCATCGTGGCCATCATGCTCATGTCGTTCATGGTCCTGTTGCTAGTCACGATTGCATCAATGGTTAAAGTCGAAAGTACTGTTTCCCAGTCGGCTTCGTATCATGCATCTGCGCAAAATAATGCCTTACTCGCAATGCAGATTGCGATCGGTGAGCTTCAGAAATATGCGGGGCCGGACCAGCGGGTGTCGACTACCGCGGATTTGTTGGCCGAGACGGACATCAATGGCAATGCGACACCGGCTCCGCTCTATACAGCAACGACACCTCGCATGACGGTTACACCGGGGACTCGTTATTGGACCGGAATCTGGGGGAATGAACAGCCGAAGATTGGTTACGAAATCTCACCGGATGACATGCCGACGGCGAATGGCAATGTCCGGGGGATCACACCGGCTCTAATGACTTGGCTGATTAGTGGTAATGAAGGCGCTGCTTATTCTTTGAGTGGAAATAATGGGGGAGTGACAGTTGGCGACGATGGTGCCGGGAATCCGCAGGTCAATTACAGTCCGGCCGCGGCAGTCAATTTAAGCGACCCGTCGAATCCGACAGTGGCTGGTCAACCCGCTGTGATGCTGGTCGGCGGGGGGAGCGCGCTTGATACGAATCGTGATAATCAGGAATACGTAGTGGCCCCGCTGGTCGATATTGACGGAACTGGGGGGAGTCCTTCCGGTCGTTATGCTTGGTGGGTTGGCGATGAAGGGGTGAAAGCACGTGTGGATCTTCAAAACGGTTACCTTAAGTCTGCCGACCCTGACGACGAGATTAAGAGTTTTATCATCTCGCAGCGCAGTGGTGTTGAGTTCCTCGAAGGAGTTTTGAACGGGACTTATATTGGTAGTGATTACGACCTTAATAGTGATACCATCAGCCGTATCACTTGGCTAGATGGGTTGCCGCTAACTTTGACGGATACGGCAGCCCAGGATCGACTGAAGACGATTGCTTCCAGACACTTTCATAACCTAACAGCAAATAGTTTTGGTGTGTTGGCCGATACTTATGCGGGAGGACTCAAAAAGGATCTGACTTCTGATATTGCTGATACGTCTCCTAATTTTAGCTATCGTCCGGACGATTCGGATCCGATTTTTACACCGATTTCTACAGGCGAGGAGCACTTGCCGACGTGGGGGCACTTGAGGACTTGGGCGCGCACACACCCGGATGCGGATGGAGCGATTACGCCTCAGGTCGCTTCGGATACAAATGCAGGGCTAGGACCGGTTTTGCTTTTGGCATCTATTGGCTTCGACATCCGAGTTGCGCCTTCAGGAGAATTGAATGTTTTATTGTTTCCGACTATGGCTCTGTGTAACCCTTATCCAGTGGCGATTAAAGCTGAGGATTACCAGCTTGGTTTCCGCTTTTCAGAAGGTGCTATTTTTGAGGTGGCTACGGCTAAAAAGGAAATCGATCCTGTGACCGGGGAACCCAAGGATTCCGAAGATGAATACATCGACCTGACAACAAAGTGTTACATCAACTGGGCGAAGAACCGGATTGAAACGACAGCAGATGTTACCAGTGACGGTGACATTATATATTTCAATATTGAAGGTTTGGAAATTCCCCCAGGTGAGACGCATGTTTATGAGCTAAGCACGACTGGCGCTGAATACAGCAATGGATTGACAATGGTCCGTGGTAAAGATGATGAGGAGGTCACAGCTCTAAATTTCTGTAAGATGCCCGGCAGTGTCATTTTAGATCCTGATAATGTTGACTATTATATGTATGTGAATGGGCGCACTAAAATTAATGAAGTTAATTATGTGTGGGATTTCTCATATTCTAGAGGGAGCCCTAAAGCTGATGTCATTTTAGCCTTGGATCAGGGTAGTGGGATTCTCGATGAAGAGAATTATATTAGTTACACAAAAGATATTTACTGCGCTACGTACGGGCCAGGTAATTGGAGGCAGATTATTAATGTTTTAGGTCAGACGGATGAGGTTGTTGATCCGGTAACGGGAGATGTTATTGATCCGGCCACGGATATCGGGCCGTATACGATGCCATTTAAATATGCAAATTTAAGACTCAAGACTACGGATGAAGATATCTGGTGGGATGTAACGACAGGGCCTCGGATGGCTTTACGCTATGGTAATGCCGGGGAAGGCCGCGGCGGCACTTATTCGGATCCGAATTTAATCGGCTTGCCTTACCATGCTAGAGCCTGGCTTCGGCATGGGAACTTCCGCGCTCCTTTTGGAACCTCGACAATGTCCGAGCTTGGAGAAAGTCATTATAATAACACTGCCTGTCGTGGAAATGGCATTTACGGATTTGTATTGGCAAGTGAATGGGCGCTGAAGTATGGCGATGTTAATATATACCCTTCTGTAAATGAATATGCTTTGAGCATGACGTCGTCTCCTAGTGCTACGTCTCCTGCTTTGCTTGGTGTCTATTTCGATGTGTTAAAAGATTCCGAGCGCTTGCTCTCGATCGGGCAATTTCAACATGTTCCTTTCGCTCGTTATACACACAATACGACCTATCCCTTTGCGAACTCGTATGGAGAATACCGACTGGATCGTAGAACCTCGTATCGTGCAAATAACGTTCCTCGGTTCGATGATGGTGGTGATGATACGCTCTATGATTTGTCTTATCATCTCAATCGTTCGATGTGGGATAAGTATTTTCTTTCCACAGTTCCGATGGATTACTCGCAATCCGATTTGGATTCCGGTAAGGCAATGCATAATTCAAGGTTAGTACCGTTTGCAGATTCACCTGCTGGCAGCCTTCAATTAGATGATATCAAATACATATCGGGGGGGAACGCCGCATATGACAAAGCTGCCGCGAATTTGCTGAATGCGGGCGCATTTAATGTAAATTCGACCTCGGAGGAAGCATGGAGAGCCGTCTTAGCGGGAACATATGATATTCCCAGCAATGAGGACTTTGCTGTGGCTGGTGATGAAGTCGGAGAGATTATTCCTTTCTCACGCTTTTCATCGTCACTGGTTGATACGAGTCATTCGGGTGGGCCTTATCTGGATTACACGGTTACTATGACACTCGATACCGGGGGAAGTCGTGGGTTTGATGAACAATATTACTACGGAAACCGTGGACTTTATCTGAACAATCCAGATGACACGACTCAGAATGACAATGTGAATAGCTTGGTTAATGAGCTGGCGCGGACGATGGTCGAGCAAGTTCGTCTTCGTGGGCCTTTTTTGTCACTCTCTGATTTTGTGAATCGCTCTCTCACAGATAACGATTCCGACCCGGAAGGAATTAAAGGTGCGTTGCAATCTGCGATTGATCGTATGAAAAGCTCCAGTGCGAATCCTCATGAGCTATGGACTTCCATCAAGGGGGGGAATATGAAAATGCCGCCGCTTAAGTATAACGGGAAAACAAAGTGGTTCGATGATTACGATGAAGAAATGTTTATCGGTGGCAGCGCGGAAGACATCACCAGCATACCTGAAAGTGCTTCATATACAGCACTCTATGCGAATGGCCCAAAGTATTTGACGCAAGCGGACGTGCTTTCAACGATAGGCCCGGCACTTTCGCCGCGGTCCGATAGCTTCAAAATTAGAGCTTACGGGGAGACGGTTGATCCGGTTTCGCAATCGGTGATTGCCCATGTGTGGTGTGAGGCGATTGTTCAGAGGATTCCGGAGTTTGTGGATGATCAGAATTCGCCTGAAACTGCGTTGAATGATCCGAATATTTCCGGAACAAATCTTAAATTTGGACGTAAGTTTAAAATCGTGAAGTTTCGCTGGTTGGATGATTCTGAAATTTAATGAAACCTTACCATCTCATCTTCTTTCTTTGCACCATCTTTGCATGTCTTCTCTGCAATGTGACGGCTCAGGAGCAACCACGTGTTTTTCGTGTTTTCACACCTGTTGGGTCTATTTCAAATTTGCGATATGACACGAAAGATGAAAGTCATGCCTTGCGAATCGGATCGAAGTTGTCCGAGCCGATAGAATTGCCCGATGGGCCGTTGGAACTGTATCGCCTGGTCCCGCCTCCTCCTGATAGTCCGACTGATGCAAAGCCGGTAAAAGTCGTTGTAGCCCGTGTCGATTTACCCATTGATGTCCAGCGGTTTATTCTGGTGGTGTTGGCCGGTGAGGGTTTTTCATACCAAGTCTTTCCAGTTAAGGATGATTATGGCTCGCATGGTGCCGGCCAACTTAGGTTGATTAACTTCTCTAAAATGGATGCAGCGCTGGCGGTGAATAAAGAGATGTATCAAATCAAGAGTGGTGCGTCTTTGACTGTTCCCTACGGAGATGGTGCTACGACTTTGAAAGTTGCTGCGAACAAAGGAGGTGGCTGGAATATGACCTTCCGCAAAAACAGAATCGCCTATGCTAATCGGCGTGCGTATCTATTAGTCTTTGATTATATGGTGGATCCCCTCATGCCTCCAAATTCAGTGCCTACACCTGCGACGGTCAGCTTTTTGGGCGAGTCGGTGCCGAATCTTTTGAATTAACCGTTTCGAGCATTCCGAATACTGTTTTGGGGTAGGATCTTTCGTTTGTTTATCGAGGTGCGGATTCTGTTTACCGTTCCTGCGAAAACTTTCTTTGGATTTGTTTTTCTATGTCAATGAACACAACACAGTCTGAACTTAACGGTCTTCAAATCGTTCGAATTCCAGTCGAAGAGGAAGGGCTCGAATTGCGCTTGAGCCCCCTCGATCAGCAGGGCCTCATGGTGCCTCGTCGCCCAGACCGAGGTGAAAACTATGCCGTTTCTGAAAAGCCGGATCGCATGGTTCAGGTCAAGCTGAGCTCGGATTCCATGAGTGGCATGTTTCTGCCTGGGATTACGATGCAGGACAGCATGACGACCCTCGGCTTGAAGTCCGTGGCGACGGAGCCATCGGATACCGAAGGACTTTCGGAGGAGGTGCTTACCACGAGTTTTATCACCGAGTCCGGCTTGCGGGTTTGTCAGCATTTGGCGCCCACTCCTGTCGAGGGCACTTTAATCTCATGGACTACGGTTGCCAATACATCCGATCAGCCCTTGTCGCTCGAGCTTCTGTCCAGTTTTGTCCTTTCGGGGATCACGCCGTATGCGGTGGATGATGCGCCCGGACGTTTAAAGCTGCACCGCTTTCGTTCCTGGTGGAGTAATGAGGGGCGCCATGAATGTGTACGTCTCGAGGACATCCACTTGATACGAAATTGGCACGGAAATAATCAAATCGTCGAGCGTTTCGGTCAGGTTGGCACCATGCCCGTGCGCAAGTTTTTCCCATTTGTGGCCATCGAAGATACGGAAGCCGGTGTGCTCTGGGGTGCGCAATTGGCTTGGGCCGGTTCCTGGCAAATTGAAGTGACTCGACGGGCTGACAGTGTCTCGATCAGTGGAGGTTTGGCCGATTTTGAATTCGGGCATTGGAAGAAAGCACTCCAACCGGGAGAACGTTTTAAAAGCCCCAAAGCACATATCGCTTGCGTGTCAGGTGGCTTGGCTGATTTGACGGGGCGATTGGTCCAACTGCAGGAAGCACTGCTGCCGGAGCCGCCGGAATGCGAAAAGAGTTTACCGGTGGTTTTTAACGAGTGGTGCACCAATTGGGGCTCGCCGAGTCATGACAAGACCCTCGCCCTGGCCAGGCGTTTACAAGGTTCCGGGGTCAAGTATATCGTGATCGATGATGGTTGGGCCAAGCGTCCGCCTGAGGCGAAAATGCAGTCGAATGGCGATTGGATTCTGGATACGGAGAAATTTCCCCATGGGATGCGGGCCACTTGCGATGCGATCCGTGAGATGGGCTTCATTCCCGGTGTATGGTTTGAATTCGAGGTCTGTAATCCAGCCTCGGAGGCATTCCGGCAAACTGCGCACCATTTGCAGCGGGATGGGGAGGCCTTGTCGGTTGGTTCGCGTCGATTCTGGGATTTGAATGACCCCTGGGTTGTAGACTATCTGGATGAAAAGCTGATCGGGTTTCTCAAGGAGAATGGATTCGGCTACCTGAAGGTTGACTATAACGATACCTTTGGAGTCGGCTGCGATCATGCCGACTCGCTGGGTGAGGGACTGCGTCACCACGTGGAGGGGATCCATCGTTATTTTAAGCGTATCAAGGACATCTTGGGTGAGTTTGTCATCGAGAACTGTTCCTCCGGCGGCCACCGTCTCGAGCCGTCTATGATGGCCTTGAGCTCGATGAGCTCGTTTTCGGACGCCCATGAGTCGATGAATATTCCGATTATCGCCCGGCAGTTGCATCACCTGATGCCGCCACGGCAATCGCAGATCTGGGCGGTGCTCTATACCTCTGACAGCCCGGAGCGATTCATGTATTCATTGACCGCAACATTCTACGGGCGCATGTGTCTCTCCGGTCCGGTGCACGATCTCTCGGATGCCCAGGTGGCAATCGTTCACCGCGCGGTGGCCTTTTATGAGTCGGTGGCAATGATCATCCGCGAGGGTGTCACGCATTACCTGGGTGACACGCCGCTGGATTGGATGGAACCCGATGGATGGTCGGGCATCTGTCGGTTGAGCCGGGACGGAAGGGCCGCTTTGGTGGTGATTCATGAGTACAAACAGCCCCATTCGATGCCCCGGGAGATTGCCTTGCCGCTTTCCGGGCAGTGGGCGCTGGTGGATGGCTTGTCGGACCAGACCACCGATGCCCCAACTTGGGACGAGGGGCGTTTACACTTGCCGCTAGGTGCCGAGTATCGAGGTTACGCTCTACATCTGGAACGCAGGTAGAAGGCACCCTATTCATAACTGTGTCATGCTGTATGTGAATTGTATGCTTTGTGTTGCCGCATTGTCTCGATGGATTGTGAACCTTAAATTATGATCTCTTTGAAGTCTGTTCCCCTCTGTCTCGCGGTAAGCACAATTCTAGTCTCTAATGCGGTATTTGCGGTCGATTTCGCCCAGGGCGAAATGCTGGCGGTGCCTGTTCCTGAGTCGGGTGCGCCGACAATTGATGCCGATTTGTCGGATTGGACCCTGACGGCTCAGGAGCCGCTGTACATCTCCGCCCAGACGGCGGAACTTATGAATGCCGAATGGGCGGTCATGTATGATGACGAAGCCCTTTATGTGTCCTGTGTGGCTGCGATGCCGAATCGCCCCTTCACCAATAACAATAACCCGCAGGATGCCTATTGGTCGCAGGATATCGCGCAAATACGCTTTAGCTCCGATGCCTCTTTGAAGTATCCGCTGGATTGGAATCGCGATGAGGAAAGCGACCGGATAGTGCACGCTAGTTTCTGGACCAATACGCAAACCGGGCAGCCGTTTATTGCGCTTCAGTTTGGAACGAAATTTAAACAGGGCAGTTCTATTAACCCGGAAGGCTCCGCCATCGCCATGGATGTGGCATCCTCGGATCATTATGTCTTGGAAGCGAAAATTCCCTGGTCGGCGGTGAATGTGCCGGAGGGGAAGAATCCATTTAAAGTTGGTGAGACGGGTGTTTTCACGGCGGAGTCTCTTTGGATCGGTGGAGATAAGTCACGTTCCTTAGTCAATTACAACAAGCATCCGGGCACCTTTGCATTCCGTAGTCCGAATACGTGGGGTAAACTCAAGTACGTTGCCAAAGCACCTGCTGAACGACTCAGTCCAAGCATGGAAACCATTATTGCCGATGCCAAGGCGGAGTTGCAAGTCGAGCCCGCAAAAGTCGGGGTGCCCTTTACGGTTGAAGTGCCGGGCGATGGCTTGAAAGTTTCCGTCAATATCGTGGATGAAAATGGCGCCGTGGTGCGCGAGGTGATTGCAGCAGAGTCACATCCGAAAGGCCCACTGACTGTCTACTGGGATGGTCGCGACGCTTTCATGAAGTCACTGCCTGTCGGTGAATACCGCTGGGCTGCTTATTTCCGCAAGCCGATCAAGGCGGTCTATCAGGGCGGCGTCGGTTCCTCGGGCATTCCTTTTTACAAGACTCTGGACAACAAAGGCGGATGGGGGGGCGACCACTCCGATCCGATCGATGTGACGACGGATGCGGATCATATCTATTTCCTCTGGTCTGTGGCGGAAGCGGGGCAGTCTCTCGTGAAAACGGATAAGGACGGCAAAGTCGTCTGGCGCAAGGATCCCTTTGTAGGTGGTGGTTTTGGCCCGTTCTATTCGATTGCCGAAAATGACAAGTATATCTTCCTTTCACGCTCCGACAGCGGAGTGTTGGCCGATGATGATAAAGTTTCGGTGCGTCTCGTGCGTTTGCTCAAAGACACGGGCGCGTTGACTGTCTGGGACCCCGCTACACGTAGCGACGAAATCGAGGTCGTCGTCGCGGACAATAAACTCCTTCCGAAGGAAACGATTGCTTCACCGATTCCGAAGCCCAGTGGCAAATACTCGCCACTTTACACGGATGGACTGGCGCGCCAACCAGATGGCGCTGGCATGGCGGCGGAGGATGAAAAGGTTTACGTAGGCAGCTACGGTGCCGGTAAGATTTTCGTGATGGATACTGAAAGTGGTGAGCAACTGGATGTGCTCGATTGCCCCGGTGTTCGAGGTGTATCACTGGCACCCAATGGTGACCTCTATGCGGTTTCCTTCCCGGAAGTCGGAAAGGGGGCAGTCGTGAAGTTTGCCCATGCAAAAGGAACGTCCACAACTGTCATCAATCAAAACTTGGAAGCCCCGTGGGATGTCTCAGTTCACAAAGACGGCAGCATCTATGTCAGTGATCTTGGAAAGTCACAACGCGTTAAAGTCTTTAATCACAAAGGACAAGCTGTCGACGCCATTGGCAACGAGGGTGGGCGTCTTTGGCAGGGCGCATATGATCCTGAAGCAATTTCTTTCCTGCGCCCAGCAGGTTTGGCGATCGATCGCGATGGCAGCCTTTTGGTGACTGAGTCTTCTCCGCCCAAAGTCTTCTCGAAGATTGACCTCGAAAACGGCAAACTTGAAAACCGCTGGTATGGACCCGGCGTCTACTGGAATGGCACATGGCCCATGCCGGACAACCCGCGCAACGTCTTTTATCAACTGGTGCATGCCATCGGTCGTGCCGATCTCGGCGGCGAAGGAAAAGTCGGCGTGCCGAACGCCTACTGGGACCTTGCCGAAGCGGGTTATGAACACGTGGGGAATATCGAAGGTGCCATTCCGCAGCCTGAGGTTCTTTATGCCGATAACGGAAAACTCTATTTTGTCAAAGACTCCAAGCAGCACATGATTGCGGTGTTTGAAGGAGACACTATGCGTCCGATCGCCTTGTGGGAGCCGCAAGATCGGGATGATAATGGCAGGCATTTACCCATGGATAAGCGCTGGGTTCGTGCTTGGATCGACGAAAATGCGGATGGCATGGAGCAAGACTCCGAAGTGCACGAGTGGCGCAAGCTGGCCGATGATGACATGATTGGTGGGATGACACATTCGACCGCGGGCCTGCATATGGAGCCGAATGGTGACCTTTACTTTACGACCCAGAGTAACCGGATTGTTCGCGTGCCGGCCACGGGTTTTGATGATAAGGGGCAGATCCAATGGGATCTCTCCAAAGCGCATAAGGCGGTTCCGGTCGTTTTTCCGGGACAAGATAAAGTTTTTACGACCTACCGCACCGGTCTGCTTGGCACACGCCTCGATTCCGAAGGCAATATTTACGTGGCCTTCAATCACAGTTTACCGGGTGAGGGCGGCAAATATGACTTCGCGGATGAAGCCACGGCCAAACGAATGAAGGAAGGCATGGGCCACACCTCGCGCTTTAACGTCGTTAAGTTTGCAAAATTCAATCCTGAGGGTGAACTCATCTGGATGGCGGGCCGTAAGGCGACTGCCGGTGCCAAGCCGGGGGAGATGTATCACCACTGGAATATGGCTGGCATCGTCGGTGATGAATATATCGCCTCCGGTAGCGAGTGGGGGCAGATTTACTTCTACACCAAGGACGGCTTCTTCGTCGACGCCCTGATGAACAACCCCGGCGATCCCTCCGGCCCTGGACCTTATACCTTCGGTGGCGAAACCAGCGGGGGCCGCGTGGCTTACTTTGAAGACAGCGGCGAAGTCTGGGCCTACTCTTCGGGCATGGCTTACAAGGTCGAAGGCTTCAAGGATGGTCGGGTCGAAAACGAGAGTCGCAGCTACGGCACCGTCGAGCTCGATAAAGTCTATGCGCTGGCTGGAGCGGATGCGGTGGCCGATCCGATTCAGATTGTTTCGCTCAATGGAGATCACGCTCTCGCCTCGGACGCGTGGAAGAATGTCCCGGTTTCCTCTCTGACCCGCAATGATGAAGACTTGGCTGAAGCACAATTTGTCTACAACGACGAGTTCCTCTTTGCACGCATCCAAGTGGTCGATGCGACGCCGCTTGAAAACGGTGCAATTGAAAACAAGCTCGCCTTCAAGGGCGGCGACAGTGTGGGCTTTGTGCTTGGGCCAAAGGGGGAGCGTAAGGATCCGGAACTCGGCGATGTGCGTATCATGGCGGCCTCCATTCAGGGCGAGCCACGGGTGATTGCCATGAAGGCGGTGTCCGAGCAGCACAAACAGCCTGATGTGTATGAAACACCGGCTGCAGGCCGTTGGGAGTTCGACTTCGTTGGCGAAGTTCCGGGAGCCAAGGTCGGCTTCGAAGAGGTCGATGGCGGCTATGTCGCCACCATTGCGGTGCCACGTGAATTCCTTGAATTCGACCTTGAGAGTGACGAACTGATCGGCGACGTCGAAGTTCGCCTTTCTGGTGCGGGCCAACGGGGATTGCAGGCAGTCAGCCGCAATTATCTTTTCACACCCTCCACTTCGTCGACGACAATGGTAGATGACGTGCCGACAGAAGCCCGCCTGTATCCTGAATACTGGGGGGAAGTGCAGGTGAAGTAATTGGCCTCCTCTTAGCCTGTTCATTCCTCGATTATTTATGACTCTTTTCCGATCTTTCGCTATTCTCGCAACACTGTTTGCGCTTGCTGCCTGCACACCAGAAACGTCTGACTTGTCGAAGCAGCCGGATGGTTCGATAACGAGTTCAAGGGCCGATTCGACGCAGGCAGCTCCGATGCCGGCGATCTCGGAACTGCTTCCGGTTTCCAATCCATTGACGCCGGATGTGGCCTATCGTTTGATGCGCAAGGGCGATCAACTGCTGGTCGAAGTCGAGGTGGCAGGCTATGCTGTGGGTGCTCAGGATGTTTCCGTGGAGGTCGGATTGGAGGCCGCTAAGACGCTTCGATTGAACAGTATCGACAACGCGAAACGTGAAACCAAAGAGGACAGCAATACGGCCCGCTTCACCTTTGTGGTTCCCTTCGAGGATTTGATTGAAACCGCTGACGACTGGAGTCGCTTGCGTTTTGCCTTCGCCGTCCAATGGGCGGGGCAGGGCGCTGAGAGTTTTCCCCGGTTAGAGCAACGCTATCTGCAGAACGGTTCGAGGGCTGCACACGCAGGCTTGGCCGATGATTCGGTGAATTGGGCACCGCTGGATATTATCGAGTTCGAGCGCTTATTGGAGGATCGTCGTCTGGAGATTGCTTTCATGTTCAACCAGCCGATGGATGGCAAAGCCACCATTGTGATTGAAGACACGGAAGGCAATCGGGTGCGTAATCTGGTCTCTGGGCAGTTTAAAGAGAAGGGGCTGCATCGTGTCGTCTGGGATGGTTTGGATGAAGCCGGTCTCGTCGTGCTTCCCGGGGAGTATGTATGGCGTTCGATTTCGCATCCTGGTCTCAAACCCGTGTATCAGATGTCCTTTGTCGATGCGAAGGGCTCCAATCACGGCACGCTGCATGCCGCGACGAACAACGGATCGCAGGTGGTTCTCGCCACTTCGGTCAGTGAAGGCGGGTATCAGGTGATCGTGCTTAATTCTGACGGAGAATTTATTCGTGGGATGAATGCCCCGCATGGTGTCGGCCTTCAGCGGATACAGGTCGCGGCCGACGATGAATATGTTTACGCGATCTATGATGGAAGCAAATGGGGCACTAAGACTGACAAAAGTCAGCCGGACTGGAAGGTCAAAAAGGAGACTTCACTGGTTCGCTTCGACATTAGCAGTGGCAAAATCCAAGGCTTCGGCCCGCGTGAGCAGTGGAAAAAGCTGATGCAGTATGAAGTGGGACCCGGTTCGCCTGACGCGCGTATGGAAAAGTACGCCGCAAGTGGGCTCGTGCTGTTCGACGGCAAACTGTATCTAGGCGATACCTTTAATGACTGTCTTCTGGTGATCGATCCCGAGACCGGGGAAATTCTTCGCGAAACGCCATTTGAGTCTCCGGTTGGACTAGCAGTCCTGGGGGATCAGATGTTTGCATTGAATGAGTCGGGTACATTGTTGCAAGTGGATCCCGCGACGGGCCGTATGTCTAAACTAGCCAAAGTGCCCGGTCAGCCCGCGGGTTTGGCGCTTGCACCGAATGGACACTTTTATGTCAGCGACGATGGGGACGAGGTGATACGCGAACTGGATGCGAATGGCAAAGAATTGGCGGTGATTGGCAAGCCCGGTGGCTCCGGTCCGGGGCCTTATGATCCCTTGGAATTCACCAATCCGGCCGGCATGACTGTTCTTGATGGGCTCCTCTGGGTGACCGAGGAGGACCGCTGGTTACCTAAGCGTTATGTGGCCATCGACACCGAGTCGCGCGAAGTTGCGAAAGAGTTTTTCGGCCCGACGAACTACGGTGCTCAAGGTGCCGGCTTCGACTATGAGGATGAGCGCTACTGGATTGGTCAGAATACCTTGTTCGAACTCGATTTCGAAAATAAAACCTCCAAGCCGCTTCAATTATTAGGGGGTGAAGGTGGACGCCGCCATGTCTTTCATCGTGAGGATGGGCGCACCTTTGTCATCACGTCCGGCAAAGCTACGTATATTCAGGAAGTTCTGGATGACGGTACGATGAAGCCACTGGCGTTTATATCGACTGCACACCAGTATGCCTACAGCAAAGGCTGGAAGCCACCGATGGAATTTATCGACGCACTCAAGCGCGAATATCCTGATATCAAAATTGAATACGGAAAACGTTCCGGTATTGAACGCATCCAACCGGGCAAAGGTTATGGGGCGCTTTGGGTCGATCAGAATGGTGACGGTGAACTGCAAGCAGATGAAGTTCAATTCGCCACCGCCGCTCACCGAATGGCGGGAAGCGGCTGGAGTCACGATTTTCATGATCTGACGCTGCGTTTTCTCGCAAATGTCGATGGAGAAGTGCGTTTGGTTCAAATGGATCCGGAGGGCTGGTTGTCGAGCGGTGCTCCGAATTATCCTGATCTGAATGAAGCGGTGAAGGCAGGCATTCCAGTTGAGCAGGAACGTATGTTGCGGCATGACACGGCGGTTGATCGCTTTGGTAACTTGATCGTGAACCAATCGCCGATGACAGCTTACGCGCCGGATGGCAAGACGCTCTGGACCTACCCGAATAACTGGGTCGGTGTGCACGGCTCTCATAGAGCGCCGCTTCCGAGTGTCGGAGAACTGCAAGGTGCGCTGTTCTTCAGTGGTATGGCATCGCTGGATAACCAGTCGGATGTCTTTGTGTTAAACGGTAATCATGGCCGCGCCTTTGTCATGACTTCCGATGGACTCTATCTCGACGAGATGTTTCCGGATGTCCGAATGATGAAAAACTCCTTCTCGTCCGGCATCGGGATTCTGGGGGGCGAGTGCTTCGGCGGTGCCTTTGGCAGATCTGAAAAAACCGGTAAATACTACTTCCAGGGCGGTGGCATCGAATACCGCATTTACGAAGTTCAGGGACTCGGCGAGACCGTGCGTCAGAACGGTAAGCTCGAAGTCAAGGCCGAGCAGGTGCAGGCGGTGGAGCGCAATGTGGCTCGACAGCAGGCTGAGGCCTCCTCGGTGCTCTTGGCTGAAATCGAACTGCGTTCGGAAGCTCCACAGATCGATGGTAAGCCAGACGACTGGCCGAAGGCCAATACCATCGAATGGTCCGAGGGGAATAAGTTTCCGGTCGAAGTCAAAGCGGCCTATGATGCAACCAACCTTTATCTCTATTACGTGGTGGAGGACGAATCCCCATGGCGCAACCAAGGCAGTGACTGGCAGTCCCTCTTCAAAACCGGTGATGGTATTGACCTGCAAATGCAGACCGATGTGGAGGCCAATCCGAAACGTCAGAGCCCGGTCGAGGGTGACCTACGATTGTTTATCGCCCCGAGTGCTGAAGGCGATGTTGCCGTGCTCTATCGTCATCGTGTGCCGGGGGCTGCTGAGGAAGACGGTGTGCTCTTTCAGAGCCCGTGGCGCAGCGAGCGCGTGGATGTGGTCAAACGCCTCGCTGACACAGAGATTGCCGTACGGACATACAGTCGACGCTATGAAGTGGAAGTTGCGATACCGCTGGTTGAACTCGGATTGGAGAATCTCGACGGCAAATCGTTACGAGGTGATTTCGGTGTGATCTTTGGCGATGCCGAGGGCACGATCAATACCTTCCGTCACTACTGGTCGAATCAGGCAACCGGCCTCGTCAATGACGTGCCGGGTGAAATTATGCTCCAGCCTTCCTTGTGGAGCGAAATCAAGTTTGGAGGCACTTTGGATGAATAATCAAAGATCTTTACCTATGTTGACCAAACGTAACTTTCTTTTCTCAGGATTTCTACTCACACTTGGGTTGAGCTTACCAGCCGCTTCAGTCGAGGTGGCCGGTGTCTTTGGCAATTCCGGCGAACAAGGTGAGACACTGGTCCGCTTCGCTCCGGGGATTGTCGACGGCATGGGAGTGGTCTACGACGAAAGCTCCGGTACATTGTGGTCCAGTGGCGGCAAATCTGAAATCAAGCGCTACACGGTTGACGGACGTCAGGTTGGAACCTATTCGGCCAATTATAAGGGGAGACAGTCGTTTTTAGACAAAATGACCCGTCTGGGGGACACTCTGGTATTTAATTTCGGTGACCGCCTCTACACACTTCCCCTGGATGCGTTGGTTGGTACGGAGCCCGTGGAGCTATCGACGCGTGCCGACCTTATTTCGTTTAATACGACGCCCGATGGTTGGGGGGTTGCTGCTAAAGAAGGAGAGATCTTCCGTTTTAATCTGGACGGCGTGGTTGAACCCTTGGCCACGCTGGACGGGAGTCCGCGGGAAGTGGAAGTCGGTAGCGATGGAGAAGTATTCGTCTTTCAAAATTGGAAGTATAAAAATATTAAAAACATGGGTACCCCATTGGAGATGCCCGGTTTGAAATTTCAATGGCTGAATGGTTTCTGGTTTGGGCATGGCTATCACGGCACTATACGCCGTTTCAATGCGGATCTTGAAATGGATCCCGGCGTGGTGCTGGGCGGCAATTCAGGCTCTTTCATTGGTTATGTGCCAGGCAACTACGAGATCAATCATGGGAATGGTATGGCTTATCTGGAGAACCACATCTATGCGGTTGCCGGTAGTACCGGAATTCTGCATCTCCTGCAATGGCAACCGGATGCCTTGCGTTTTAAAATCATTCGTCGCATCGGTTCTGTGCGCCGTTGTAAGGCGCTCGCTATGGATAGTCTGGGGAATGTCTGGTTTCATGGGGGCGTGTGGAAGTGGAGCGATGGGCCGGATGCCCCGCTTGAACATGGGATCCCTGATGCCGGCGCGCCCTTGTCGACTAAAAGCCCGGATTACAGAGGACCGTTCGGCGCCGATGTCTTGGACAACGATATGCTCGTTGCGGTGGGGCCCTTTCGTGGTGGAAGGGGGATGTCCTATAGCGGCTCTTTGGATGGTCCCGCTCGCCGAAGTAGCACAGGGGATCCGATGGAAGATTATGCCTCCATGGCATTGATCAAAATCAACAAGCGCAATGCCGCTCTTCTGGTGCGGGCCGACGGTTCGGGTAAGCTATTTTCCGTGAATTCGGATGGTAGTTTAGGTGGGGAAATAGCTGATCTTAGCTTGAAAACGTCGAAGCCGATCCAACGCCTCGACTCAATTGCAGCCGGTCCGAGGAATTCGCTTTGGGTGGCGGCTGACGGTGAATTGCTCTTACTCGCGCAAAACGGGAATAGTTGGCAGGAGACCCGTCGTTGGAAAGGCTGGGGGGCAGATGCGGCACGTTCCTTTGGTAGCCGCTTCTATCTTGATACCGATGAGGATCGTCTTTGGATCTCGGATACCGAGCGTAATCGTGTGGGAGTGTTTGATGTGAGTGAGGGGCAACTGACTCCTTTGGGAGGATTCGGTACTACGGATGTATCGGGAGATGGCATCAATGACTTGGATGCGCCCGAGGTGATTGCAGTCAATGGACATCGCGCAGTGGTTTTTGATTCAGCTAACCAACGTATCGTGAAACTCGAATTGTCTGAATAACTCATGAAAGAACTTTTAGTTATGTCATCTGTGGTGGCGGCCAGCTGTCTACGGCTGATGGGATCCGGTCTGCAACCGGATCCGCTTTTTTCGGATCATACCGTGTTGCAACATGGTGTGGTTTGTCCGATCTGGGGATTGGCTGAGGCCGGTGAAACCGTCACGGTTGATTTTCTAGGGCAGAGGCAGCAGGCTCAAGCCGATGCTCACGGGCAGTGGCGAGTGAAACTGGAGCCACTGGAGCCAGGAGGCCCCTATGAGATGGTCATTTCAGGTGCCAATGAGCGTCTTACTTTTGAGGATGTTTTAGTCGGTGAAGTCTGGCTTTGCAGTGGACAGTCCAACATGGCGCGCACGCTGGTGCCTCCGCCGCAGGTGCTGCCGCGTCGTGATTACTGGGAGGCCTCGGCGGCCGAAGCGGACTATCCGCAGATTCGTGAGTTCAAGGTGCGGGGGAGAACAGCCGATGAACCGCATGCCTTAAGCACTGGCGAGTGGGAAGTGTGCACTCCGGAAAATGCTCGAGGGTTTTCCGCGGTCGGCTATTTCTTTGCCCGCGATTTGAGTAAAGCGCGCGGTGATGTGCCCGTCGGCATCATCACGGCTGCCGTCGGCGCCACCGGGATCGCCAACTGGATGAGTCTGGATGCGCTCAATGCAGAACCGGGTTTGGAACCAACCATGGCATATTTTGCTAAGGTGCATGCACGCTATCCGGCGGCCTTGGAAAAGTATGAAGCCGATATGGTCGAATATGAAGCGAGGCTCAAAGCCTACGAGGTCAACGGTGGAGAAAAGCCGAAGAAGCCCCACGAACCGCGTAACCCCTTTACGGATCCTTATCGAATGGGGGCCAACTACAATGGCAAGATCGCACCACTCATGCCCTATGCGATCAAAGGCGCATTGTGGTATCAGGGGGAGCAGGACCGGAACCATCCTCGTAACTACCCCTATTATCTACGCAGTTTGATTGGTTCCTGGCGCGAAGCATGGGGACGGGGGGATTTTCCTTTTATTGTGATTCAACTTCCGGATCATGAGAAAACCGAAGCCATCTTCCGTGTCGTTCAGCAGGAAGGCGCAGAATATGTGCCCAACACGGCTATAGTGGTCACCATGGATGTTGGCGATCCACAGGATATCCATCCGCCCAATAAGGAACCGGTCGGTGTGCGTTCTGCATTGGCCGCGCGGGTTTTAGCCTACGGTGAGCCGATTCTGGGTTACAGCCCGCAACTGGAGTCGGTCGAAGTCGAGGGGGCCGAGCTGACACTCTATTTTGCGGATGCGGATGGGCTGATGGCGGTGGATGGACCGGCCAAAGGCTTCGAGCTGTCGGGTGTCGATAAGAAGTTTGTGCCGGCCTCTGCGCGTATCAATGAGGACCGGGTCATTCTCTCTGCAGAGGGGATCGAAGCGCCCAAATACGTCCGCTATGCATGGTCGAATGTCCCGGTGGTTAATGTCTACAACGCAGCCAAACTGCCGATCGCTCCTTTCAGTCAAACCATCAAATAATTTACTAGAATGTTCACGTCCACGAAGTCCGCACGTTCCGCATTGATGGCGGTTGCCTGTCTGTTTACCACACAATTTATGTCGGCAGAACCCTTGGTTCGATCAGGACAGAAAATTGCTTTCCTTGGTGACTCGATCACCGAGCAGGGCTTTCGCACGAGCAGCGGCTATGTCAATCTCGTGCGGATGGGCTTGGAAGCCAACGATCTCAAAATCGAGGTGATTCCGGCAGGCAAGAGCGGGCACAAATCGAATCAGATGTTGGGCCGCCTGCAGCGTGATGTGCTTGAGAAGCAACCGGATTGGATGACCTTGAGCTGTGGGGTCAACGATGTTTGGCACCAGAGCCGAAATGCCGGAGTGCTCCTTCCTGCATACAAGGAGAATATCACCAAGATTGTCGATCAATGCGAAGCCGCAGGCGTGAAGATCTTGCTCCTGACGGCGACGCCGATCAAGGAAGTCGAGAACGAACTGAATCAAAAGCTGGTCGGATATAATGATTTTTTAAGAGAACTGGCGGTCGAACGGAACCTGCCCTTAGCTGATACCAGCGCCGCATTTTGGCAGACCTTGGAAACCGAATCGAAACCAAGTTACAAGGGCTTATTCCTGACCGTGGACGGTGTGCACATGAATCCAGTCGGCGATATGCTAATGGCCACAGAAGTTCTCAAAGCCTTCGGCTTGGACGAAGCGCAACTGGCCAAGGCCGAAGCCGCTTGGATGAACGTGCAAACTCGAGTTAACGCGGGCACGAATCTACGGGTTGAGGACTACATGAAGCTCCGTCAATTAGCGGAGCAAAAGGAGGATTCTCCCGGCCATCTCCTCAATCTGACTTATAAGAATGCGGTGAAGGAGCTCCTTACAGAACCAACCGAATAAATTTCCATGACCACCCTAACACATCTTCGTCGACTTGCGGCATGCGTTGCCTTGCTTGTCAGTGCAGCCTCCCTTCATGCAGAGGGCATCCGGATCCAGTCCGGCCAAAAGTTGGCCTTCCTCGGTGACTCCATCACGCAGTATGGTGCGAACAACCCGAGTGGCTACGCCCGTCTCGTGAAAATCGGTCTGATGGAAAACGGAGTGAATGCCGAATATGTGTTTGCAGGCATCAGTGGTCACAAGTCCAACCAAATGTTGGCACGCCTGGAGCGCGATGTGTTGAGTAAGCAGCCGGACTGGATGACGCTGAGCTGTGGCGTCAACGATGTCTGGCACGGGGAACGTGGAGTCCCGCTTGAGGATTACAAGACGAACATCACCGAAATCGTGGACCGTTGTGAAGCAGCAGGTGTGACGGTGATGATCCTGACTGCGACTCCGATTAAGGAAGTCCCCAATGAGCTGAACGAAAAGTTGGCGGGGTATAATGCCTTTCTCCGTGAACTGGCGGCCGAACGCGATCTGCCATTAGTCGATCTGAACGCGGCCTTTTGGAAGAAACTCAACCAGCCCTCCGGACCCCGTCCCGAAGGTCTCTATTTGACGGGCGACGGCGTACACATGAATCCGCTCGGTGATATGCTCATGGCCGCCGAAATCCTTAAGGCTTTCGGCTTGAGCGAGGATCAGATTGCTAAGGGCCGAACTGTCTGGTTGCAGCGTCCGGTGCGACTGAATGTGTATGCCAATGTAACTGTCGCCGATTACATAAAGCTAAATGCGGTCGCCGCTGACGAGTCTTCGGTTGGGGATATGCTGACTGACGCTTTCTCTAAGGATGTCGAAGCCTTGATCGAGGCACCGATTCAATAATTTGACACGATCATGATCTCAGAACCATCTCGCCAAACTCCTTTGGTCCGTCAGGCGGATGTCGTTGTTTGTGGCGCGGGGCCGGCTGGAGTGTCCGCAGCCATCGCAGCGGCTGCCTCGGGCGCCGAAACAGTGCTGATTGAAAGTGCCGGTTGCCTGGGTGGCGTTTGGACTTCGGGCCTGTTGACCTACGTGTTGGATGGCAAGGGACAGAGCCCGGTGACACGCCGTATTCTCGACGAGTTGAACAAGCGCGAGGGCCAGCATGCACGCTGGCACGAAAACGATCGTGTCGCGAACTTGGATTGGGCCAAGGATAGTTTTATCTATGAACCCGAGAGTATGAAATGGGTCTTGGAGCGCCTCTGTCTTGAATTCGGGATTCATGTGCGCCTGCACACCCGGGTCTGCGACGTGGTCAAGCGGTCGGATAACGAACGCGAGATCGAAGCGGTCATCACCGAATCGAAATCCGGGCGTGAGGCTTGGCAAGGGAAGGTCTATATCGACACCACCGGCGACGGCGATGTCGCGGCGCAGGCGGGATGTAATTTTGACTTGGGGCGTCCCGGGACCGGCGAGGTGCAGCCCTTAACTTTGATGTGCTTGGTGCAGACGCCTTTTCCGGAACGGCTGCAACCGATGTCACGGCTCTCCGGCAAAGAATTACGGGAAGCCTTTGCCGAGAGTGGGGTGGTGACCAGCTATGCCTCGCCGGTCTTCTTTGAAGTCCGTCCGGATCTCTATGCACTCATGCTCAACCATAAGCACGGCAGCGCCCTCAATGCAGGCGAGCTGAGCCAAGCGACTTTCGAGGCACGGGATGAAGTCATGCGTACGATCGAATCGCTTCGGGAGGCGGGGGGGGCTTGGGAAGGATTGCGTGTGGTCGCGACTGCCAACCAGATCGGTGTGCGCGAAGGGCGTCGCATTCGTGGCCGTTATACGGTGACGGTCGACGACATGATCGAAGGGCGCAGTCACCCCGATGCCGTCTGCCGGGTGCATTTTCCCATCGATGTGCACTCGACCAGGAAAGAAGGGCAGAGCAGTGATTTCGACGAAGAAAACCAGATCCGGACCCAGCCCTACGATGTGCCGCTCCGGTCCTTGATCGCCGCAGACGTCGACAACCTGATGATGGCCGGCCGCAATATCAGCGGAGACTTTATTGCCCACTCCAGCTACCGGGTCACGGGAAACTCCGTCGCGATGGGTGAAGCCGCCGGTGCCTTCGCCGCAGATGCGGTTCGAGTCGGAGAGCGCGTGACCAATTGGCCGACGGAGCATGTGGTGTCGTGTGTTCTTCGTTTGTCGCAATGCTTCGAACGGTAGGGCGCGATATCCCTATCGCGCCGTCGTGTTGTGGCCTCCGAACTTGGTTCGGGGGCATGGGTAGCGCGATGCTTATAGTGACTCCAGTCCCTGTTTACAGTGTGCCATCCGAAGCGGAGCCCGTGAGGGTGTAGCTCGGCGAGGATGGCGTTTTCTAGCGATCCCGTGAATTCATCGTGAAGGACTTATCGAAGCCTTTGCTCCCGATAAAGATACAGAACCGATAGGGGATATAGATTCTCAATATAGATAACTATTTAGGTAATATTGGTAAGTAGTTCGTCTTGTCGTAGGTCCTGTTTTTCCATTTCATCGGCTTTCATGAAGACTGTTTACCCCCTTGCTTCTGCTCTACTCTTAACCGTTTCTGCCACCTACGCGCTGGATGGCACCTGGGATACTGCCAATTCCGATCCCGATTATACCGGCAACTGGTCGGATTCGATCAACTGGAGCGGTGGCACCATCGCTTCGGGCACGGATGCCACGGCTACGATCGAGTATTTTACTGCGAGTGGCAGTGGTGGTGCAAATGACGCCACCATCTCCTTGGACAGCCCCTTTACGATCGGCAATATCATTGCCAATGGCAGTGGTAGCGGCAGCACCCACAACTTCACCATTAACGGGCCCAGTACGCTTACGATGGACGTTTCCAGCGGCGCGGCGAGCATTACCACGAATCTATCGAACGGGCGTGACCTGACCGTCAATGTCATCCTGGCCGGCAACGACGGTTTGGACTTAAGTGCGACGAGTGACGGCGATCTCGTGCTGGGCGGCGCCAATACCTACGAGGGCGCCACTACCGTCGATGACGGCATCATCCATGTGACCAGCAACACCGCCTTTGGCGCCACTTCAGGCGTCGCAGGATCGGACACAACAACAATCACTTCCGCTAATGGCGCAATCCGTGTCGGTGATGGCGTCGTTCTAGACGCCGGAGAAACCATTCATACTACTGGTAGTGGAGGGTCCAGTTCCTTCGGGGCGATTCTCGCTATGGATGGCGACACCGCCGAAGTGGCCGGGAATATCGTCATGGACGGCAGCACTCGATTCGGCACCCAAGGCGGCGCCACACTGGAACTCAGCGGGGTGATTTCAGGGGCTGGAGGACAGAACCTCAGCCTCAGCCACGATAATGATTCCGCAACACAGGGCACCTTGATTCTTTCCGGCGCGAATACCTACACCGGTAGCACTTTCATTTACCGTGGCACGATGCAGCTGGCTGATGGGGATAACCGTTTGCCGACGTCGACGGTTGTGCAGTTGGGGCAAGTCAGCTCAGATTCGACACTCGATTTGAACGGCACGGACCAATCCCTCGACGGTATCTTTAATAACCAAGCTGGTGCCAGCACGCGGACCTTGACCAATACGGACAACGGCAATGCTTCGGTGCTGACCCTGACCGGATCGACGGACCGTAGCATGATGGCAGGCGGCGATGACGACACGATCATCACCGGCAACCTCTCTCTGATTCAAGCCGGCAATTCCAACTTCACCCTCGCCGAAACCAATACCTTCACGGGCGACGTAACGGTCAACGCCGGCACGGTGACTTTGGCCGACGGTGCGAGCATGACAGTCTACATTGGCGCCAACGGGGTGAACAATGGATTCTTGGGCACTGCCAATCTCGCTCTGGATGGTCTTCTGATCTTTGACTTGTCCGGCGCCGATGCCACCGCCGGTAACAGCTGGACGATTATCGGGGCAGGCGTCGCCGAATCGTATGGAGCGACCTTTGCCGTACAGGACTTTACCGAGTCGGAAGCGGGTGTGTGGACTTTGGGTGATTACACCTTCACCGAGTCTACCGGTGTTCTGACTATCTCAGCCATTCCCGAGCCCTCAGCCTTTGCTGCGATTCTCGGTGGATTCTGCTTCCTCTTCATCGCGAAGCGTCCCCGTCGGGCCTAAGAACTTTAAACCATATCTACAAAGGAGGTATCCGTATGGGTGCCTCCTTTTTTGTGGGTTTCGATCATGTTTCTGGAACTTCGTCCGACAACGTGTGAAAAGGCCAGCGTAGCTGGCGACCGCTTATGTTCGCTTATTGACGCTTATGTAATATGATAACTACGTTATTTTATCTTTTCCATTCAGAATTATTCCGATGAGGTGTTCACTATGAATGAAAACAGAGAATATATGGGAAGTGTAGGCTATACTTTGATCGGTGCTGCATTTGAGGTGCATCGAGAACAGGGAGGTGGCTTGAGTGAAGAAATCTATCATGAAAGTTTGGAAATGGAGCTTGGTTTTCGCTCGATACCCTTTGTTTCCAAGCAGGAGCTTTCAGTTTACTACAAAGGTCATATTCTGGAGAAGAAGTTTGTTCCGGATCTCTACGTCAGCAGTGGAGTTGTGGTCGAGTTGAAGGCGGTCAAAGGACTCAATAAGGACCATGAGCGACAATTATTGAATTACATGCGTGTGACGAGGAAAGCTGTCGGCTATCTCATCAATTTTGGTCCACTCGACCAGTTGGAATGGAAGCGATATCTGATCAAAGAGTTTATCCCCGATGAAATATAAGCGTAAATAAGCGAAGATAAGTAGTCTCCGGCTCTGCCGGACAACGTGCTGGAAGGCCAGCCTAGCTGGCGACCGCTTATGTTCGCTCATTTGCGCTTATGCTTCTCAATGTGTGCTAATGAATGTCCATTAACGGTTCAAAGAGAATACATCATGGTTTGAGCGAAAGCTTTGAATCCCTTCGCGATCTTCCTAAGACGCAGGGAAACAGCTACTTCAACTGATTCATCAGATCGTCGAGCTTCACTTTGGCGCCGCAGGTGACGAGGTCGCCACCGCCGTAGTAGAGTTCGAGATTACCGTTGCCGAGGTCGATCGTGCCGTTGTGGAAGACGACATTCGGCATGAAGCCGCCTTCGCATTCGTAGGGCAGCTCGGGGATAAAGAAGGGCTCGTTGGAACGGGCGAGGACTTTCCAGGGCTTTTCCAAGTCGAGCAGGAGTAAGCCGAGGCAATAACGTGTGTTGTAGTCCGCCGCGTGGTAGAACGCGAGCCAGCCCTCTGAGGTCTTGATGGGGGCGCTGCCGGCACCGACGCGTTCGCAGTCCCAGTGGGCGCTGCGTGGGCCGATAACGTATTCATGACGTCCCCAGTCGAGCATGTTCTCCGAAGCAGCGGTCCAGATGGAGGGCTTACCCGTGTGGACGACGGCCGGGCGGTGAAAGACCTGAAAGCGCCCGTGGATTTTCTCAGGGAAGAGCGCGACGTCCTTGTTGTCCGGCCCGAAGATGATGCCCTTTCGCTCGAAGTGCTTGAAGTCGGTGGTCGTGATCAGTGCGGTGACCACGCCGAAGTCAGAAGCTGCGGTGTAATTGATATAGTAAGTTCCTTCGATTTCAGTGATCCGGGCGTCCTCGATACCGAAGGCCTCGTAGGGCCCGACCGGGAAGATGCTGGGCTTATCGTCGATGGTGAAATTCAATCCGTCGTCCGAGGTGGCGATACGGAAGTGACTGAGACTGGTTAGGTAGATCGTGCCTTTGTGCTTGAAGAAACGCGGATCGGAGAGCTCCAGGTCAGGGTCATCCAGTTTGAACTGTTGGATGTGCACCTCGCCGGTTTCCGGATCGAAGATCGGGGTGGCCACGCAGCCTTCATCCGGTATCGCTTTTTCCGCAACGCGGAGGAGTAGGAGGCGTTTGCCGTTGAATCGCGTGGCCCCGGGATTGAAGGCACACATGATTTCGACGTCCGGGCGGGACGGCTTGATATTGTCCGGAGTGAAGAGCGGGTTGGTGGGAAGACGTTCGATGTTCATGTGAAGTGGTTGTTAGTTGCTTGTTGAAAGTTGAATGTTGTTCGGACCCCGGTTCTGAGAACCGAGGCCACGTGGGAAACCATGGGCGGATCGTTAAGGATAACGATCCCTACCTTTTGGTTTGAATTTTTATCGCGTCGCTCTGGCCTTTCAGTCATGTGGTCAGCACAGCGCTGGGATCGATGGATTCGTGAATAGAACCGTCGACATTAATCTCGGTCGGTTGTGAGACGTCGCAACTTTGGATACGGATGCTGCCTTGTCCTTCGGCGTGGATCGATAGCTGGCCATCTTTCAGGTTGAGGACGACGGAAGGGCCGTCGCTTTCCAGCTTTAGTTCGTCGGTAGTGAGGCTGCCGGCTGCCAGTAGCACCCAGCGGGTTGTATCCGGTCTTTGTAGGTAGGCGCCGAAGCTGCCTGCGAATGAAAGCTGATCGTTGTTCCAGGTCAGACCGTCGCGTTGGAACCATAGGAAGTCCTCATTGGCTGCCTCGGTGATGTGGCTACCGATGATCTGCTCGCCTTGTTTCAGGGATTCGCATTTGAAGTCAGAGGTCGCTCCGGCCTCGAGCGGCTTGAGCGCGGCCAAGTAGCTCGTTTGATTGGAGCCACTCAGCTGCAAATGCTGCATGGCAAACCACTCGTCGGGTGTGCCGGAGTAATAGGAAACGGGTATCTTCTCGCTTTTCTGGGCGATAAAGGTCTGATCAGGAAGGATGACTTGAAGGTCCAGTCCAAAGCGTCCGGGGAAACGGAAGCCATTGTTTTCCATCGCCTGAGGGGCTTCGCCCGCGACTTGAATGTGCCAGTGTGATTTTACGGTCTGGGCGTGTTGTAGGTCGTCGTGGATAATGAGATAGTCGTCATCGATCCAGGTGAAGCAGCGAGAGACCGCGGGTTGTTCGATCTCGAAGCGACGGTAGCATTCCTCGACAAGTGTGTGGCGGCAGTCGTCATTGAGGAAAACGGGATCGCCCGGTTTGAGAATGACCGGGTGCACGCCCTGGCAAAACTGAATCCCTTCAGCATCGAAGTGTCGTTCGACATGTCCTGAGGACAGTGGCATGTGCACGTCATGGAAGGAGAGGGTGTTGTGACGCCATGTCTCGCCGGCTTCACCACCGTCGAAGACTAAAGGGATGCCCTTGGCAAAGTAGATGAAGCTGCCTTGGGAACGCTGGTAGCGATAGCCCCCCGGTCCTTGATATGTTAAGAGATAGCTTTCATCGGATTGGTTCACTTGATTGCGGAAGACCGCACCGAAGCCTTCCAGACGTCGGCCGGTCGGCTTCACGGTTAATGTGGACGGCAAGTCGTCTGCTTCGAAATTACAGAAGAACAGCGGAAGGTTACCGAAATTGGCAGAAGTGAACTCGGAATGCGGTCCGGTTTCCGGGCCGTTGTTTTCCCAGGAGCCTTGCCCCAACAGGCGTTGCCCATCGGCGTTGGCGGCAAAGTAGGCCTGCTTGAGCTCCTCGGCGAATTCCGGATCCGACGTCTCGTAGAGCTTGCTGATGAATGCATAGTGCTCGGAGAGCCAGCGTCCGATGCCAGCATGGTCACCCACGGGCGGCACTTTGCGCACTTTATCAGCTGCAGCGTAGCTCTCGGCGTCGCCGGCGTGCATGACTTGGTAGTCGACCGGATGCGGCGGCGTGAGCAGATGGATGCCCCAGCGGAGGAAGTCCTTTAAGCGCGGGATTTCGTTGATGTCGATCAAGCCCTTGTGGGCGAGGTGGAAGATCAGATTGATCCGGCAGCGCGAGGCGTGCAGGTAGTAGCAGGCCGGGTTCTCATACCAGCGGCCACTGCCCGGAGTGCAATAGGCGAGCAGGGCGCTTTGGTTGCGTTCGATGACGTGCTGGGTGAATTTCTCCGCATCCGGATGTCCGAGGAAGACCAGCCCGATCGCACCGACAATGTCGACCCGGTCGGCTTCGAAGTTGGCGTTACGACCACCATACTTCCAATTCATGAAGTCCGGCTCCATAAACATGTGGGCCATGAGGATGAAGTGTGCGCGGATACGGCGTTCCTCCTTCTTCGTAAAGACACCGCTGGGGGCGAGACAGTCGTATTCTTCGACTGCGGTTGTGATGCTGCGTCCGCCAACCGGTGAATACATGTCGCCCCAATCACGCCCAAGAAGCGTCATCTTGGACCGGATATTCACCTCCTCGGTCAACTGAATCCGTTTTTTCCAAGCCAGCATGGGGTCGGCGTCGATGGCAAAGACCACTCCGTCACGGGGGCCCGGTGTTTTTTCTTCTGATTGTATCTTTTGCCACAAACCGGAAAAAGGACCGGATTGTGCCTTCTTGCGCAGGTGGATCAAATCCTTGCGTTCGGTGATGAGGTGAGGTCGCTCGACTTGATCCGGTTCATCAAAGTGCCAGTCTTTAAGCTCCTGCAGGCGCGGGGAGGAATAGGCGTGTTGAATGCGTCCGAGAGCTTTATCATGTCCATCATTCTGGTCGAAGGATGACACCAGCAGGCCCCAGTGACGAGTGCCTTCAAAGAAGGGAAAGCGGAAATAAGCGTCGGCGTCGGCCGAGCTGTGAGCTGAAATCATAGAGACGGTTGACCCCACCATTTCCGGGTAAGGCCATTCGAGTTCGCGGTTTCGTGTTCCATCGCGGTCCAGGGGACCCTTGGAGTAGGACTCGAACAGCTTGTCGTCCCATTGCCCGCGCAGGCGGCTGAAGACGCCGATGTAGTCCTTTTTCTCGAGCCCCTCCGGAGTCATGGCACAGGCAAAGCCATTGGGCGGGATCCACCAGGCGATGGATTCCTGAAGTTGGGCCAGTGTGCTGTCTTTCGCTTCGATTTGAGTCCAATGGCGAGAGCCGTTTTCGACACACCAATGCAGGTAGCTGCGTCCACCGGAAAACTCGCGAAGGGAAAACTCAAAAGCGGCGTCGGCTGCAGTCGTGCGCTCTTCGGCCAGTAGCAGCGCTTGTCCGGCGAGTGCGGTGAATGAGAGTGAGAGTTGGCTGTCGTCACTCAGTCGGTAGTCGTGTGCGACTGTGACCAGAATCGGACCTGTCTCGACGATACATGACGATTGCTCTGAGATCTGGACACCCTCGGGGAGTTGAAAGCGTCCCTCTCCGCGCCAGAGGGCGTCGACACCCTTGACTGCTAAGAGCGGTGCTGTCCCGATGGCCGCCTCGGGCCCGGGCATGCGGAAGCTGGCACAACCTGTATCGATTTGTAGGATACCATCCGAGTCGGTTTCGATTTGGATCGATGTGGCCGGATCGGTGGGTGTGTAGTCCCTCGACTCCGATTGATAAACTGCAATGACCCGTTGCTGATTCCGGGGTAGTCCTGTCAACAGGCAGACTTCGTTCCGGGCATTGATTTGAAAGGGATGATCTTCCTCGGATTCAATACGCACACGCAGAGAGCCCGATGTGGAATCCATCGGTAGCGTTAATAGCTGGGTGGGGAAATCATAGTAGAATGGGTTTTCGAGAGTCCACTCGGCGCATTTGATCCATTGTGTGCCGTTAGCTTCAAACTGATTTGGATGGGGGGATTCGATTGCTTTGGCGGGTGCACTGGTCCATTTCTCGATGGTCAGTGTGCCGAGTTCGGTATGACCTGCCTGTTCGATTTGAATGCCGCGGGTTAAGAATCGTGTCGGTAAGGCGTGTTGGAGCGGGTCCATCGTGACCGCGAGAAAGTCGTGCACGCCTACGGGCACATCTTGAATCGAGAAGTGACCTTTGGCGTCGGTCCTTGCTGTCATTTTTCGCATCGGGCCGATGCGGGGGGCGAAGTCCATGGCTGACGAAGTGAAAGTGTCCGGATCGGGGACTTCGACTTCGACCTTGAGGCCAAGGGTTACTGTGGCCCCGGCGACCGGACTGCCGTCGGGCCATTGAATGGTTCCGCTGAGACTACTGCCCGGATTGGGCGGGAATTCGGGCACTTCCAGTGGCTTCGGATTGTCGTAGGGCCCGCGTCCTTGTTCCGCATGGGCGTGGTCGACTTGTTCTTCCTGGTCGGGGGTCTGTGCCAATTTACGGGCTTCGATCAAAGCTTCCGCGGAAAGTTTACGGTATTTAGCAATATACTCATCCCAGCTGTAACCCTGCCCGGCTTCTTCGGAAAGACGGTAGTGATTCTCGCTGGCTAGGGTTCGGAGATCCTGAGCGAGCCTCAAGCTGCTCTCGAATTGGCGCTTGGCCAGGGCTTCGCTGTGGTTCTCCAGGAGTTCGCGTGCACCCTTGAAGTCGGCGAGATTGACGAGTGCATCGTGTAGGATGAGGAGCACCTCATCTTTGGGCTCCGTGTCTTCGGCTAGAAGCTGGAGTCCGATTCGGCGGGCGGTTTCAAAGTGACCGGCGGCCAACTTTTCACAGAGTAAAGATAAATTCATTGTGCCTTTCCTGCATAGCAGATGCTTTCGATGCGAAGCTCGGCTGAGTCGTCGGCGCCATCCCAGACCGGTTCGATCTTGAGTGTGTGCGGTCCGTCTTCCAAATCATCGGCGATCAGGTTCCAGATAAACAACCTGCCGCTCCCCTTTTTGACCGGTGCAAAACGATCGCTGGCCATGTGCCAGGTGGTTTGATCTTTCTTCGCATTCGGAGGGAGCACGAGTTCCCCGTCGATCCAGATTTTCACATCCGGTGCGATGCTATCTCGCTCGCCGAAGAAGCCGACCAGCGAGCCCTTAAATTCAAAGTCAAGTGCGGCTGATTCGTTTTCCTTCGATGCGGTTGCGACGTCGCCCATCCAACGACTGGCCTGTCCGTCAAACCAGAGCGCTGTGCGCCAGGTCTTTTTGATTTCCCAGCCGTCGGGTAAAGGATGATCCTTCAACAGGGCGCGTGTTTGTATGGCATAGCGATCACCATACACGGGAGTGTTCGGGATGGTGGCGACAAGGCTTTTGTCCTGTGCTGCTTCTACATAGCGGTCGCGAACCGCTTCAAAAAAGAGTTCATAGCCGGGGTCGTCGGGGTGTGCGCCGTCGAAAGGCCAGAGTGTTTCGATCGCAGTGCCTTCTTTAACGGTTTGGCGCACGTGCGGGATGACGTTCGCCACAGGAACATTGTAGGTTTTGCCCAGTGCAATATGATCGCGGAGGCGGGGCGGGAATTCATTGCCGTCCTTTTCCGGGCTTACATGCCATTTGAACATCATGGTGACCTGGATCAACGCCGCGTCCGAGTCGAGAATGCGGCGCATGAGCGTTTCGTAGCAGGCGAGTCGTTCATGGTCCGTGCCGCCTGCGTTGTCGTTGACCGTGAAATCGAGGAAAACCAGGTCCGGATCATGAGCGAGCACGTCGCGCTCCAGACGAAATAGGGCTAGGTCCGAACCGGTGCCACCGATGGCGGCGTCATGAATGTGTAAAGGGGTGTTGGGATATTGCTCCCGTAGCCATGACGTCATGCGCCCGCGATAGCTGGTGATCTGAGGGTCGCTGGCATTGGCCCCCCAAGTTAATGAACCGCCTAAAAAGACAATATTCAATGGTTCGCCGGCTTGCGCGCGTTGATGGAAGCTGGCTACAGAGGCTTGTTTCGCCGGGGAAGCGGGGGCGTTCATTTGCGTTGAGGTTGTGGAGGCACAGGCAGATAGGAAAACGGCCGCCAAGGCCAGACCAGCACGGATGATTCGGGATTTTTGCATGTTCAGCTAACATGCTCGCAGATCGGGGCTTTAGGGATAAGCTATACAGAATACAGACGGATACTATTCTGTGAAAATACCGGAACGATACGATGATTCATTTCAATCGACGTAAGTTTTTAGCAATGAATGCTATATATTGATTTCTTCTTGTCTCGGCATTGAGATACAGTTTCCGGCTCGCTTACCTTGGCTGCTTGGGCGATGCGCCTCAGAGACTGAGACGGCTACAATTCCAGCAGAAAGATGCCTGTATACAATCTGTCCCCTGTTCAGGGTCTTGTTTTGATGCGCTTGATTTCTTGTCATCCTTGAATGGAAAAACATGCGATCGACCTTTCGATGATCCGCCGGCGCCTGGAATTTGTCTACGGGGCAGAGCGGACTCCGGCTATCTTGGATGAATTGCAGGCATTGATGGACAAATATGCATGCAAGATTCCCCTGGGGCAGGCTGGCTGGTCGCAGCGGGACACTTTCCTGATCACCTATGGAGATTCCATTCTGGGGGAGGACACGGCTCCTTTGCCGTCGCTGCATGCCTTTCTTCAGTCGGAAGTGGGGGACTTGCTGACCTTTGTTCATTTGTTGCCGTTCTATCCCTACACCAGTGACGATGGCTTTTCCGTAGTCGACTTTCGAGCGGTTCGTGAGGACCTCGGCGATTGGTCGGACTTGGAAGCGATGTCAGCTGATTATCGTTTGGTTTACGATGGGGTGATCAATCACGTCTCTGCCTCCAGTGGCTATATGAAAGCTTACGCTTCCGGTGATTTAGAATACGAAAACTTCTTTGTCTCTCTGGATCCGGAGACTGATACCTCTTCTGTGCTTCGGACACGTAATCTACCTTTGCTTCATGAGTTCGAGACTTGCCGTGGGGGCGAATGGTTGTGGACGACTTTTTCTGCCGACCAAGTGGATCTCAACTACGACAACCCAAAAGTTCTGTTGGAGATACTGGATGTACTGTTGCTTTATGCTGTCAAAGGGGCCGGTATGATTCGTCTCGATGCCATACCCTACCTGTGGAAGGAACTCGGCACATCCTGCGCGCATCTGCCGCAAACCCACGAACTGATTAAATTGATGCGGGATATCTATGATCAGGTTGCGCCGCATGTCTTATTGTTGACCGAGACGAATGTGCCGCACCAGGAGAACGTCAGTTACTTCGGTCAGGAGGGCGATGAGGCGCAAATGATCTACAACTTTTCCCTGGCACCCTTAATCGTTTGGAGCCTGTTCAAGGGGGATGCTTCTGTTTTGTCCAACTGGGCCCGGGAGCTGGAATACATCGGTCCGAAGGCAACTTATCTCAATATCACGGCAACTCATGATGGTATCGGGATGCGTCCGACTGAAGGGATTTTAACTGAGGATGAACGCAACGAGCTGGTGCAAATGTCTTACGACCGCGGCGGCGATATGACGGGGAAGCGGAACAGTGATGGCTCCGTCTCCCCCTATGAATTGAATTTGACTTACTTCGATGCCATCAATGATCCGAATGCTGACGAGTCGAAGTCGTTGCAGGTCAAGCGGTTTATGGTCTCGCAATCCATCCCAATTGTTCTGATGGGAATCCCGGGGATTTATATCCACAGTTTGCTTGGCTCACGCAATGACTACGATGGGGTGAAAGTAACGGGCCGTGCGCGTAGTATTAACCGCGAACAGTTGTGTGAGGTGGAATTGAAGGCCGCGCTCGGTGATGAGTCCAGTCTGCGCAGTCAGGTCTTTGCCGCTTACAAGCACTTACTGGCTTGTCGTCGGTCGCTGTCGGCTTTGCATCCGAATGCGAAGCAGGTGATTGTCGATACGGGGCCGGGGCTTTTTGTCGTGCGTCGTGAGACTATAGTTACTGGTGAGGTGATGTTTTGCGTGCACAATGTGACGTCCGATCCGCAATCCTTCGACTTGAGTCATGCCGCAACGGATGTGCTCAGCTGCAAGTCGCTTGAGGCAGGAGAACTGTCGGTCGAGCCCTACGGAATCTATTGGCTCCAGTGCAATATGCTCTCGCGTTCGTTGTAGCCGCGCCAGTCTCTGGCGCGTTTTCCCTACCAGTGCTTTCCCGTTTACATATTCAACTGGAAGCGGTCGAAGTCATTTAACCCGGGCATGCTTTGCATGACATGGAAAGTCGCGGTGATGGTGCTGCGCGTGCCTTCCTGTGTCTGATGTGGGTCGCAGAGGTCCTCGACAACCTTTTCGGCCAACTCGATCGGGTTGAGCTGTACCAGATCGATTTCGGTTTTTAAAGTCGTCAAGCGTGGCACACGGACGGGGCCACGGCAGAAGGCCAATCGGTGTTCCGAGGCAATTTGTTCGATTAGATCGGAGTAGCCGTTGCAGAGGTTGTCGGCGATCTGGAAGTCAAAGAAGGCGAGGACTGATTTTTCGCTGTTTGGCTCCATTTTTGATGATTGCAAGCCTTCGGGGCTGGCCTCGACTGATACGTATGTCAACCCAGACTCAGCGAGTTGTGTCTTGAATTTCCGGATGGCACGGCGCGCGACCAAGTTGTCCGGTTCAGGGACGACAACACGTTTGATGCCCAGCTCAGTCCAGTGCTTTAACAATTGATGATAGGCGGGTTGCCAGTCCAGTAAATGGGTGCGTGAAGGCAGGTTGAGTGTATTCTCTGTTGGTTGTAGCAGGATCAAACGCATGCCCCGCTCGCGTAATGACATCAGCACGTGCGACGACAGTGGGTGCGGGGATTGCCAGATAATCAGATCGAGATTGTGGCGTAGTAGTCGTTCGGTGAAATCAGGATCGAAGTCTTCACGGCTTCTGTAGAAAATTGAGTCCGCGACATATCCCCGCGCCCGCAGGCGTTCCTCCAGTTCAATCTGCAAGTTACACTCAAAGGGGGAAGTGATCATGGCTTGCAACCATATCGGGAGCCCCACGATGGCGTTAACCGGTTGGCGGGTGCTCGGTTTGCGACCGGTCAGCATGGTTTGCGAGCCCCGGATTCTGTGGAGAATCCCTTCCAGGTCGAGGGATTCATAGGCGAGTGCGACCGTGCGCAGAGGGACCCCGAAATATTCAGCCACTTCCCGCATGGAATAGAAGGGGCAGGGGCTGTCGCCCTGCATCTCGAGTGCGCCTTGTCTCAAACAGTCAGTCAGAATCTTCTGACGACTACAGTTTTCCGGAAAGCCATCAAATCCGGAAAATGCTTCAGCGAGTGGGGGGAGGTTCTTGTTGAGACGATGGCGTGCCATTGGGTTCGAGAATGGGCCATGTCGATGCGATGACAAGTCGCATTACACAGATAAGCATACTGTATCATAGTGTATGGTGTGGACATCCAAGCACCTGCCTCAATACTCGACTTAATCATGAGCAGTTGCCCCGAAAAAGCTTCGCAGACGAATACCTTGGCGCAATCCGCAGCACCGCGGGTTGTGGTCTATTCGGGGGCCGATGCTCGGAAGCAGCAGAGTTCCTTGTTTTATCTGCATTTATTTTGGGCGATTATGGAGCGGGGGCGTCAATTGGGCTTTGAGATGGTTCCGCTCATGGATACGCGGCCCGAGAAGAATCGTTACGGTGCTCCACCGGAGAATGCCCAGGTTCAAAAGGGGGGGGCGGTCGATGGTTACATTGCCATTATGGCCTATGAATCCATGGTCGAGTGGATCCGGGACTCGGGCGTTCCCATGACGATTCTTCATGGCAGCAGCGTGGATGTTGTCTTCGATTCACGAGGGATGATTGAAAAAGCCGTTCGTCGGCTGGCCGAATTGGGATGCCGTTCTGTAGGGCTTATGATCCCTTCGGAACCTGCCAATTCCAAGGTGCTGGAAATGTTGGACGACCTGAGTGCTGAAATCGGAATCAACATCAATTACGAATGGATCATTGTTTCGCGTGAAGCGATGGAAACAAAGGGGTATCATCAGTTTGAATCCCTTTGGGATCTGAAATCGCGTCCGGACGGGTTGTTTATCTACCCGGATGTGACGGCGCGTGGGGTCGTCTCCGCCATTGTCGAGCGCCATGTGCGGGTGCCCGAGGATTTGAAGTTGATCCTGCACCGTAATGTGGAGTCGCCTTACCTCGTGCCTTTTCCTTGTGATTGGATGGAAGTGAGTGTCAATCCCATTGCGGATGCCTTGTTGCAGGCGCTACAAGTCAAGTTACGGGGTGAGACTCCGGAACGACAGTTGATTGAGTTTCATCTCGTCAAAGGTGAGGGCGCCCGCGAATTCTAATCCCTCCCGTTGAGATCGCATTGCCTCTGCGGATTGATACAGTTTTTAGCTGTGTGTATACTGTTGTCCTGTTCGTTTGTCAGGGGGCTATTAGTTTGAGGGCTCATGAAAGACCTCGCATTCTCGAACGGCATATCGCTACAGCTCATACTTGAGGAGGATAAATTTCTCGGCATCGGTGTCGTCGAATATCAGGGGGTGCCTTTACGAGCTTCCGTTTTGCCTTGGAATTTTTACACCGAGTCGGAAGTGGAGGAACGTGCGGTTCGCTTCGAGACTTTCAGTTTGGAAGAGGTTCGGCAGGCGGGTGAAGCTGTCGAATTGGTTTTAAAATCCAAAGGTGTGGCCTTGCCGCGTATCCAACAAGCAGATGCCATGGGAGAGGCACGGGTGAAGAGCCGTCGTGTCGAGCAGCCGGAAGCGTTGTTTATCTGGCGCTTTGAGCCAATTGCCGAGACGCTCTACGAAAATGAGTGGCAAGGCCTAACCATGCAGCTCAGCTACGAATGTTCGGGTATGCCGATACACTGGATGTTAGAGCAATCCACTTGGGAGATCGGTGGTGTGGCCGAAGGCGCGACTTTAATCCAGCAAGATGTCTCGACCTTGGAATTGGAGAAAGTCGTTGATGCCGGGGATGCCTTTTCCACGATCGAGAAATTCTTTACCGATGGATGGGGCGGGAGTTATCCGATGGATATGCTGCCACGTGCGGCGGGTGCAGCTATCTGCGACTTTCAGGCCAAGGGAGATACCGCGATCTGTCTCTTTTCGGAGAAGCCGGGGTTGACCCGGGCTCGTTTGGAGAAGCATGCCGATGAAAATGTCATTCACTATTTGGACCGTACCTATTTTCCATTGAGCGAAAGCGTCAAGGTCCAGAGTCGGAAATTGTTGGTGCACAAAGCCGAGGTCACATTGGCCAAATACGAAACAAGGAATCTCTGGTTGGATTGTTTCATGGAGGTGCGTCGACGGATTCTCGCTAATTATGATTTCCAGCTCGAGGTTCCGGTTCCCTGTGTGGGGGCGCATTTGTGGGATAAGGAACTCAAGGAACGGATGGAAAAATGGCACGAGCCGATCCAGCGGGACCTTCCGGAGTATCAGCGACTTGGTTACAAGGATATGTTCACGCACGGAGTATGGGACAGTATCACCTCCGATCCGCGTGAGTGGTTGAAGGGGAATATCTGCTGTCCGTATTCGTTTACTTATGCCGATGCATTTGGTGGAAGCGAGGGGATGAAGACGCTTAACGCGGTGGCTGATGCCTGTGATATTCAGCTCATGCAGTGGTATTCGTTCCATATGTCCAAGGAGGCTCCCGTATGGCAGGAGCACCCGGATTGGGTATTGAAAGAAGCCAATGGAGATCCCTGGGATGGCAATTACGGTAGTCTATGGAGCGGGCGCATCCGCAGTGGCTATGGCGATTGGTTTCAGCAGCAAATTTTCGATGTTCAGGACAGCACCGGGATTCATGGCATCTTCTGGGATTCCTACCAGAACCTGGGGGTCACGGGGATTGACTGGGGAGCCGAAGACAAGGCCCCTCAGGCTGATGAAATTTTCCGGATGCAAGCTCAGCTCCAGAAGCGCGGGTTTAAGCAGCGCGTCGAGGTCGTGAGTATCTTTGGGGTCAGCCAAGTGGCGATGTTTGGTTTTAAGAACGATGCCTTCCGACGCCGCTTATGGGACGATTGTGCTAAAGGAGATCATGCCTTTGCCTTATTGGACTGTAGCACTGGATTCTTCTGCAAAGAGATGCTAGCGCACCCTGAGCGCTTGAGTGTGGAGGTCTATTTCTGGCTGGCCGCCCACCGGGCGATTCCTGGTTTGAGTGCCGATCCATGGGAAAGCGGTGCCCCGAACAAAGCAAGGCTGCCCGGAGGTGATTTTGCTGCGCAATACGGAAGGGTGAACCACCTCTATAATGCGGCGCTGCCGTTTATGGATCGTCCGAGACTACAGCCGGAAGGGAAATATATCCTCTGGCTGGATGCGAATGGGAATCCGGCTGTGGTTTGGGTCTTCGAGGACGTCTCAGTGAACGGATACGATTGTGCGACTGATCTAGAAGCGGGTGCACTGGAATTGAAAGACGGCGAGTATGCATTCAAAGCCGGTCAGGTGTATGCTTTGCGGCCTGAGGTCGGCAAATTGCTTGAATCGAGCATGCTGTCCGCGACCTAGTTGATTTCAAACGATTGGTTTCTCTCTGTGCAGCGAAGACGCGGGAGCGGCTTCGACATCGGCACAGGTAGAAGCGACTGTCATCGCTTCTCTACACTTGAAACCCTGTTTGCTTGACTTGCCCGCTGGAGTGTCGCGCTACAATGCGAAACGTTTTCTAAAATTCCGCAAATCCTGGCAGTGCAAATTCTCCAGAATCGATGGTCTCCTTGGACAGGTCTTCGCGTATGACACGTAGAAAGAATCCCCATGCGATCCCATTGCCGACATCCATACCGGTGCAGATTTCGTGTTCGCCCGCACTGAGTTGAATCGTTCGACTGGTTTTGTCGGGCAGGCATGGGTTGCTTCCATATGGGTCGGCGTGCAGTGGGCTTTCGTCGATCCAAGCTGCAAATGGACCATCGTAGCCCATTTTAAAAGAGAGTGTCATAGGCTCGGACAGTGACATTTTCTGAAAGAAATAGGCATAGCCGCTCTGTCCGGCCCAGTTGTCGTGCTCGTTGATAAAGCCATCCTCGCCATAGGATTTTTCGCTTAGGGGCAGGCCTTCCGGAGGGGCAGGGATTTCCTTGCCGGTACGCGTCAATTCTTGCGGAGCCGAGACTTTCCAATGCCGGAGGTAGGGCGTGCCGGCAGATTTCGGAGCAAGGGGGATGGGGCCAAAAACCGGGAGTGCCATTCCGCGGGCGTCGCTGAGGTTGCAATAAGGTGTGCAGCCATGTCCGTAGGAGAGGTTGAAGTCTTCCGGCAGTTTTCCCATGGGCGGGATAACTTCGATGATTGCTTCTTTTTCCTCCAAAGTGGTTTTGATGATCAGAGGCTGCTCGTCCCCGGCGGAGTCGGTCAGTGCAAAGCCATGAGGTGTGCCTGTTGCTTTCAAGTATCCGACATTTGAATATCGGATCGCGAAGCGCCAAGCTTTGCTTCCATTATCTAACTTGCGGATCGCTTCAAATTTTGGTGGTTGCGCTGCAGAGTTCTCCCCGCTTTGCAGGGCTTCTGCAACAACGGCCATGCGCTGGGCTAGTGTGGGGAAGCCGGTGGCGCTGATATGGATGCCATCGTCCATCGGTAAATCAATGGCGGCGATTGTGTATAGATCCGTGATCGTCTCGGGCAGTTGTCGCTGTTGCTCCTGTATCTGATTCCAATGGCGAATCGAATCTTTTGTTTTGTGGCCGAAGACCTTCCCGATTTGCACCATGATCCATGGGAGCTCGGGTTGCTGCAGCTCCTCGCGTGTCGAGGCCACCAGTTGCTGCATCCGCTCGGCATACAAATCGATGTTTCCGGGGGCGGCATCGCTCTCGCCCTGATACCACAGGACGCCAGCGACAGGCTGACCTGTTTGGCGAACCGACTTGAGCATCGAATGATACATTTCGGCTTTCGCTCGGATCGTGCTCCAGGACTCCATGGAAGTTCCGCCGTGCGCGGCGCAGATGAGCCCCTGAGGCACACCGGTGCGTTCGACCATTTCTCGGCCGAAAAAGACACCCGCGCCCACTCCGGTGGGTTTGTTTGCCCTTAGGGATTCCGCTTGTTCGGCTGTGCAGGCTTGTCCCTTGCTGTGACAAGCGTCCGTGGATTCTTGCAGGATATGCAGGGGGTCTTCCGCTGGTCGCCAAACCCGTGCCATGGAGTACGCTTGCACCAAAGGATGCGGCTCGGCGGCGTGAGTCATGTTTCCCAGGCCTTCCATATTGCTTTGCCCCGCCAGGATCCAGACATCCCCGACGAAGAAGGGTCCGATACATTTGGATCGGTTTCCCTGTTCGATACGGAGTTCGTATGGGCCGCCAATTGGGATCTGACGCAGCTCAGCTAGAAAGCTGCCTGTGGCATCCGCTCGAAGTCTGATTGTCTTGAAGTCAGGGAGTTGGCCGCTCGAATCCCGGATCGATAGCGTGATCTCCGAGAACGGAGTGGCTTTACCGCTGAGGGAAGTGTTGGCGCCTTGATGGCCGATTCTTTGCAGGACTTGATGTGCTTGGGGGCTGTGAATGATTTCCATGTCTGGGATGCTTAGAGTAATTCTGAAACGGTGACCGGACGCAGTTCCTCGTTGCTCTTGATGGCTGCCATGATGACGGCGAGACTCTTGATATTGTCTTCACCACTGGTTTCGGCAGGAATCCCGCTTCGGATGGATCTGGCGAAATTTTGAAGTGTGGCTTCACGCTCGACCGGGCCAGATGCAGGTGGGGGGCATTCTTTATGGCTCGGATGTTTCATCCATGCTTCGCAATGGTCAATGGATACAACGTCATTATCCAGGTGCAGCGAAGCTTGTGTGCCTTGGAGGCGCCAGTTTCCGTTCCAGCCTGTGAAACGTCCCAAGGCACTCCAGTCTCCTGAGTATGAAATCAGCAGGCCGTTTTCCAGTTCCAAGAGCATCTTCAAGCCGGCTTCGTTCTGGAACCAATCCGACGGAGTTCTAAAGGCTCGTGCCGTGACTTGCCTGATATCCTGCTGGGTCAGCGCGCGGATGAGGTCGACATGGTGGATCGCCATGTCGTGGAGTAGCGGGTAGGGCATGCTTTCCCGGAAGCTGCCTCGAAAGTCGCCGGGCACATAGAAATCGATGTGTCCGTGTGTCAGTGTGCCGATCTCGCCGCCGCCCAGCGCTTCTTTCATTTGTAGGATCGGGGCGTTGAAGCGGTATTGCTGACTGACCATGAGCTGACGTTTGGCTTCCTGAGCCAATTGGATCATCGTGCGTGCCTCATCCAGGCTCTCGGCGACCGGCTTCTCGGTCATGACATGCAGGCCCCTGGCAAACGCTTCACGGGCGTGTTCGATATGAACTTCCGGTGGTGTGATCGTCAGGATTGCCTCGGCTTCGACTGCGTCCAGCGCGCTTGACAGCTGGTCAAAGAGGCAGACGCTGCCCAGCCCGATGGATTGGCCGGCTTCTGAGAGGGCCGCTTGGTTGATGTCGACCAGGGCGGCGAGCTCAAAGTCCTCGGAGGCCGAGCATACGTCGAGCCAGCTGCGTCCAAACCCGCCGACACCGCATTGAATTAGCTTTAGTTTGCGAGGCATGGCATCCTAGTTGCGGATATGGTGTGTTGTTGGTGCCGTGATGGCATGTTTCGGATCCTTGGTTGTGTGGGTGGATTCAATCGTCCTTTTCGACGAGACCATTTCAGTATTCACCGCGATGCAACTTATTCAGTATGCGAACAGACGGAATTTTCATCCGGCTTACTGTATATCAGCCGTCGGTTGAATCGGGTGCAAGCTGTGGACTTGGCAGTTCCCGGGGCTGAATCGCTTACGCTTTGGCGGATAAGATCTCCTCCGGATCCGGGAGATAGGCTCCATATGCCTTGAGCTTTTGGCGCAGCCTGAGAGTGGATATTTCCCGGACACGACCTGTTTCTTGGGCGGCCATGGCCGCGGCGGTACCCGCGGCTTCGCCCATGGCCAGGCAGACCGGCATGACCCGTACGCTACCTTGCACATGGCGGTCGCAGGAGATCGAGCGTCCGGCCACCAGCACGTTCTTCAAATTCTTGGGAATGAGGCAGCGGTACGGGATACCGTGGGACTCGCCGGGACCATAGTGCATGGAAGAAGTCGAGAGTCCGTCGGCACGTTCACGGACATGTTCTTCGGCTTCCTTGAGTGAGTGATGGATATCGATAAAGTAGCAGTTTCGGCTGATTTCATCCTCGAAGCTGCGACGCTCGATGTAGTCATTTAGTGTCAGTGAATAATCGCCTTCGATACGACGGGTTTCGCGGATTCCGAGCACGCTGCCAGTGCTGACCAGAAACGCATTGCCGAAAGTTTCCGGGTAGTACTCGGCAAAGGCGTCACGGAATTGCTTGGCCAACTGCCGGCCTATCGCGAGCGCTTTGGAGACGGATTTCGGATCCGTATTATCCACATTCCAGATGTGCCCGGCATTGAATCCGACAGTCCCGGGGCCGGTCAGGTTGCAACAGGCGTGGGCGTCCTGGATGAGCGGATACTTGCCCGAATTGATGATTTCATAGAAGCGTGTCTTCGGGTGGTTTCCCATCACGCGCATGCCGTTGTCGCACTCTTCCTTGAAGGCCTTTTCATTGACATTGCTGAGGAGGAAGCAGTGGGTGGCCGGCATCAGCTCGCCATGTTTGTCGCCTTTCTTAAACTCAGCTCCGGCCCAGGCGCACAGGTCGGCGTCGCCGGTGCAGTCGATGAAAGTCTTGGCGCGCAGTCGGGACAGTCCGCTTTTGTTGGTCACGATGACCGACTCGACGGTGCCTGCTTCGTTGACCTCGACTGCGCTGAGCATGGTGTTGAAGAGTACCTTGGCCCCGTTTTCAGCGACGAGTTCGTCGTAGACGCGCTTCAGCAACTCCGGATCAATTGGCACCCAGTCAAGTTGTTCTTTCGAAACATGTGCCTGCTGCTCCTTGCAGCGGGTCAGGACCGTCTCGGCCAAGCCGCGGTAAATGATCTGCTTCTTGTCGGAAAAGGGGCACCAGGCGGGAACCAGCGCGCCGGTTCCACTGCCGCCGAGCATCGCGGTGGATTCGATTAGCAGTGTCCTTGCTCCGTCGCGTGCCGCAGCGGCGGCTGCGGTGCAACCGGTCGGGCCTCCACCCACCACGATGACATCGTAAGTGCCGGCTTCTCGAATGCTGAGTGTGACTGGTTGTTTATGCATGTAGTATCGATAGTCCTGATACAAAACGCCTCATTGTCCGTGTCCGGCCAAGCGTTTGAAAGCGTGTAGGAAGCTTACCTGCGACGACGAAGTGCAAGGCCAAGCAAGGCTGTCAGACCGGAGAGCAGCCCATAGGTTCCGGGCTCGGGGATGCTGGTCACTGTGAAGTCCTGGAAGACAGGTATGCTGTTGGAGCTCCAAAGCAAACCAACCCCAGTAAAGGCATCCGGGTTTGTCGCATAGGTGTAAATATAGCTTCCCGAACCGATGCCATCGCCTGCATTGACATCGACTTGGAATTCCGACTCACCGACCGGTTTATAGTAGCCGGCAATTGTCCAGTTGGTCTGTGTCGTATCAAGGACGAGTCGCAGGGTGCCTTCGCGATCGTCCAGTGATTTGGTGGAACTGACGCCATAGCCGTAGGTGCTTGCTAGATTACCGCCGTCGTTCCCGAGAGCGGTCCCGATGCCTCCCCACATTTCGAAATCGCCATTCTCACGCATCCCGAAACTCGCATGTGCTTCTGCGTCTGCTTCGTTGATATATCCAGCTGTCACCGGATCTGAGGTCGTGAAGGAAATCATACTGAGACCAGTGTTGTTCGTTGGTTTTGAGGAAACGTTGATTGTCGCTGTGATCTCGTAGATTCCGGTGCCAAAGCTGTAAGCTAGATATGCGCTGGAAGCGCCGGTGGGCGTTCCGTTGGTTGATAGCGATTTGCCTGCCTCGACATCGAGGATCCAGTTGGCGCTACCTGTGCCGTTGACTGCCGTGACGGGACTGGCTCCATCTCCGTCGAAAGTGTGACTGAAGACTGTGGTTTGCGCACTCGCCATCGAGGTGCTCAAAAGGGCTGCGCTCAGGATAATTGGAGATTTATTCATAATTGAGGTTCAGGGGGATGGTGGGGCCCTCTATGAGGGAGTTTGTTGCGACATTTTTTGAGGGATTTTCTACGCTCTCAACTGTATTTGCTTATTATATTTAATTAAAAAGTTATCTAATCAGCGAACTGTGTGCGCGCTGTATGTGATTCCGTTTCTTGATAGATATGACGTGAATAGATAACTTTTTGGGCGAATGTTTAATTAACCTTCTAATGTTCTACTTATGAAAAGTCTATTCACCTATGCTCTCACGAAAGCCACGTACACTTGTGGATTCCTATGCCTCTTTGGCACCGCAATGAGTGGCATCGCCTCGGCAGCCATTCTGGCCGATTATACAATGGATACCGGGAGCAATACCACATACACTGCACCTACCGAGGATACGGATACGAACTCGCTCGCCACAAATTTGCAGGGCTTCGACCAGGCAAAGTTCTCAAATTCCACGAAAACTGCCTATATCTTTGCGCCCTCAGTCGGAGCGACTGAGACGGATGCACTGGCCAGTGCCAGTTACTTCGAGTTCACGGTGACAGCAGAGGCAGGCTATGAATTGAATCTCGAATCCTTGGTTTTAGACCTTGTGATGGGTGGATCGTCTGGTGATGCCGAGTATAATGCCGTCGCTTATGTCCAGGCGGATGCTTACGGCAACGGCTTGGGCGAGACTGGATCAGTTGTGGGGTCGGTTGCCGGCACCTTGCTGCAGGAACAAAATAACAACAGTCCGGTTACGGTTGTCTCTGGTGCCATGATCGATCTCTCCGGAGCGGAATTCCAGGGCCTTGGGTCAATTACTTTCCAGTTTCGTTTTTCGGATGATTCATTGGATTCTTCCCAGTCGGATCGTTTGGATAATATCGTCTTGAACGGAGTTGCGGTCACAGTTCCAGAGCCTGCTTCCATCGCTCTGTTGGGCGGGGTGCTCGTCTTTATTCTCGTGGGTTTGAAACGTCGTCAACGCCAGAAAGCTTAGTCGCTTGCTTCTGCAGGTAGTTGCACAGGCTCCGCCCACCAGGCGGAGCCTGTCGTTCTGATGACTGGGGAGTCTTTACTTTTCGTCTCGGTCGGTCAGGCTGTAGGATCAAACCATCCGCTTTATTGTTCATGAAATCGAGAAGCCTCTCCAATAAGACTTTACCTGCCGCCAACTTGCATGACTGGAGCAGTCTGAATTCGGATCTGTTGTTTATTTATGACGATGCGATTCCCGGAGGGCGGGCGAATGTGTTTGGAGAACGCTCGTCCGAGTTCAGTGCCTGGTATATTCGTCAGGGTTGGGCGCATCTGAAATCGGAAGGGATGGAGGCGCATGCGGTTGCGGGGGAGTGGTTGCTTTGCTTTGGATCGGAGATTGAGCAGAGCTTTTCCGAAGACGTACATCTGCTTTCTTTGCGTGTGCAGCAAGCTTGGCCGGATGGCAGTGCCTTGTTTTCCGGTGGCCCGCTTTATCAATTTGCCGGAAAAGACTATCCGAAGCTGGAGAAGCTGGCATTGCCGCTCTTACACCTGATGCAGAAGGTGAGTTGGGACGAGGGAAAGCAGGACCCCCGGGATAGTTTCCTCTGGCGTAGCCGTATTGATTACCTGACCTATCATGACTATCAGGTGAAGCTCTTGAGGTGGCTTTCCGAACTGGCTCGCGTGATGTATGCGGAGGGGCATGAAATCCATGTGCCGGAGGCCGTGGATCCGCGAGTTACAGTTGCGGTGCAGATCATTGATGCCCTGTCGCCGGGGGAGTTGTTCCCGGAGACGGAGATTTGTCAGGCGACGGGATTGACCATTGGGCGTTTGAACCGATTGGCGGTAATCGCATATGGGTTGACCTTGAATGCCTATTGGGAAGATCGCCGCATCAAGTTGGCTCGCAGGGCCATGGAGAATCCCTCAAAGCGGGTGAAGGAAATCGCCGCTGATTTGGGCTTTGTACAGCTATCCCATTTTTCGGCCTGGTTTAAGCGCAATGCCGGAAAGTCGCCTCGCGCCTATCGGAATAGTCTCAGGGATGCCGGTTAAGGTTGCTGGCGCGTTTTCCGTCGGACCTGTTCGTCCCAGGCCATATCGGAACCAGAGGATTCGGCAGCGGGCCCCTAGCGGGGCGACAGCCTTGAACTCTTTTTCAACGCTAAGCCGGTAGGAAGGTCCAGGACGGCAAGCTCGTAGCCGGAGAGCTGACATTCACCGGAGACCTTTTTCTGGTCGACCAGGTTGATACACTCGGGGAGTCCACTGACTAACTGAGGGCTTCCGCTATGGTTCAGAAGAAAGAGTAAGCGGCGAGTCTCAGCCTGCCGGCAGGCGATTTGGACCGTGCTGTTTGCCTTGGCCAAGGGCTGCAGGGTAGATATCGCCATCAACTGATCGATGACAGGCTCTAAATTTTCATTGGAGCAGGATGTTCCCAGATAGATCGCGTGCCCACGACCGTAAGGATGTACGGTCAATGCGGCTTGGCCGGGGGCGCAGTGTGGGGCGGGGGGCTCCAGTTCGTTCCATGTGGCCAGCACTTCAGTTTGATCTCCAGGCAGTGCTTGTAGGATTTCGTAGTAACTTTGTGTCGGGTAAGTCTTGCCGGCGTGCGTGAACCTCAGGGGTTCGTGTGTCCCGTTTTCCTCGACGGTGAGGCCGAAGCATTCCTGTAGGAAGCATGGCGCTGTTTCGGAGCTGACCTGGTTGTCCCGTGTCCGGGTGGCGGTTCGGGCTGTGGCGATCAGGATGCCTCCTTGCCGGACGAATTCCTTTAACTTGGAGGCTAGCTTTAGGTCCATGAGCGCGAAGCCGGGCATAAACAGGGCGCGGATGCCTGTGAAACTGTCGGCGGCTTGAACCAGGCCGCAAGCCAGATGACGCACTTGCAACTCGCGCAGGACAGCTTTGCGCTGATGCCAGGGGGCGGTTTGTCCCAGCGGCATGCTCTGGTGGGCTTCATCTTGGTCCTGCTCCACTAAGATGCCAATGTCGACCTGAGGCACCGTGCCCAGAATGCGGGGCCCGATTCTTCGAAGTTCTGCGCCTTCCTTTGAAAATTCCTCAAACCGGCGTCTTGGAACATTGTCGTGATCCAGGATGCCGTTCCAATAGATCTCGGCTCCATACCGGCAAGTCCGCCAGCGGAAATGCAGGATGCCGTCCGCGCCATGGGCGATGGACTGCCAGGCCCAGAGTCGCATTTGACCGGGACGGGGCGTGGGAAGCAGGTAGGGGTGTTGCCCGCCGGCGCCGGCTTGTTGCTCAAAGACGACAAAGTTTCCCCGGGCGGAGCGGCAATCCTCCAATTTTAAAGAGGCCCAGGCCGGGTCCGGTTCGGGCGCATTGTTGCCGTGGGAAAATCCCGGATACACGTCGACACCGTAGAAATCGAGTTCCTCCGCGAATTGCCAGTGGTCGATGTGATCGAATGTGCCGTTGTGTGAAACCCACCATGCCGGATTTGCTTTGCGGATTTCAGCGATTTGACCGCTTTGAAAGGCGATTAGGCTGTCACTGAGAAAGCGGTAATAGTCCAACTGTTGCCCCGGATTCGCATGCGTGGGACGGTTTGGATAAGGGAAGGGGATTTCTCCAAAGGCACGATAGCTTTGTGCCCAAAATGCAGAGCCCCAAGCGGCATTCAATTGTCCTATTTGACCATACTTCGTTTGTAGCCATTCCTGAAAGGATTGAAGGCAGGCGCTGCAATAACATTCATTGATATGACAGTGAAACTCGTTGTCAGTCTGCCAGCCAATCACATGTGGGTTCTCGGCATAGTGCTGCGTCATGGCGCGGGTGATACGTTCGGACGCCTTTCGAAAGCCGGGTTGATTCGTGCAGAAGTGTTGCCGGCTGCCATGACGCATGCTGCGTCCCTCTTGATCGACCCGCATCCATTCCGGATGCTGCAGGCTGAGCCAGCGGGGTGGTGCCGCTGTAGGGGTGCAGAGTATGGTTTGAATCCCGCATTGGCCCAGATGCTCAATAGTCTGGTCAAAAAGCTGAAAGTCGAAAACGCCGGGTTCCGGTTCGACGCAATCCCAGGCAAACTCCGCCATGCGTACCACATTGACGCCTGCGGTCTGCATGCGTTCACGGTCCAGTCTCCGTTCCGCTTCGTTCCAGTGTTCCGGATAGTAAGGAGCTCCGAAGAGGAAGTTCTTAAGCGGGGTGGGGCGTAGGTGTCGGGGAGTCATTGGATCGTTCGGCATTTGACTACAGTTACCGTTGGGAAGCGTCAGTTACGACTAGGTGCTGCTGGAGAGTTCTTCATTTGTATGCGTATGGTCTAAGTGTCGAGTTGTCTGCCGGCGAGCTGTATACAAACTGTTAGTTATCTGTATATTGTTGCGATGGTTGACCCGGGGGCTGCCTGAATATTCCGAATGAGTATGTCTTCCCGCCAATTGAAATATACCTTGTCGGATGGTACCACTGGTCTGATCGAAACGGATTCCATTCTGGAGATTCCCGCAGGAGAGGTTGTGGCGGTTGATTTGGCCAGTGGCGGGCACTGGTATGGCCATGGCTTTAACCATGTGCAGCACTATCCCCTGGAGCAGGGAACTGTCGTGAATGAGGCATTTGCGGTGAACAATATACAGGCGCCGATCTGGATGTGTTCGAGTGGTGTTGCACTGCTGGCGGAGACGAA